>PMYE01000040.1:268-18406 GCA_003171315.1 Acidobacteriaceae bacterium
TACTGGGTTCCCGGCGCCTGGGTTCGGGCTCCCTATGAGGGCGCCCTGTGGACGCCCTACTACTGGGACTGGTACCGCGGCAGATACAGGTTCCATCGGGGCTACTGGGGCCGCCACGTAGGCTACTACGGCGGCGTGGACTACGGCTTCGGGTACGGGGGCATCGGCTATTCAGGCGGGGAGTGGCGCGGCAACGAGTTTGCCTACAACACCGCGGTGATGCGCGTGAATGATACCGTGATTCACACCACCTACAACGACCCGGCGAGTGTGCAGAGAAACACGATCGTCAACCGCAGCCGCGTTTCCTATAGCGGTGGCCCGGGCGGGATTCAGCACGCTGCCACCCCACAGGAGCAGGTCGCCGAGCGCGGTCAGCACACCGCTCCGACCAGGCTCCAGACGCAACACGAGGGGGCTGCAAAAGCCGACAGAACCTCGTATGCCAAGGTGAACGGCGGACACCCGCAGAACGCGGTTGCCGCCAAGCCCCTGGGCGAGGAGCACCGCGCTGCACCGCAGCAACATGCTGCGCCTCAGCGGCAGGCCGCACCTCAGCAACGCGCCGCGCCTCAGCAACACGCTGCACCGCAGCAACGCGCCGCGCCACAGCAACATGCTGCACCGCAGCAACGCGCGGCACCGCAGCAACACGCCGCTCCGCAGCAACGCGCTGCACCGCAGCAGCACGCGGCACCGCAGCAACGCGCCGCGCCACAGCAACATGCTGCGCCTCAGCGGCAGGCCGCACCTCAGCAACGCGCCGCTCCGCAGCAACACGCTGCGCCTCAACGGCAGGCCGCCCCGCAGCAACACGCCGCGCCGCAGCAACGCGCGGCACCGCAGCAGCACGCTGCGCCTCAGCAACGCGCTGCGCCACAGGAACGCGCCGCACCGCAGCAGCACGCGGCACCGCAGCAACGCGCGGCACCACAGCAACATGCTGCACCGCAGCAACGCGCGGCACCGCAGCAACACGCCGCGCCTCAGCAACGGGCCGCGCCACAGCAACACGCTGCACCGCAGGAAGGGTCCAAGCCAAAGGGCATGTAGCGCTGAAGCCCGGTCCGTAAAGACAGAGGCCCACGGTTAACCGTGGGCCTTTGTACATTCCAGCGAGACCACGCTCGGACAACTTCCCGGCTGCGGCGAGCGGAGCGCGATTGCCGTTTCCCCTCCGCCCCTTCCCATAGGCCAGGGCCAGCTCGTGGCGCTGTCTGGGCGCCAGTTTGGCAGCTTCAAACAAGGCCCGCTAATTGCCTGGAAAGCGGCGTGAGGGTTCCATGCCAGTTCGTCTCACACCAAGTGGACAGAACTCGCCGGGCGGCAAATGAGCCAAGGGGACAAACCAAGACCTAGGGGAGATGAATCTTCAGCTTGTAGCAAATGAAGAGAACCAGGATCGCGCCCAGTGTGGAAAAAATGAGGCCAGCGGGGTGATACCGCTCGTTTCTCGAGCGAGAAATCATGTGGGTAACGCCGCCGCCGAGGATCGATCCGACGATGCCGAGCACGATTGTCCAGAACATCGTCATGTGCTCATGCATCACCGATTTCGCGATAAGCCCCGAGAGCAGCCCGATAATTACATACCAGAGTATGTGAAACATGCCTTTTCCTCCATGGTTTGCCTTCAGCTGGAATCTCCTGTATCGGCGCCAATTCCCTCGAATTGTACTGCTGCCGAGAGGAATTGCAACACCAACACAACATTTGCGGCCGGAAAACCGGGCGATTCCGTGTTTTCTTTCGATCGCTCGCCGAATCGAGAGCCCTCATCGTCGATTTTTCCGACAACGGTCCCTCCGCCGTTTCTTCCGCGTTTCGGATTCTGCCGGGAGGCGGTGTGTTGAAGCTGGTCAATTTTATACAGGTTGTCGCGGCGGCCCGGGCCCACCTTGAGAAATCCTGCATGCCAGCCCCGCGCAGGCCGCCAGGTTTTCAAGGATTTGCCCCCCCACGCAGCCTGCGCGACTCGACCGGCGCATCGGAGTAGCAAACCTTACGCTCTCCGGCTCGTTACTCCTGATTGATGGGCAAGCCGGAACTTAGGTCGAATGTTGGTCAATCGCCGGTGCACTTGTCAGAGGCATATTGGTCCCCCGAAGTCGGCTTGGGGGAGGCGGTTGTTGCGCGGTGATGGGTGGGAAGTTGGCTGGATGGTCGGTCGGCTCTCGCGGCGCAGATTTGAGCGCGGCTTCGCCACGCTAATTATTTTCAAAAGGGTGGGGCGGTTTGCGGCATGGCTGAAGCCAAGCCCTGCGCAGGGCGAAAAGCAACCGCAGATCCTTCGACTCGCTGCGCTCGCTCAGGATGACAGCGGTGGGTTGGGTTTGTGCGATCCCACACCGAACTGGGAAGTGATGTGAAGTCATGTCGTGCGGTTCAGTTGGGGACGGGGCCGCTGGAACCGGCGGGGACTTGCGACGCCTGCCAGAGAAGAGTCGCGAGCAGCACCACGAGAGCCTGGCGGATGTCCGCCTCAACGATGGATCGCTTCTCTTCCGCGGCCTTTTTCACGGCGTGATGGACATAAGAATCGCAAAAGACCATCGACCACTCGGCTGGTATCAAGGCAGCTTGCCCGTGACCGTCGAGGCGCACGCCGGAAGGCGCAGGAAGATTGTCAGCGAAGCGGATCGGCCCGGGTATCGGGGCACACTGCAACCGATCGGGCAAAGAGAGTTCAACCCGATCGAGTAGCTTGCGGGCCGCCAGCGCAAAATTCTCGGGAACCGCTTCCAAAAGTATGATATCGGCGCTATCTAGGCTGATTTGCCGGCCGACCATGGGGTCCTGGGAGTTTCGTGCCCGCGCGAAAGCGATGCTTGCGGCGCGGGCCAGATCGCGATCAACGTCATCCAAGTGTTGCGGGCTGGGAGACATGCGAGCGTAGTATCGATATCTCGCCAAATAGGAAAGCTCAGCCTCCGATCCTCGAAAATGTTCATATTGATAGAGAAGATCTTCCTCAATCGAAGAGAGCCCTCGCGCCCGTGCGAGCGTGGCATACCACTTGAATGCTTTGTGCAGGTACCAGTCGCGTGTCTTATATAGACGGTCCTTTCCTGTATTTTCACCGAAGATATTGAAGCTCAACTGGTCGAACATCTCGATGTAGTCTTCCCGCTGCTGCGCGATCAAGTCGGACCAAAGCAGATTCGCCGATTCCAGGTGCTCATCGAGGGAGTCCTCAGGGAAAAAGGCGAAATGGGGAGAGTAGCCGCCATCGCGATGGATGTTCCCCCGGACAAACCCGGGTTTCATGGCGATGAGAAAGAAGTGAAACCCGTGAACCTCCGCAGTCCGCTTGTCGCGTAGTTGTACCTGGGCGAGCCCCTGCGCATCCTTCCCGCCCAAAAGCCGATAGAGTTCGTATTTCTGGAGCTCCGATGTCAGGGTCTGCTCCAGGTATGACTTGAAGCCAGAAACATGGCCGATCTCAGGAGGCAAGAAGATTCGCCAATCGAGATCGCGTATGTAATCCCAATCCACATGCCCCCAGCGGCTGACGCTCAAGCTCAAGCTTCCGTAAGGAGAAATTGGCGTTTTCCCCACATACTCCAAAAGATATGGGCTCTCAGAAGCGTAGGCACGAAGCGTCTCATCGACAACGTTGCGGACCAAAGGAACCAGCGCAACATCCTGGGAACCTCCGAATCGTTCCCTGGGCAACAGAAACGGTTCCGCGCTGAAAGGGTTGCGATGCGCCGCAACGAGAGGTTGAAGCCGCAAATGCTGAAAGGACAAGGTCTCTGCCGCGCCTGAGAAAAGGAATTTTAGCGCTTCGCGAAGAGCGGGATTTCGGGAGACAACAGCGCGCAGAGTTTCCTGCACGATCGATCCTTTGCTTTTCGCGGAGTGTTGGCGCGTAACCATGGCTTTCCTGTCGAGCGGCTATTCAAAATTGTAGCTTTCGGAGGCGCACTTGTTCTGTCCGGTTTACGGCTTTCCATGGCAGGTTTTACGGCGGTTCTCCTGCGACTATGAGCCATTTCGGACAGAATTCAAGGCGGCTTTTTCCTGATGAAAAAGCCACTGAGCGATTGTGCCTTGGTCTACACCCGCAGGAGACCCGCTATAGAGACGGGACACTAACGTGTGCTGACCCCTCCGGGGTTCTGGGTTCGGCTATTCGGCGTGGAGGACGACGTCGAAGAGGAGCAGGCTGGCGGTGGTGAAGACGATGTCGTAGCCGAGGAGCATCTTGATCCAGAGGGTGGGGTCGCTGTCGCCGGTGAGGATGGCGCCGGTGGCCTGGACCATGGCCAGCAGCGCGGGAATGAAGATGGGAAACAGGATGAGTGGGAGGAGGAGCTCGCGGTTGCGGCTGCGGATGGAGAGGGCGGCGAAGAAGGTTCCGTTGGCGACCAGAGCCCAGGTGCCCAGAGGGAGAACCAGCAGCAGCTTCCACGCCTCGCCGAGGATGTGGAGGTTGTACATGACCACGAAGACGGGCGCGAGGACGATCTGGACGATGGTGACGAAGAGGAAGTTGGCCAGCACCTTGGCGAGAAACATGTCTGCGCCGGGGGTGGGGGCCATGCGCTGCGCGTCGAGGACCTGATGGCGGATTTCGCGGGCCCAGGCCTGATTGAGCGCGCTGACCGAGGCGAACATGGTGGCCACGCAGAGCACGCCGCCGGCAATGTCGCGGGAGAATGCGCCGCGGGGATCGAAGGCCAGCGAGAAGAGGACGACCACGAGCAGCGCGAAGAAGAGCATGGAGTTGACGGCTTCTTTGGAGCGCCACTCGATGCGCAGGTCCTTGGCGAGATGGGTGAAGAGGGCGCGGGTCATTGGGCGTGGCCCTCCAGGGAGGATGGTTTCGTATCCTTGGTGAGGTCGGCGGTTTGGACGGGCGCGCCGAGGGCGGCGGCGGCGCGGAGATAGTCGCCGGGAGCGAGGATCAACTGCGTGCCGCGGGTTCCGGCAGAGACGCTGATGCGATCGAAGAGGATGGCGGTTTCATCGACAAAGATTGGATAGGGTTTTTTAGCGCCGAAGACGGTGACGCCGCCGCGGATGTAGCCGGTGAGCGGCTGCACGTCCTTGAGGGGGACCATCTCGGCCTTGCGCCACTGGGCAGCGCGGGCGAGCTTCTTGAAGTCGAGGGCGGCATCGCCGGGGATGACGGCGAAAGCGTAGAGACCGGAGCCACAGGCCGTCAGCAGCGTTTTGAAGACCTGCTCGGCGGGCATGCCGATCTTTCGAGCGACGGCGATGGCGGTGAGGTCATCGGGATTATGGGGATCGATCTCGTACTCACGGAGCTCGAAGGGGATGCCGAGGGACTCGAGGAAGCGCGCGCCGTTGGTCTTCATGGCGTGGTTCTCCGCTGTTCACTTCCGCCGCGACCAGGATCTGTCGATGGGGACCCCGGTTCATCACCCCAGCGACCCCGGCTCTCCGAGCCACCTATCGCTGGGGACCCCGGCTCAAATGAGGCCACGCGGCCGGCATGGAGGGTGATGACGAAATCGGCGATGGGAGCGGCGAGCGAGCGCTGGTGCGTGGTGAGGACGATGGTGCGATCGCCGCGGCGGAAGCCGGCGAGAAGCTCGACCATCTGGCGGGCGCTTTCGACATCCATGTTGGAGAAGGGCTCGTCGAGCAGGAGCAGCTCGGGCGCCGAAAGCAGCACGCGGGCGAGCGAGGCGCGCTGGCGCATGCCTTGCGAATACTGGCCGAGGAGGCGGTTCAGATCGGGGTCGAGACCGACCTGGCGAAGGGCTTCGGCCGGAGTGAGGCAGGCGCGGCCGGGGTAGAGACTGCGGAAGTAGCGGAGATTCTCCTGTGCGGTGAGCTCGTCGTAGAGCATGGGCGCGTGGCTCATGTAGCCGATGCGGGCGCGGACTTGTTGGGGTTCGGAGACGCCGAAGACGCGGACCGTACCGTGGCTGGGGCGCAACAGGCCGGCGAGAATGCGCAGCAGGGTGGATTTGCCCGCGCCGTTTTCGCCAAGAAGAACGTAGCAGCGGCCGGGCTCAAGCGAGAGCGAGACCTGCTTGAGGGCGGCAAAGCTGCCGAAGAGTTTCGACACTTGATCGAGCCGCGCGCAAAGGGTTGTGCTGCCGGCTTCGGAGGCGATGGCGTTCATGCGATCAGTTGGCTGCGGTCTGCGTTGCGGGTGCGGGCGCCGCGGTAGAAGCTGTTGACGGCTTGGCGCCGGCCGGCGTGGATGGCGCTGCGCCGGGTTGCTGCGGCGCGTACTTGCTGGCGCACTTGGCCTGAAGCTCGCTGGCGTGGAAGACGCCGTCGCGGCCGTAGGTGCCGATGGCGAGAGCCTGCGCATTGTCTTTGAAGGTGTCCGGCGGCGGCTCCGATCCCTTGTAGCTGACCTTGAGCAGGCGCCCAGAGGAAGCCTTGGGCGAATGGCTCTCGTATTCGTTGAGGACAAAGTCAACGTGCGTGCCGTCCTGCTGGATGGTACCGGGTTGGACGAAGCCCTCCACGCGCAACTGGCTATGGTAGGCTTTGTCGCCCATGCCGCCGAGCTCGGCGATGGTGACGTAGTAGCTCTTGCTGGATCCGTAGCCTGAGTACGCCAGCCAGCCGATGGTGCCAAGGATGACGGCCACGGCAATGGAGATGCGGAGGGTGTTCGGGGAAACCTTCATGATGCTCCATCTCTTACGATACGAGGCGTGAGGCCTGGGGTCAACAAGGCAGGGGTCAGGGAACAGGGATCAGGGATCAGGGATCAGAAAAGCAGCTTCTAGCTTCTAGCTTTTAGCTTCTAGCCTTTTTGCGGAGGCGGCGGCAGCGCGAGGGAATGGCAGGGAGGGCGCAGGTGCGATCGCCCGAGCAGGAGGGCGAGCCGGGCGCGGGTTAATTGCCGCGGCGAAGTCTTCCGTGCACTCCCGAGCTCGCGCGGCTGGCCACCTTGGCCGGCTGCAGCGAGGTCGCAATCGCGGGAACGAGGATCATTGCGATCAGGATCAATTCAATGACAAGGTCATTCATAGGAACCACCACTGAAACGCTCCTTTGTTGCCGAGCATGCGTACTCGAATCAGTTGCGCCTGTGGGACCTGACCCGCTGCCATGAGGTGACGATCGAGGGCGAAAGAATCATCGCAACGAAAGAGAGCCCAAGCAGAAAGTCAAGCATGAGGGACGCTCCCCCAACAGGTGCAACGCACGTGCCGCAGAATCCGCGGCTTGAGCAGGACCATAGCTCTCTGAGCGCACGATGGGGAATCACTCTTCGGTGGGAGGACGTGGCCTGTTGGGGGCAGCGCGCGGCTGCCACCTTCCGGTGACGGTGGATTCCCGCGTAATCCGTTGTATGCGGACCTTCTCAGGGGGCCATGCTGAGGACTTCCGCGGCGCGGTCAAGGGCCTGGGTGAGCACCGTTAGCTGCTGTTGAGCGAGGGCGGCATCTTTCGCGCCAATGGCCTGGTTGACGCCAGGAAGGACGACGGCAGCGTAGCCGGTGGACTCGCCAGGGGCGAAGATGGTGTGCCGGTACCAGGGGCGACCGGGAAGGCCGGACTCAGTGAGCAGCGCCGTTTCCGTTTGGCGCAGGGCGAGATTCAATTTGGCCAGGTCGCCGGAGGGGGCGGATTGGAGCGTATAGGCTCGTTGCGCGGCCGCGGTCAGGCGCGCCGCAGCAGCTTCACTGGGAGCGAAGTCGAGCGATCCAAGCTCCCGACCGGCAGCGTCGCGCTTTGCGGCTTCGAGATAGGCGGAGATCGCGCGCGCGTAGGCGACGTAGTCGTAAGGAAGGACGTCGGCATCGGCCATGCGCAAGGCTTCGAGGCCGAGGACGCGGGCCATTTCCTGCAGATAGACGAAATCGGGATCGGCGTTTTGCGTGTACCAGGCGAAGTCGTCGAAAACGGAGTGATACACGCCATAGGGCCCGCTGGAGCCGATGTCGGTTGCGGGCACGCCGGCATGTTGCAGGAAGGGCGCGAAGTCCGAACCGGAGCCGAGATCGCCGACGTGAACCTCTTCGCCCTCGATGGGCGGGGCGTTGGAACTGCGATGCTCGCCGCCAGGGGAGGTCTTGAGACGCCACTGCTGGAAGACGGTTCCCTCGATGGGGCTGGGAACGGAGCGGGTGACGTTGCGGACAAACTCCTTGAGCGAAGGCACGGCGGAAGCGGAAAAATCGGGGCCTGAGACGGCAACATCGACATTGAAGTAGGCCACGGCGCGGTCGAGGGCGCGGCCCTGCTGCTCGACCCATTCCGTGGAGCCGATGAGGCCTTGTTCTTCAGCGTCCCAACTGCAGAAAAGGATGGTGCGCTTCGGCCGCCAACCCTGGCGCAGCAGGGCGCCGATTCCGTGCACGGCCTCGAGCATGGCGGCGGTGCCGCTCGATGGGTCCGCCGCGCCATAGACCCACGCATCGCGATGATTGCCGACAATCACCCAGGCATCCTGATCCTGCGAGCCCTTGACCTTTCCGATCACGTCCCAGACGATGCGCCGCTGGACGTCCTGCTGGGAGACGAGGCGTACTTTCACCCCGCCCGGGCCCAGGCGATAGGGGAAGGGCAAGGCGCCCTGCCAGCCTTGCGGCACGCCCGGCCCCCGCATCGCCTGCAGAATGGGCACGGCATCGTGATAGCTGAGGGGGATGGAGACGATGTGGGGCTGATTGCCTTCCGGCCCCTCCACGTTCGCGACGCGGGCCGAATGGGGAAGATCGAGCGTGGAGGCGACGCCGGGAGTTTCGGGATCGCCTGGATACTTGAACAGATATTGCACCGAGCCGCGCTGCACGCCGGTTTCAGGCCGCCAGGGGCCGATGGGCCAGGGGTCGCCTTTGGAATAGCCGTCGTCCTGCGGATCGGAGTAGAGGATGACGCCAATGGCGCCGCGCTGCTCGGCCAGGTAGACCTTGACGCCGCGGAAGTTGGAGCCGTAGCGGCAGACCACGATCTTGCCGTGGAGGTCGATGTGCTGGCGGTCGAGTTCATTGAAGTCCTCGATGCGCCCGTAATTCGCGTAGACGGCCTCGCCGGTTACGTCGCCTGACGCCGAAGAGCTGTTGAAGGGCATCACCACGCGCGGATCGTCCTGTTGGGGGTCGTTGGCCACGTGTTCGCGTGTTGGCCCGGTCATGAGCAGATGGCCGGCCTCGTCATAGGCCTCAACGCGCACCAGTTTGGGCAGGCCCAGGAGCACGCGGTAAGGGACGATTTTGGTTTCCAGCCCGGCGGCGCGAAACTTTCGCGCCACGTACTGCGCGGTTTTGCGGTCCTCGGGCGACGCCGCCATATGGGGTGCGGCAGTAAGGGTCTTGAGCTCCTCGCCGGCCAGTTTGGCGTCGGGCACGGCGAGGAATTTCTTTTCCAGCTTGGCTTCGGCGCTGAAATCGATGTAGCCGAAGCCGCCTTGCGGCGCCGCCTGCGCAGCCGACGGGTGCGAGGGCAGTACCGCAGTGAATGTTACAGCAGAGAAAAGCAACGCCAGCGCCGCGCGCGAGTTCATCGAATCAGGCCCCTCGGAGCGAATGAAACCAATGGTCAACCCACGGGCTGCGCGCAGTGCGCGCAGCGCTTTGCCGCCAGCGGAATCTCGCTCAGGCACTCCGGGCAGGCTTTGGTTGCGGGAGCCGCGGGAGGCTCGGGTTTCTTGAGGCGCGCCTGGAACGCGTTCATGGGAAGCACGATGGCAAAGTACACCACAGCCGCCACAATGAGGAACGCGACCGCCGCGTTAAGGAAACTGCCCACCTTGATCTGGCCGCCGCCCACATGCAGGATGACGCCGCTGAAATCCGGTTTGCCCATGGTTGCGGCGATGAGCGGGTTCAGCACGTCGCCGACAAGCGAAGCAACGATAGCGTTGAACGCCGCGCCGAGAATCACGGCCACTGCCAGATCCACGACGTTTCCACGCAGAATGAAATCTCGAAATCCTTTTAGCATCGCTTCCTCCAGCACTTCGTATTCCGCTCAGCCGGCGCCGCGGACGGCAAGAATGACGCACTTACTTCCGCTTAGGCTGCCGGTTGAGCGTGCTCTGCCCATGCTACACGGCGGGACGGCTGATTTGCCCGGAATTTGCGGAGCGAATTGTATCAATCTCCGGGAGGGTTCGCCTGAGTTCCGCGGCAGCTGAATTTAGGGATCGGGGCCATTCGATTCCATCAACCTGCACTCTTACTTCCGGCCTGCCCGATCTTTTGTACGAGGGAGATTGTTACAGCGTGTTTCGAAAATGATTGCGTCGATTTCCGTTGTCATCCCTCAGCGGCTAAAGCCCCGTATTTTCCTGCATTTTTCGGTCCGGCTCAAGCCACCCCAGCGACGAAGACTTGTCGCTGGGGACCCCAGTAAGCCGTGCCCTGGTTACAAAACATATTTTTGAAATACACTCTAAGCAGAATGAAAACGATGTCATCAGTTCCTGAATGACCGGTCGAGCTGCGAACGCAGCTCCCCGCAAGGAGAAAGCACCATGCCGCACACGATCCCGATCTCCAGGCGCCTGGCGCGCGACTGCATTGCCTGCTTTGCGTTGGTGGCCGGCCTCGTGCTGTTTGACGCCGCGTTCGCACGCTGTCAGACAACGCATCCCGAACCGGGCCTCGCCCCCACGCCGCCCATGGGCTGGGCGAATTGGAACCATTTTTTCTGCGACTACGACGATCAGACGGTTCGTGAACAAGCGGATGCCCTGGTGGCGACTGGAATGCGCGACCTTGGCTACAAGTACGTTCTGATTCAGGAGTGCATTGCTCCACGGCGCGATGCATCCGGTGAACTGTTGGTAGACCCGGTCCGCTTTCCGCACGGGATGAAAGACCTGGCCGACTACATTCACTCGCTTGGACTTAAGGCCGGCACCTACACCGATATTGGGCCGTACACCTGTTTTTCCAATCCTCGCTATCAGGGCAGCTACGGACACGAAGGCCAGGACGCGAGGACATTCGCGGCGTGGGGCATGGATTTTGTCGAAATGGACTACTGCAATCGCTTGCCCGAGCACACTGGGCGCGAGGTCTATGAGCGCATGGCCGCAGCCATCCAGGCCACCGGCAGGCCCATGTTGTTTTATATCTGCTCCTGGGGAAACGAACGCCCCTGGACGTGGGCCCAAGGCAAGGCGCAGCTTTGGAGAATCGATGCCGACATCAGCCCCGAGAAGGACAGAGTAGAGTGGGCCAACGTTGTTCAGCGATTTGAATCGGGCGCTCGTGAAGCGGTTTTCAGTGCGCCCAACAGTTGGAACGATCCGGACATGCTCGAAGTAGGCAACCGCGGCCTGAATGCGGTTGAAGCGCAAACTCACTACGCGATGTGGGCGATCTCCGCGGCTCCGCTCTGGGCCGGCAACGATGTAGCGCACATGACTCAAGAGACCAAGGCCATCTACACGAACGCCGAAGTCATCGCGATCGACCAGGACCCGCTTGGCGCAGGCGTTGTGAAGGTGAAAGAGGACGCAGCCGGTCTTGAGGTATGGTCCAAGCCACTGGGCGAGCCTGGAAGCGGGACCGATGCCGTGCTTCTGCTCAACCTGACCGATCATCCGGCAACGGTTTCGCTGCGCTGGAGCGATCTGAATCTGTCCGGCGAAGTTCGGGTCCGCGATCTCTATGCGCACAGGGATTTGCAGGCAGGCCCGGAGAGCTTTCAGGAGGAACTCCCGGCGCACGGATCGCTGATGTTGAAAGTGAGCGGGACCTACGATTGGCGGAGAGGCGTGATCTACGAGGCGGAGTGGCCCGGAAATGTCCGGTCGGTTGCTGTCTCCCTGCTTGCGTGTCCCGGGTGCAGCCAAGGCTATGCCATTTCGATGAACGGCGCAGGACCTGGCGAGCTTCCGGCTGAGCTGCAGTTCAATCACGTTGCCGTACCGGAGCCGGGATCGTACCAGCTGACCGTTGCCTATACAGACAGCCCAATCCAGAGTGACAGCTTGCAGCTTCAAATCAATCAAGGTGCGACGAAACAGATTCACATCCACGACCGAGTGCATGGATTGGAGACGCTCTCCATTCCCCTGAACCGGGGCGTCAACTCTCTCACGTTTCTATACGCCGATGCCCCCGGGAAGAGAGTGAACATCGACTGGATTCGCATTTCTCGTTAGGAATACCTGCCGAGAGAAAGGATGGCTCAACCACGGATTTTGCCGCGCACGCCACTGCTGGGCGAGTATATTGACATCAGTTTCCACCGGAGCCGATATGAAGCCGCGTGACCGCGTTCGCATGTCGCTGCGTCATGAAAAGCCCGACCGCTGCCCTATGCAGATCAGTTTTACCCCGGAGTTTGCGCAACGGCTGCGCGATGACATGCACCAGACGGGTCGTTCGGCGCATAACCCGCACGGGGGCGGGAATACCTACGAACTGGAATGCGCGCTGAATCAGGACATGCTTCTGACCTCTGTCGGCTGGGCCAACTCCTATTATGCAAACGAGACTTACGCAAGCGGACGGGAAACTTACACCGACGAGTGGGGCGTAGGTTGGAAGAACGCGCCTTATGAGACGCGTTTCGGCAGCGGATTCTACACCGACATCGCTCGCCATCCGCTGGCCGACCGTAGCGCGCTCGATACCTATCGCCCGCCTGACCCGCACCGGCCGGAACTTTACCGGGAAGCCGAACACCTGATCTCTACTCGTAAAGCCGACTACTGGATCGTGGGCGTGACCGTGACCACGATCTTTGAGACAGCCTGGGCGTTGCGTGGATTCGAGCAGATGCTCATCGATTTTTCAGAGGACGCGAAGCTCGCCGAGGCGATTCTTGAGATTCCATTCCGCTATCATCTGGAAGCCGCCAAACGGCTGGTCGAACTGGGTGTAGACATGATTTGGACAGGCGACGACGTGGGCACACAGCAGGGCATGCTTCTTGCTCCCGGGACCTGGCGCCGTTTCTTTAAACCTCGAATGGCCGAGTTCTTTTCCAGCCTCAAGAGCATCAATCCCGAGGTGAAGATGGCCTATCATTCCGACGGCAATATAGAGAAAATCATCCCGGATCTGATAGAAATCGGCCTGGACGTGCTCAATCCAGTGCAGCCGAGGTGCATGGATCCCGCTACGCTGAAGCGGCAGTACGGAGAGAAACTCAGCTTCTGGGGCACGATCGACGAACAGCATACACTGCCTTTCGGCACCGCCGAAGAGGTGCGCGCCGAAGTGCTGAAGCGTTTGGAGACAGTGGGCTTCGATGGCGGGCTGATCCTCGCCCCGACACATCATGTGCAGCTAGACACACCGCTCAAAAACTTTTGGGCCATGGTCAATGCCGTCACCGGCGCGCAGGCATCAACTTCAACAGCTGAGACGATGGTGGGGATCGAACGAGAATAAAGCCGACCGCTTTCCGTACCGCGATTAGCCGCGGGCGGGATTGCGAACTCAAGAACCCACGGGTGTTGAAGCCGAAGCGAACGACACGCGCCCGGCCCGGCTTGGAGGGCGCTCCGGCGCCTGCTTGCGCCCCGATACAGGGCAGGATGATGAAACACGCTCTCGTCCTGCACGCCATGCTATCGACTTACCTTTTGCAATGCGCAGCTTGCTCTCAGGGCACGGCAAGCAAAACCACAATGGCCGCAAGGATCATCAGGTTGGCATAGAGCAGGATGAGCACGCCGGCATGGTAGAGGCTCCATCGGCGTTGCAGGCAGCGGGCTGTCTCCGCCATGCCCCACGCGGCAACCAGCAGGGCAAGAATCTGCCATCGCGAGCCGCGCAGGTTTCCGATGTAAGGAAACCCGGCCAGACGCAGGCTGGCCGTGAAGGCGCCCACCGAGAGAAGGATGGCGCGAACGAGCGATGGCTGCCGCAAGCGAAGGACGGAAACGAGGAAACGCACAACCCTTCAATGTATCGCGGCGGCGCGGGGAAGGTTGCTGCGAGGTGGGTCAGTTTTCGAGCCGGCGAGGATCCACTCGGAGCCGAGTAGAGGCCACCTCCGAGGGTAGGGCGTGATACGTATAAGTGCCCAAGTCGCGGGTTTACCGCTCCCAGGCACGCCCGAACATACTGGCTAATCGGGCACTCGCTTGCCGAAGTAAAGGTGACCGCATTCTTCGCCATCGAAGTCCGCAACGCGAGGAAAGTATCCCCACCGACCAAAACCCAAGGACTCCATCATTCGCGTGCTAGCCACATTCCGCTCGAGCAGAATCCCGAAAACGTTCTTAATCTCCAGCTTGGGACAGGCGGCCATGACGTGATTGAGCAGTGCCTTTCCAATACCTCGACGTTGGAAGGCTTGATCGATGTAGCAGCTGATTTCCGCGGTGAATCTGAGCGCCATCCGTCCGGGGCGGTAGGCACTAAGGCTGCACCAACCGATGATGCCCCCATCTATCTCCGCGACAAATATCGGATATTTTTGGGGAGGGTGTTCTGCAAACCAAGCCTTTCTGTCTTCCACTTTGAGCGGCGAGAGATCGGCCGTTGAGCACTTTGAATGGATTGCCTGGTTATAGATGTCTACGATACGGAGAAGGTCGGTGGGTTGGGCGATTCGAATGTTCACTTCCATTTTCCTCAAAGACTACACCACACCCGAAGTAAAAGCCATCAGGTACTACGCAACCCCGGCACCAGGAGTGGTCATTCGGTTGTCCTCGGATTCTGCTTCAGTGCGTCGTCGCCAGTGGACGAAAAGCCGCCGACCGTCGATCTTAGCCGTGCACGCTCCTCCGGGCGGGGCGACGCGACTCGGAAACTGACCCACTACCTTGCTGCGGTGATGTCCTAATAGTGCGTTGCTATGTTGGTGGCGGCCTTGAGAGGTAAGGCCGCCAGTGAATCACTCAGCCAAATCCAGCGGTGGGGTGTAATCGTCGGGGAAGGGGAGCATGAGGTTATCTCCCCACTGCGGAAACTCGTGATCTAGCCTTTCCATGAAGATCTTCCAGTTGGGAGCATATTTCATCAGCATCAGAACCGCAGCGAAGTGCTTATCTAGCTTTGCCAATCCAACATCCTCTGTGAGGCGCTGGAACAGCTTGTGCTTCAGCCGACCGCTAGCGTAGCGCGGCGTGAGACGATCTAGTTCGTGCCAAACTCCCGGAGCTAACCGCTTGTAGATGACGTTATTGGTCCAATGTCCTACAACGCCAGGGCGAGCGCAACTTTCATCATACGGCCATCCATTCAGTCGATATATCTGGCGATAAAATTCAAGGGGAAATGTCGGAAGATAGGGCCGCAACTCTTTTGCCACAAACTTCTCTAAAATGCGCGCTAGCGCATCTCGCTGGCGAACATCTTGGTAGCCAGTAGCCTCATCTACAAGCGCGATGATTCCAACAATGGACCATCCGTGTTGAAGAATGGCTGCCCGTTCCGCCAGCCGTTTGAGCCGTGCATCTAGTTTGCCTTTTTGATCCGCATCAATAATTACAGCGCAGATATCGGGCAGTATTGTCGCCTCGTACCCATCTGCCGGGTTTCCGCCATGAGGGGGAATAAAGCGAATGGGAGAATTCACGCGCGCGACTAAATCTTTGATATCTATGCCCTTTGCGGACAAACGAGTCATAAATTCGGCGATTTTACGCGCGCCGCGCTGTCCGCCGCCTTCCGACATACCGATACCGCTTTGGAGTCCTCGTTGTGCAAGCACGCGAGTCCCATCAGAAAGGACATAGCACGGTATCTCGATTTTGCCGATTCGGAGAGGTCGATCTACAGCACCGTAATGCGCAAGCAGAGGCACGCCCTTACCTTCTTTTCCCCATCTTTGCTGCACGGCATTCCTTGCAATCTCGCTTCTCTGTTCCGGCGTTAAGGCACTTGCGCGGGCAATTCCGCCTTTCGCAGCACCGAGGCGAGATAGTTTCTTTGCCGCTTCTGAAGTGAGTTTGAAGGATTCGTCTGTCATGGCACCAAAGTATACTTGCCCGAGAAAGAAGTCAAGATTATTCTTGACTACCTGCCCGAGCAAGTATACAGTAAAGCAATGAAAACCCCGGCCACCGCGCTAACGGTGAACCGGGGTCAGAATCCACCACAGCTTGCGCCGCGATGAACCCACAAATTCATTATCCGGCAAACAGGCTGTGGACTCAAGGAGAAAAAGTCCATGACCTGCCACAACTGCCAGAGTCTATGCAAACGGTTCGGAAAGCACAGAAATGGCCTACAGCGGTTCCGCTGCAATCAATGTCAGAAAACCTACACGGAAGAGCACCAGCGCCCGCTAGACGAAATGCGGTTGCCCTTGGATCGGGCAGAGAGTGTCCTGCGCTTGCTCTTGGAAGGCATGAGCGTTCGCTCTGCCGAGCGCATCACTGGCGTTCACCGCGATACCATTCTCCGGCTACTCGTCTTGGCTGGGGAGCGTTGCCAGCGGCTCATGAATGAGAAGATCAAGGGCCTTGATGTGGCCGATGTGGAGGTAGACGAGATTTGGGGCTACGTGTTCAAGAAAGAGGGTCACAAGTGGGAGCACGAGCAGGACAATGCAGAGATCGGAGATGCCTATTGCTTCGTTGCGATGGAGCGGAATAGCAAGCTCGTGCTCACTCACTACCTGGGCAAGCGCACAGCCGAATCAACAGACCAATTCATCTCTAGGCTTGCGCTCGCTACGGCCCCCTCTCGCCGTTATCAACTGACAAGCGATGGCTTCGCTCCCTACAAACCCGCCGTCAAGTCATTCCTTCGTGGCCGAGTGGACTTCGCTCAACTAGTCAAGGTCTATGCATCTTCCCGTGAAGGCGAGCAGCGGTACAGCCCGGCTGAGGTTGTGGATGCGGTCCCAGAAAAAGTCATGGGTAGCCCTGATTCAGACCGCATCTGCACAAGCCACATCGAACGGCAAAATCTTTCAATCAGAATGGGGATGCGCCGCATGACGCGGCTAACTAATGCGTTTTCAAAGAAATGGAGCAACTTGGAATTTGCATATAATTTATGGTTTGCGTACTACAATTTCTGCAGAATCCACAAAACGTTACGCGTTACCCCTGCGATGGAAAGCGGAATCGCAGATCATCCTTGGTCTATCCCTGAATTGCTAGGGTAGTATTGATGCAGGAAACTCCGCTGGCAGGCGGGGTTTTGGCGCTTCTAATCTGTCGCGTTGGGTAACGCTCTGAATGGAGCGTAAATGATATGTGTGTCCAAAATCAAGATGAACCTGCCGTCAATCCTGACCTCTCTCAAAAAATCACCCCCGCAACCGTTGTGGTCATTTATCCTTTTTGGATCATGAAAAATGCACTTGCGTCCCTCGTTAACCTAGTGACGCTGCTGATAGGCATCACCATCGGCATCATGCTTGCCCCACACCTGGAAAAGCAGGCAAGCGCGGTCAGCGCGCCCCCAGCCCAGGTACCTCCAAGCTCTAATCCAACGGGGGTTCCACCACCCCAACCGCCCGGAATGTTTAGTGCAGCTACTGCTGAACCGATCCAACCTACGATGACGGTCGGGAGCATAGGTTCATATTTGGTGCTTGCCCACCATGTCCAAGCCGATGAGCTTGTTGTAGGGCAATTCAACTTGTTAAAGCTGCAAAATGCGGAGCTTCAACTACTTGCGCGATTCGTTCCCCCCTCTGATATTCAAGCTGCTGTGAATAGCGCCAGAGAGGATCGTGTCTACCAAGTAGCGCCCCCATCCCAACCCAGCAGTGCACCTCCAAAGAAATGAGGGCGTCATGAATCTGCTATTGTTGGTTTTGCTCATACAGGCTCCTGCGCCGCAGCCACCCAACTTCTTGACGACCCCCGACTACAACAAGACAGTTCAAAGGCCAGCCGTAGAAGCCCCTACTCCAAAACAGATTCTCCCACCTTCGGAGCACAACACGACGCCAACACTTTCCCTCGATTCTGAGGTTGTACATGCGCAATTGGAGAGGGACATTGGCGGTCAAGGCGAGGCAATAGGAGAACTAAAAGCTAAGGTTGGATCGCTAGAGGACAAGCGCGAAAATCACGACCGTCCAGATATTAACAGTCTGCAGAGCAGCCGATTTCATTTACGCCTTCTTTTTAGTTTGCTTGGCATCGCCATTCTTGTTCTGTGGTGGGCAAAAGGATTTCTTTGGAGGGACACAATCAGGCCATGGCTGAGGCGCTCCCTTAGCAACGAAGCCAAATCAGCATCGCCTGAAATCGATTAAACACCTTCCTGGTTCCTACAATTCAGCAACGCACTCTTAGAACCTGTTTAATAACTA
>PMYE01000194.1 GCA_003171315.1 Acidobacteriaceae bacterium
TCATCGCCATGAAGGCCACCGGCATCAGCCTCTACCGGTTGGTGATTCCCATCGTCTCCATCGCGGCGTGCCTGGCCGTGAGCCTCTTCCTCTTCGACCAGTACTATCTGCCACAAGCCAACCGCAGGCAGGAGGAGCTGCGCAACGTCATCAAGGGCCGGCCGCCGCAGACCTACCTGCACCCCGAACAGAAGTGGATTTTCGGCCCCAAGCCGCTGGCAGGCGAGCCGGGCAGCATTTACTACTACGAGTTCTTCGATCGTGACAGCAATGAGTTCGCCAATCTTTCCGTGTTCGAGTTCGATTCTTCGACCTTCGAACTGACGCGGCGCATCTTTGCCAAGCGTGCGGTGTGGGGTTCCGACGAACATGCCTGGCTGTTCCAGAACGGCTGGGTGCGCGACATCCAGGGCGCCAACGTGACGGCGTACCGGACATTCCTCGAGACATCGTTTCCCGAAATCCACCCTGGGCCGGATTACTTCAAGAAAGAGGACCTGCAATCGCAGGAGATGAACTTTGGCCAGCTCGACCGCTATATCCGCGATCTGCGGCAGAGCGGATTCGACACCAAGCGCTTGAGCGTGGCGCTGTGGCAGAAGCTCTCCTACCCGCTGATCGCGGTAGTGATGGCTGTCCTGGCCATTCCCTTCGCACTTTCCATGGGACGCCGCGGCTCGATCACGGGAGTAGCGGTAGCCATCGGCGTCGCGCTTGCCTACTTTGTGATCAACCAGCTCTTCGGCGCCATGGGCAATGTGAATTACCTGCCCGCAGCGATGGCCGCCTGGTCCGCCGATGTGTTGTTCGGGCTGGTGGGCGGGTATTTGCTGCTGAGGACGCCGACGTAGGAGTGCAGGGACTAGGGACCAGGGACTAGGGAATAGAAAGACAAATGCGCCTAAGTGCGAGCGCCAGAGAGAGTCGAGCAATTCTCTGCATCGTTTATCACCCGAAGTGAGTCAATCGTAGAATAAAGCTATGGCCGGTGACCTCGCCCCACTCTACAGCTACATGCGCCGCTACCGCTGGGGATACGTGCGGGGCACGCTGGCGTGCGTAGGCACGAATATTGTCGCGGTGCAGTTTCCCAGGATTTTGGGCATGGCCGTGGACCGGATCGAGAAAGGAGCCACGGGGAAGCTCATCCTGCTCTTTGCGCTCATCCTCGTCGGCATCAGCCTGGCGAAGGGCGTCTTTCTCTATGCGCAGCGCTGGATCCTGATCGGCATCTCGCGCGAAATCGAATTCGACCTGCGCAACGACCTCTTCCGCAAGCTGGAAATCCAGGACTCGGGCTTCTACCAGCGCTACCGCACCGGCGACATCATGGCGCGCATGACCAACGACCTGAACGCGGTGCGCATGCTGCTGGGCCCGGCTCTGATGTACAGCGCCAACACGATCTTCCTCAGCGTCTTCGCGCTGTTTTTCATGCTGAGGATCAGTCCTTATCTGACGCTGGTGGCGCTGGCGCCCATGCCGCTGGCCAGCATCCTGATTCAGTATCTCGGACGCAAGATTCACGAGCGCTTCGAGCGCATCCAGGCCAGCTTCTCCGATATCTCCGCGCAGGCGCAGGAAAACTACTCGGGCGTGCGGCTGATCCGGGCCTTCGCGCGCGAGGAGTCCGAGATCGGCCTCTTCGAGCGGCTCAACCGGCAGTACATCGGGCGCGCGCTGCGCCTGGTACAACTGATGGGCATGTTGTGGCCCACGCTCGAGTTCATCCTTGGCGTGTCGATGGTGATTACGTTGCTGGCCGGCGGGCACCAGGTTCTGGCGCACCGCATATCGGTCGGCCAGTTCGTCGCCTTCAACACCTACATGATCCTGCTCATCTGGCCCATTATCGCCGTGGGATGGGTGATCAACATCTTCCAGCGCGGCACCGCTTCGGTGAAGCGCATCGACGAATTGCTCAAGGCCGAGCCGGGAATCGATGACCGCTCCGCCGATCCCGCGATCCCGGCGGATCATCAACTGCAGGGCGAGATCGAATTCCGTCATCTGACGTTCGGCTACGGCGAGACGGAAGTTCTGCACGATATTTCGATTGAGGTCCCCGCCGGATCGAGCCTGGCGATTGTGGGGCCGACCGGTTGCGGCAAGTCCACGCTGGTAAATTTGATTACGCGCCTCTACGAAGCGCCTCAAGGATCGCTCCTGATCGATGGGCGGCCGATCCGCGATTACCCGCTGGCCGTGCTGCGCCGCAACATCGGCATGGTGCCGCAGGAAACCTTCCTGTTCAGCGAAACCATCCGCGAAAACCTGGCCTTTGGCGCGCCGCGCGCCGGCGCCGAAGAGCTGCTGGAAGCGGCCGGGGCGGCGCACATCCGGCGGGAGTTCGAGGAATTTCCCCAGGGCTTTGAAACCATGGTGGGCGAGCGCGGCGTCACGCTCTCCGGCGGGCAAAAGCAGCGCTCGGCCATCGCCCGCGCGCTGTTGCGGCGGCCGGCGATCCTGATTCTCGACGACGCGCTGGCCAGCGTAGATACCTACACGGAAGAGCGGATACTTGGAGGCCTGCGCAATTACACGGCCAACACAACCACCCTCCTCATCTCGCACCGCGTGTCGACGGTGCGCAACGCCGACCGTATCGCCGTGCTCGACAAGGGCAGGATCGTCGAGATCGGACGGCACGAGGAACTGCTGGCTCTGGACGGCTACTACGCGAGCCTCTATCAGAAGCAGCAACTCGAAGAGGAGCTCACTGTCGCGGGATAGGCGGCGAAACAGCGGGGTTAGCGGAGTTGGCGGGGTTAGCGGAGTTGACGGGGTTGGCGGGGCGGGAAGACAGCGAGCCGGCGCGGAGGCTCTCGAGTCAGGCCGTCCAGCTTGACGATCCAGGCGCATCCAGCGCTGTTTCGGCGCTCATCGGCGCGGGCTGCGGCATGACGAGCACGCGCGGCGAGACGGAGTTAGCATCCGGATCCTTGGCCACTTCGCGCCAGGCGTCGCGCACGTTCTTCACGCAGGCGATGGCATGCTCGAATTTCGCCCTGGAGGCCGACTGCGATGCCTGCAGAACCTGGGCGAAGATGGCGGCATAGAAATCGCTGAGCGCCTGGGCCGGCCGGCCGCCCACATCCATGCGCAGCCGCGCCTGCAGGTGAATGATAATGTCGAGCGCGCGCTTGACCGCGGCTCTGCGGCCGTCGGGGTCGCCGCGATCGACCGCCTCGGCAGCCGCATAGAGAAACCGGATGATGCCGTCGTAGAGCGCTACGACCAGCTCGACTGCCGAAGCGCCGTCCAGCGCGTGTTGGCGATAATCCCCCATTCCGTGCAATCTCCTTTTCAGGCAAATCGGGCGCGCCTCAGCCCTTTTGCTGGTTGTAGCCGGTGATCGCGGCATAGAGCTCGTTCATGCCCTGCAACTCGGTGGGCAACTGCTGCAGGATCTGGTTGGCCTGATTGAGCTCTGCCGTCAAGCTCTTCTGCTGCGCCGAGATGTAGGCGTTCTCTTTCGATATCTCCGCGTTCAACGTGGACTCGATGGTGCTGTTCGAGGATTGGGCCAGCTTCAGAATTCCGGTGGAGGAGCTTGTGCCGGCGTTGGTCAGCATGTTGGCGAAGCTCTGCCCCCAACTGTTGGCGTTCTGGAAAAACCCCGCCACTCCGCTGTAATCGGTGTTGAGCAGGGAATCGAGCGAGTTGGCATCGAAGGTGAGCGAGCCGTCGTTGTTGACGCTGATGCCCAGCGCCGTGAGGTAGTTGATGTCGGATGAGGCGTTGTAGTTCAGGGTGGTGGTGGTGGGGCTGGTAGTATCCACGAGGTTGGAGGCGACCACGAGCGCGCCCGCCATGCCGTTGGCCGAAGAGGTCAGCGTGAGGCCGGTTCCGGCGCTATTGAGGGCGGCGTTGACGCCGAGGCTGGCCGAATTGATGGCGTTCATGACATCGGAGAGGGTATCGGCTCCGCTTCCGGTGTAAACCGTGTTTGCCGCGGGCGAGCCGGGCGCGGCGCCGATCGCAACGGTTTCCGTGATTCCGCCGCCGACCTGGAATGTCATGGAGCCGGAGAGCACGTCGCTGCCGGCGGCGACCGTGCCCAGCGTTCCGCTGTCGGCGGTTGTACCGGTGTAACCGGCGTTTTGGAACGACAGGGGGGTGGGCGCGGTGGCCGCGATGGAGGAGGTAATGCCGAGCGCTCCGCTCGCTCCGGCGGTCTGCGAGGTGAGCGTCAGCGACGATTCGCCGCTCGCGGTGGAGACGCCGGCCGTGACGCCGATGCCGGCCGAGTTGATGGCGCCGGCGATGCCGGCCAGCGTGTAGGCGCCGCTGCCGGAGCCGGTGTAGATGGTGTTGGCGGCCGGGGAACCAGGCGCGGGTCCGAGCACGACGGTTTCGGTTGTCCCGCTTCCCACCTGGATGGTCATGGATCCGGAGAGGGTGGTTCCGTTGCTTGTAGAGATGGCATCCAGAAACCCATTGGGGCTTTGCGTGTTGAGCCCGCTCATGAGCTGCTGCTGCAGGAGCGATAGGGTGGGCGAGCCGAAGAGCGGCTCGGGAGTGCCGGAGCTGGTGCTGCCCTCCTGCGTGTTGATGGCGCCGATCAGCGAGTTGTAGTCGTTGACCATCTGGTTGATCGTGCTTTCGACGCCGCTGTTGTTGTTGGCGATGACGACCTGCACCTGCTCGAGGCTGCCATCGGATTCCCCGGCGCTGGGCGCGAGCAACTGGAAGGTGACGCCGGGAATGAGATTGCTGACCGTGTTGGACGCGCTGGTGAGGTTGACGCCGTCTACCGTCAGGCTGGCGTTCGAGCCGGTGACGGCGGAGGAATAGGCCAGCGCCGTTGCGGGGTCGACGAGGCTGGACGTGACGGTGAGCGTGCCGGCCGCGCCGGGAGTCTGGGAGTTGAGCTGGAGGCTCGATGTGCCGTCGCTGTTGGCAACAATGGAGGCCTGGACCCCCTGCGTCGTGAAGGTGGAATTGATGTAATTCTCAAGGTCGGAGAGCGTCGCGCCGCTCTCGACCGTGCTCACGTCGCTCATGTCGATGGGTATCGCCGTTGCGCTGCCGACCTGAATGGACATGGTTCCGGAGAGCGCGGCGCTCAGGCTCGACACCGGTGAAAGCGTGCCGGTGGAGTTCGAGGTGGGAGTTCCCGCGGTTCCCGTGTAGCCGAGGGTGTTGGCGGCGGCGGCGGCGAGCGAATTGCCGGTGACGACGATGTTGCCGCCGGCGCCGGAAGTGCCGGAGACCAGACTGAGGCGCGAGCCGCTGGCGTCGGTGAGCACGCTGGCCGTGACGCCGACGCCGGACTTGTTGATGGCCGATGCCAGGCCGGAGAGGGTGTTGTCGGAGGAGTTGAGAGCGATGGTTTGCGCTGTGCCGCTGCCGACCTTTAGCGTGATGGAGCCCGACAGTTTATCGGCGCTGTTGGCGATCTCCGCCAGGTAGCCGCTGGAAGTCTGGGCGAGATTTTTGACGGCGATCGAGTGCGTTCCGGCGGTGGCGGAGGCGGATGCGGCGGTAAGCTGCAATACGCTTGTATCGGAGCTGGAACCCTCTTTTTGCGCCAGAACCCCCTGAAAATCGGTCAGGGAACTCAAGTCGTTCGAGAGGTTGGAGAAGAGCGTGCCCAGGGTTGAAATGGCGGTGTCCTGGCTCTCAAGAGTTGTCAACTGCGACTTCCAGGGCGTCTCGACGTTCTGAAGATTGCCGACAATTTCGGCCACGGTGGAGCTGACGTCGAAGCCTGCGCCGCTGGTCGGCGACCCGAAGCTCAATCCCACTGTGCCCATTCATGCCTCCACGCAAAAGCCATGCAGCCCATGAACCAACTGCGCCGTGAACCGGATGAGAGAAATCTCATGACCGGGGCTGGTGTTGACCCAAGCAAAGAGGGGCGTCCGGCAGACGCCCCATTTTGGTTATCGGCATTGCCGCCAATTTGTTCACTCCACCCCAGCGGCCCCGGCTCTGCGAGCCGCCCGCCGCCGGGGACTCCGGATTATTACAACAGCTTGGTGACTTCCTGCTGCACCTGGTTGGCCTGCGCCAGTGCCGCAATGCCGGTCTGGCTCAGGATCTCGTACTTGGACATATTGGAGCTGGCTGACGCGTAGTCGGTGGCCTGGACCGCGTTCTGCGCCGAAGTGACGTTTTCCTGTTGCGTTGAGAGCACCTGGCTTACGGCGTTCAGCGTGTTGATCTGCGCGCCAACGTAGCCGTCCTGCGCTGCAACATCGGTGATGGCCGTGTTGAGCGCGGTCAACGCGCTTTGGGCGTTCCCCTGGTTGGTGAGATCGGTACCGTTCAGGCTACCGTGGCCGGTTGCCGCGTAGCTGATGGTCGCTATGCCGCCGTTGTTGTCGGCCACCAGAGCGGAGGCCGCGGTCGCGCTTTGACTGGTATCGTAGCCGCCGGTCGTGATCCCGACCTCCTGCTTTGAGGTGGTTGGCGCCGCCGTGCCTACATTGCCCGAAATCATGATGCCCATGTCGGTGCCGCCGCCTGCATCGCCCGCGGCCGCCGCGCTGGTAAACGTGGCCGTCAACCCGCGCCCGGAGGCGTTGATGGCGTTGATCAGCCCGCCAATCGTCGTGGCCGCACTGGTTACCACAGAGCCGGTGGAGTTGTCGGGGTTCTTGTAGGTAATCGTCATCGTTGTGGATTGGATGGTATCGGTGAGCGACGCGTTGGTCGTCTGGCCGGTGCCGTTCGAGAGATCCAGGAACACATTCTCTCCTGAGCTATACGACATCGCGCCGCCTGTATCTCCCAGATTGGAGGAAGACAGCGTGGAAATGTTCAAGTCGTTCAGGGATGCGCCCGTGTTGGACGAATCGCCGGTGTAGACGCCGACCTGTCCTCCACCGAAGACCTGCTGCTGGTTGTAGGTGGTCGTGGTGCCGATGTTGTTGATCTCGGACAGAATCGACTGGTACTCCTGGTTTGCCGCCGAATCCTGCGAGCTGTTGAGCGTGCCGTTGGAGGCCTCGGTGGCCAGCGTAACAGCACGGTTGAGCAGGGTTGTGACCTGCGAGAGTGCGCCATCAGCGACCTGCAACAGACCTACGCCTTCCTGAGCGTTGGTCTGCGACTGGGCGAGCGCCGTCTGGTTGGCCTGAAGGCCGTCGACCAACGAAAGACCGGCGGCATCGTCGGCGCCGGAGTTGATCTTGGACCCTGAAGACAACTGCTGCAGCGTCTTCGAAAGGCTGTTGTTTGTGTTGTTGAGGTTGTTCTCCGCATACACCGCGGAGAGGTTATTCAAGACACCCAGGGACATGGGATTCTCCTTGTTGGATGCGGTGATTTGCGGCCCTTGTCCGAGAGTGCCCCCATCTTATTCTGGCCGTGGGTAGCTGCTGCCGGCTTGGTGCCGTCGCATCTGGCCCCTTTTTCGGCGCGGCCGTTTGGGACTTTACGCTTGCGCATTTTGTGTCCTGCCGGGGGACAGTTCTGTCCCAATTGTTTTACTTTTTTAACCTTTCCCCGCGTTTGCCGATAAGTGCCGCGAAGGAGATGGGCCATGATCGAACTGACCCGGCTGAACGGCCGCCCGATGGTGGTGAACAGCGACCTGATCAAGACTGCCGAGGCCTCTCCGGACACCATGCTGACCTTGATCAACGGGGAAAAGCTGATTGTGCGCGAGGACATTGCGGAGGTGGTGGAAAGGATCGTTGTCTATCGTGCGCGGCTACTGGCTGTGGTGGCGCGCCGGCTGCACCAATTCGGCGATCTGGAGCGAGCCGTGGCGCTGGTTAGCCTGGATGTTGCAGCTCAGCCAAGCGCCGCGCGGCAAGCGAAACCAACCGGCGAACCCGAGCACTAGGACCAGCGCTGTTGCCTGCACCTCATCAAGGAGCTGTACATGGATAAAGCGAGCATCGGCGGCGCCATTTTAGCCATCGCAGGCATCATCGCCGGGTTGCTGATCGAAGGCGGCAACGTGGGCCAGATTCTGCAGCCCACGGCGGCGCTGATCGTCTTCGGCGGCACGCTGGGCGCGGTGCTGCTGCAGTTCCCGCTCACTACGGTGGTGTCCGCCTTCCGCAGCCTGGCGCATGTCTTTGCCGCGCCGCGCAAGCACGACAGCCAACTGATCCGCCAACTGGTGGCCTTCGCCAACAAGGCGCGCCGCAATGGCCTGGTTTCGCTCGACACCGACCTGCAGACCATCCAGGACCCGTTTCTTAAGCAAACACTCATGCTGGCCGTGGACGGCACCGAGCCCGAGGAGTTGCGCAAGATCATGCGCGTGAGCCTCGACTCCGCCACCGAAGACGAGGAGCGGCTGCCCGCTGTATTCGAATCGGCCGGGGGCTTCTCGCCCACCATTGGCATCCTGGGCGCCGTGCTCGGCCTCATCCAGGTGATGCAACATCTCGACAACATTGCGGAGGTGGGCCGCGGCATCGCCGTCGCATTCGTGGCCACCATCTACGGGGTGGGCATCGCCAATCTCTTTTTTCTGCCTTTCGCGGGCAAGATGCGCCTGCGCATCCGCAACGGGCACCGCCGCCGCGAGATGATGCTGGAGGGGGTGATCTCCATTCTCGAAGGCATGAACCCCCGCATGCTGGAGATCAAGCTGGCCGGCTTCCTCGACGACACGAACCGCGAACCCAAGGAGCGCGCCGCATGAACCCTCGCGTGCCGCGCAGCCGCGTCACCCACGACCGCTGGCTGGTCTCATACGCCGATTTCATCACCCTGCTCTTCGCATTCTTCGTGGTGCTCTACGCCTTTGCGAGAGCCGACCAGAAGAAACAGGCGCAGGTGTCGCGGGCGATCGACTCCGCCTTCCGTTCGATGGGCGTGTTCTCCGACGCCGACGCAAAGTCCGCAAGCTCAGCCGGCGCCGGCCAGGCAGATGCGCCTCCGAACGCCGTAATGGCGGAAGACGTGCTCTCTCCGGATCAGGTCAGAGACGATCTGGACCGCATCCGCCGCGATTTGGCCGCGGCCCTGTCCAGGCAGGTTGCCGCGCACACGGTTTCACTGGAGATGGGACGCGATGGGCTGGTGATCAGCCTACGCGAGGCGGGATTCTTCGACTCCGGCTCCGCCGCGCCCAAGCCCGAGGCCCTGCCCACGCTGCGCCAGATTGCCGCTAAGCTGAGCGCCACACCCTACGATCTGCGCATCGAGGGCCACACCGACAACGTGCCCATCCACAACGCAGAGTTCGACTCCAACTGGGAGCTTTCGGCGGCGCGCGCCACGCGCATCGCACGGCTTTTTCTGGAGATGAAGGCCATTCCCGCCGACCGCCTCTCCGCGGCCGGATATGCCGAGTTCCACCCCGTGGCCAGCAACGACACCGCGGAAGGCCGCGCGGAAAACCGCCGCGTGGATCTGGTGGTGATGCCGCGAACGAAGATCGATTTCGCCGCATCGGCGAGCAGCAATCCGCCGGGGCCATGGCGCAAGGTGACGGACGGGGAGTGAGCGGAGTTGGCGGGGTTAGCGGAGTTGGCGGAGTTAGCAACGAGAGATACCTACGGCGGTTCTCCCGCAACTATGAGCCATTTCGGACAGAATTCAAGGCGGCTTTTTCTTGATGAAAAAGCCACTTAGCGATTGTGCCTTGGTCTACACCTGCAGGAGACCCTCTATAGCTCCGCTGACGAGGCTTTCGTTCACTCCACTCCAAGGACTTTTACGATCACGCGCTTGCGGCGCCGGCCGTCGAACTCGGCATAGAAGACGCGCTGCCATGTGCCCAGATCGAGCTTGCCGTTGGTTACGGGCAGCGTGGTCTCATGGTGCAGCAGCAGCGACTTGAGGTGGGCGTCGCCGTTGTCCTCGCCGGTGCGGTGATGCTTGTAGTCGGGCCGCGCCGGCGCCAGCTCTTCGAGCCATATGCCGATGTCCTCGATGAGGCCGCTTTCGAGATCGTTCACGTAAATCGCGGCCGTGATGTGCATCGGCGACACAAAGCACAGGCCGTCCTGCACGCCACTGCGCTCGACGATCTGTTCGACTGCGTCCGTGATGTGGACCATCTCGCGCCGCTTGCGGGTTTCAAACACCAGATATTCGGTGTGACTTTTCATGGAAAGCTCCTTCGATGCGCCGCAAAGCGGCGAAAAGCATACAGCGTGTTTCAAAAATGGTTGCGTCGATTTCCGTTGTCATCCCTCAAGGGCTATTGAATCCTGCATAAGTAATATCCTTGCGCCGTCCCTACGGGACTCCGGAGTGCATTTATGGATACCGCTTTCCCCACGCTAAAGCGCGGGGCTAACAAACACTGCGCCTACGGCGCGGCTGCCAGGACATTACTTATGCAGTTCTCAATAAAGCCGTGCCCTTGTTACAAAGCATATATTTGAAACACGCTCCAACAACCCTTTCGCCCTTATCCTAAAGGAGCCGTGAACGTTCGCCGCCCACCCGCCGCCGCCGCGCGCCTGCGCGCCCTGTACGGCGATCTGCTGCGCGCCTACGGGCCGCAGCACTGGTGGCCCGCGAAGACGCCGTTCGAGGTCATCCTCGGCGCATACCTGACGCAGAACACCGCGTGGAAGGCCGTGGAGCGCTCGCTCGCCAATCTCCGCGAGGCCGGCGCGCTCACGCCCGAGGGCATGCGCGCAATTCCGCTGGCCAAGCTGCGGCGGTTGATCCGGCCTTCGGGATTCATCACGCGCAAGGCGCCGGCGCTGAAGACATTTATGAAGATGCTCGATGCGGAATTCGGCGGCTCGCTTGAAGTGCTCGCCGCCACGCCGACGGGCCTGCTCCGCGACCGCCTGTTGGCCTTGCCCGGCGTAGGCCCCGAGACAGCGGATGCGATTTTGCTCTACGCGCTGGGGCACGCGGTTCCGGTGGCGGACGAGTATCTGCGGCGCGTCGTGGAGCGGCACGGGCTTCTGACGCCGCAGGAGGGCCGGCGGCGCATTCCGTACGACGCGCTTGCCGAGCTCACGCGGCGGACATTCGCGGGCGATCCGGCGGAGCGCCGCGTCCAACTCTTCAACGAGTTCCACGCGCTCACCGTGGCCGTGGGCAAGGAGCACTGCGGCCGGACGGCGCGTTGCGAAAGCTGCCCGTTGGCCGCGGATCTGAAAAACAGCTCCTAGCCACCAGCTCCCAGCTTCCAGCCCGTCCTGCAGAAGCACACTTTATTGTCTCTACGCAGGGAGATCTGCGAGCTACGAGCAATGAGCCAGGAACTCCGAGCGAAAACGGACAACTGGAGGCTGAAGTCTGGGAGCTGAAAGCTGTAAGCTGATGTCATCATGAACCCAACTCCGCAGCAACCCCAACTGAACCTCGCCCAGACCGCCGACTACCGCGAGTCCTACGCCAACAGCGTGCAGGTACGCGTGAGCGTGTGGGATTTCCAACTGGTCTTTGGCCTTGCCTCCAGTGAAAGTCCCGAGCAGGTGAACATTCGCAACCACCAGGCCATTTTCCTGAGCCCGCAGCAGGCCAAGGCGTTGTGGAACGTGCTGGGCCAGAACCTCGCTCAGTACGAACAGGCCTTCGGCACGCTCAACCTGGAGCCGCACGGACAAAATTTTCCGCAAGGGCCGGTGAACTGACAGGGGTCAGGGATCAGGGAACAGGGATCAGAAACCGGAAACCAGGAACCAAGGCCAAGGAGCAAATTGTCGCGCTTCGAGAGAATCTTTATCCCGCGGCTGGACCGCCCGTTACCCGTCTGGATGATTTTTCCAGTGGTGTTCGTGGCGCTCTACGCCAGCCATTTCTTCCTGTTGCGCGTTCCCTATTATTGGGACGAGGCAGGCTACTACATCCCCGCGGCGTGGGATTTCTTCCGCACCGGCTCGCTGATCCCGACCACCACGTTGAATAATGCTCATCCACCGCTGCCCAGCATTTATCTGGCGCTGTGGTGGAAGATGTCAGGCTATTATCCCGAGGTCACGCGCGAAGCCGTGCTCCTTGTGGCCTCGCTGGGGCTGCTGGGCGTGTGGCGGCTGGCGAAGCGCCTGGTGGGCGTTACTGCGGTCGCTTTCTGGACCGTACTGCTGACGGGTCTTTATCCTATATGGTTCGCGCAGAGTTCTCTCGCTCACGCTGACATCTTTGCCGCCGCATGTTCGCTGTGGGGGCTGGTCTACGCGCTGCCCAGCCGTGGCCGCGTGCCGTGGGCCGCCGCGCTCTGGTTTTCCGCGGCCGCGCTGTGCAAAGAGACTTCGATTGTGATTCCGCTGACGCTGGCGGCGGTGAACGTGGCGGAGGGGTTCCGGCAGGGCGCTCCCGCGCGGGCGAAGCTGTGGCGCGAAGCGGCCTGGTTCGCTGCATGTGTCGTGCCGCTGGCGGGGTGGTTTACGTATCACTACGCCAAAACCGGCTTTCTCTTCGGCAATCCCGAGTACCTGCGCTACAACGCCGAAGCCACGCTGACGCCGCTGCGCATCCTGGCCGCCTTCGGCCACCGCATTGTGCATTTGACGATGCACATGAATCTTTTTGTGCCGGTGGGGATGGCGTTTGCCGCGCTGCTCCTCAGTCCACGGCCCGACGCCGAGGGCCACGAGCGCGCCGCACTTGCCCCGCGGGCGCTGCTGAGGATTTTTCTGTTGCTTCTGGCCAACGCGGCGCTCTTCAGCGTGCTGGGCGGCGCTCTGCTGACGCGCTACCTGTTGCCGATGTATCCCCTGGTGCTGCTGGCGACGGTGACGACCCTTTACCGCCGCGTGCCGTACTGGCATGGGCTGGCGCTGCTCTCGGCCGCGGCGTTCCTCATCGGTCTCTTCATCAATCCGCCGTATGGATTTGCTCCGGAAGACAACCTGGAGTACGCGCGCGTGGTGAGGATGCACCAAGCCGGCATCGCGGAGATAGCGAAGCTCTATCCCGGCGCCACGGTGCTCACCGCCTGGCCGATGAGCGACGAGCTGACCCGGCCCGAGCTGGGCTATGTGAAGCAGCCGTGGGACGTTGCGGCGATCGACGATTTTTCCGCGGCGCAGATTGCCCGCGCCGCCCAGGAGCCGCAAGCGTACTCCGCCGCGCTGGTCTTTTCCACGAAGTACGATCCTGCGTCGCCGCTGCTCAGGCTTGGAGGCGAAGCTCTCGACGAGCGCTACTTCGGCCTGCACCACGATCTGCCGCCGGAGGCGATCGCACGCCAATTGGGGGGAACGCTTGTTTGGAGGCGCGACCAAGACGGCATGTGGATCGCGCTGATCCGCTTCGACTACCCGGTTGAAGCGCGGCTGGAGACGGAAGGCGAAGGACGGTGAACCGAGCGCTATAGCGCGCGGCGAGTGTAATGGGTAAGAATGGCATCTGTCATGAAACACATCACTCGCCGTGAATTTTTAGGTAGCGCTTCTGCTGCGACGCTTGCTGTTCTTACTGCACGGGGCTTGCTGCGGGCCGCCGCGCCAACCCGGCGCGAGCGGGTGTTTGTTGGCGCGTCCGCGCCCGGCGGGATTCTGGATTACGACTGGGACCCCGAGACCGCAACGCTGACGCTGGCGGGCGTGGCGGCAAAGGTTCCCAAGGTAGATTGGCTTGCGCTTTCGCCGGGGCATGAGTTCGTGTACTCGGCGTCGGAGCTGGACTCGTTTGAGGGCAAGCCCACCGGCGAGGTGGCCAGCTTTCGCCTCGCGGGCGGAGAATTACATTCGCTCTCGGCGCGCAACTCGGCCGGGACGGGGACATGCCACGTGGCCGTAGACGCGACGGGGCATATGCTGCTGGCCGCCGATTATTCCGGCGGAAGCGCGGCCAGCTTCCGGATTGAAGACGGCAGGCTGAGCGAGGCCGTGTGGACCGAGCACCACACGGAACACGGTCCCAATCCGGAGAGGCAGCAAACGGCGCACGCGCACTTTGCGTCGTTCTCGCCGGACAACCGGTTTGCGTATATCAACGACCTGGGCGGGGATCGCATTCACATCTACCGGGCCGATCCGGCCACGGCGCGGATGAAGCCGGCGGGGACGTATCGCGGAGCGCCCGGCTCGGGGCCGCGAACGCTGCACTTTCATCCCAATGGGCGCACGGCGTATTGCATGAACGAGATGGCCTCGACGGTGGATGTGCTGGATTGGCGCAAGGCCGACGGAAGCCTGACGCTCGTTGACCGCATCGAATTGCTGCCTGCGGATTATCACGGGCCGACGCGCGGATGCGATACAGTGATCTCGCGCGACGGGCGGTTCGTTTATTTCGCGAATCGCGACGACAACTTTCTGTACGCGTTCCGCGCCGATGTGAAGACGGGCAAGCTGACGCCGATGAGGCGATCGAATTGCGGAGGAAAGACGCCGCGGAATTTCACGCTCGATCCCACGGAGCGATGGATGCTGGTGGCGAACCAGGATTCGAATGGGATCAGCGTGTTTGCGCGCGATCCCGTGACGGGCGCGCTGGCGGATGAGGTGAAGAGCAGCGTGAAGGTGGAAGCGCCGATGCGGATTCTGTTTGTGTAAGGCGCGGTGATTGTGGTTCTGTCGCCCCTACGGGGCTTGAAAGATTTATTTCGCGACTTTCCCAGGGCTGCGCTCCGCTTGCCCTGGGCTAATCTCTTACGCTCCCTACGGGAGCTGGGCGGTGTAGATCGCCGATGCGGATTGTTTACGCATGGTTAAGTGCGGACGTGGACGTCCGCACTACAGCCGGTCAGGAGACCGGCGCTACAACGCGACTTACGCGGCTTGGGTTTGGCCTTTGAGCTGCTCGGCCTGGTAGTGGGCGATGAGGGCGTCGACGATGGGCTGCAGGCGGCCCTGCATCACCAGATCGAGCTGGTGGAGGGTGAGGCCGATGCGGTGGTCGGTGACGCGGTTCTGGGGGAAGTTGTAGGTGCGGATCTTCTCGCTGCGGTCGCCGGAGCCGACCTGCTGTTTGCGGGCCTGGGCGAGTTCGGCGTTCTGCTTTTCCATTTCCATTTCGTACAGGCGAGAGCGCAGCACACGCATGCCCTTTTCGCGGTTTTTGATCTGCGACTTCTCGTCCTGGCAACTGACCACGGTGCCAGTGGGCAGGTGGGTGATGCGCACGGCGGAGTAGGTGGTGTTGACCGACTGGCCGCCGGGACCGGAGGAGCAGAAGGTGTCGATGCGGATGTCCTTGGCCTCGATCTTGATATCGACCTCTTCGGCTTCGGGGAGTACGGCAACGGTGACGGCGGAGGTGTGGACGCGGCCCTGCTGCTCGGTTTCCGGGACGCGCTGCACGCGGTGGACGCCCGACTCCCACTTGAGCTGCGAGTAGACGCGGTCGCCCTCGATGATGGCAATGACTTCCTTGTATCCGCCGATGCCGGATTCCGAAATCGACAGGACCTCGACCTTCCATCGCTTCTGCTCGGCGAAGCGGGTGTACATGCGGAAGATTTCGGCGGCAAAGAGCGAGGCCTCGTCGCCGCCGGTGCCGGCGCGGATCTCGAGGATGATGTTCTTCTCGTCGTTGGGGTCTTTGGGCAGGAGCAACACCTTGAGTTCTTCTTCGAGGGCCTGGGCGCGCGGCTCGAGGGCAGCGATCTCCTCCTGCGCCATCAAGCGCAGATCGGCGTCGCTTTCGGAGAGCATGGCGCGCGCGCCGGCAAGGCCCTGGCGCACCTGCTTAAGATCGCGGAATTTCTCCACTGGCGCTTCGATTTCGCGCAGAGACCTGGCGATCTTCTGGTATTTTTCGTGATCGGCAAGGACTTCGGGCAGAGCGAACTGCGATTGCAATTCGTTGTAGCGCTGCTCCATTTGTTCGAGGCGATCGATCATGATTCTGCTCCTGGCCCTCGACGCGGGCCGGGTTTTTTGATGAGTGAAACGGTGAAGGAGTGAAAAAGTGAAGAGGCGAGGAACGGGTGTATGCGGCGGGCGCCGCTAGAGAAGGGCCGGGATGGGCTGGTGGAGGGCCATTGCGATTTCTATTTTAGCGCGAAAAGCGCGGCCTAGATAAATGGGTTGACGATTCTGACGCCGTCGATGACCTGGCCGTGTTGCATGTCTTCGGAAAGCATTTGCCGGCAACCGGCACTTCTGGCGCAATGGATGACCAATGCATCCCAGTACGAAAGATTGTGAAGCCGGTGCAGATCGATCGCGGCGAGGACATCCGCCATGATGGGCTCGACAATGTCGAACTCGGCGAATAGTTTCACTTTCTGACGGGCAGTGCCGGGATCAAGGCCGTATTTGCGAGTAACGGTAACGAAATACTCCTGGAGCACCTGTAGTGAAACTGCGCCCGTTTGCGCCTTTTTGTGTTCGTTGAGAACGTCCAGAGCGCGCTTTTGCTTGACAGGATTCGCCAAGTCATCCGTATACACAAGGACATTGGTATCGAAGAATGTCCTCGGCGGACTACCTCCGCTCATAGATCTCGTCCCGGTTGAAGCGCCAGCCGTGGGAATCTCCCTTGCCGGAGAGGCTGCGTAACTCTTCGATCCATCGTTCGGCGTCCTTGTCGTTCACTCCGGCAACATGCTGAAGATGATCGCGGATCTCCTCGTTCACGCTCCTGCCGACTGCCTGGAGTCTTTCGCGGGCGCGCTTGACGATCTGCTCGTCGATGGACAAGGTGATATTCATGAACACAGTATATGTGTGCACATAATATGTGTCAAGTATGGATTGGGGGGTTTGGATCTCTGGCAAATGATCCAAATGCAATGGCCTACACCCCGCCCTTGCCCAACAAAATGCCAATGCCGTAGGTGACAGCGCCTTCGACGGCGCCGACGACGGTCATTTCGAGGCCCGAAGACCACCAGGAGCGGACGGTAATGAGGGACTTGGCGGCGCCGACTGCGAAGTGGGCGGCGAGCGAGACGATGGCCGCGGCAATGACCGCCGGGATGCCTTGCATGAAGAAGAACGGGATGACCGGGATGATGGCGCCGACGGCCGTGGACAGCGCGCCGGAGCTGGCCGAAACGAGGGGGTTGGCCAGAGCCCCTTCGCTGGAGCCGAGGCGCTCGGCGGAGAGGGCGCGCAGCAACTGCTCGGGATCGCTGGCGATGTGATTGACCATGTTGAGCGCGTCTTCCTCGGGAAGGCCCTTGACCTGGTAGTAGAGCGAGAGCAGCTCGCGGGCTTCGGGGCCGTTCATGGCGATGGCTTCGCGCTCGCGGGCGATTTCGGCGTGGTAGATCTCGCGCTCGCTCTTGGCGGCGAGATAAGCGCCGGAGCCCATGGAGAGCGCGGAGGCGATCATGCCGGAGAGGCCGGCGAGCAGGACGTACTTGGGGTCGCCGGCGGTGGCGCCCGAGACGCCCGAGACGATGCCGAAGATGGCGCCAAGGCCGTCGTTGACGCCGTAGATGGCGTCGCCTATCCACGAACCGGGCTGCTTGCGGCCCTGATTGCGCTTGGCCAGCATCTCTTCGAGCACGGCTTTGGCGTCGATTTTAGGCGCGCCGGCGGGAGCTTGGTAGTGGCCGCGGATGAGCGAGCCCAGCTCGCGGTAGTGGTCCTTTTCGTCCTGGATGACGTGCTCGAGGATGGCGACGGAGCCCTCGTCGCCGAGGGCCTTGAGCTGCTCGCCGTAACGGGCGATGTCGCGGCTCTCTTCGATTTCCAGGCGGCGCAGGGCCATGCGCAGGCCGCCGGCGCGGTTGGCGAGGGAGTCGGCCTGGCCGCCGGGACCGCCGCTATAGACCGGCTGGGGTCCGCCAAGCTCCTTGATGCGCTCGGCCCATAAAGCAGCGTGCTCCAGCTCGGCCTGGGCCAGGTGGCGGAGAATCTGGGCGCGCATCGGGTCGGCGTCGCGGTCGGCGAGGGTGGTGTAGGTGTGGTAGCCCTCCATCTCGGCCTGCCAGTTGCCCCCAAGGGCGGCAAGGATTTTCTTGTTTCTGGCGCCGGACAGTATGGCAATGGGCATGGATCGCACCTCGCTTAGCAAGAAGAATAACGGATGGCCGGGGCGGCGAGGTAGGGGCGCGGGGCGTGAGGGATGGAGCGAAGGCGGGCGCGGTATGATGAGGTTCAACTTTTGGCATGAAGCGCGAAGCGAAGAAACCGAAGACGAAGACCAGCGGAGGCAGCCTGCTGGTGGCGGCCGGAGTGGCGCTGGTGGTGCTTTTGCTGCTGCTACGGATGATTGCGTTTGTGGCGAGGCACGGAAGATGAGGACAGAAGTGCCGCGATTTGGATCTCTGGTCGCGAATCCTGCAATTACCGGGCAGGTTAGGTACCGGCTACGCCGGGCTAGGATGAAGGCATGAACAAAAGATCTCTTTCCCTCGCTTTTCTGTTGTTTGCTCAATTTGCCTATGCCTATCCGGCGAAGAGCGTCCCCGCGCCGCCTCTGAAATTTACGCAATTGCTGAATGCTCCGGCGGGGACGAAGACGGATTGGGTATCGCTGCGCGGGAAAGTCGTAGTACTCGAATTCTGGGCAACGTGGTGCGGACCGTGCTTGGCGTCGATTCCGCATTGGAACGAGTTGGCCGCGCAGCTCGATCCGGCGAAGTTTCAACTGGTTACCGTCGATCAGAGAGAGACTGAAGAAAAGGTCAGCGCGTTTCTCCAGAAGAAGCCGATGGCCGGTTGGGCGGGAGTGGATCGCGACGGCGCGGTCGACGATCTCTACGGTGTGACATCGATTCCGGTGACGATGATTATCGATCGGAATGGCCGCGTGGCAGCGGCTACAACGCCGGAGGATCTGAAGGCCGCTGATCTGGAAGCGGTCTATGACGGCCGCCCGGTAAGATTTACTCCCGCGCAGGAGGCGAAGAGCGCGCTTCCGGCCAAGACTGAGACAAGAGGCGCGGGTGAAGCAACGGTGCAGGGACCGGTCTTCGAACTGAATTTGACGGCCGCGAAGCCGGGAACAAAGCCGTTTACGGGAGTCGCCAACGACACATTCGAAAAACACGCAGTCAGCGCGGTGGAACTGGTCGCGGATGCCTATCAGTTGAATCAGGCGCGCATCGATTGGCGGGCGCCAGACGATAAGCGGCTTTATAACTTCCGCGTAAAGATGGATGGACTGGAAAGGCGGTGGAGCTTCGCGATCTACCAACAGGACGTTGCCTTGGCCTTGCAGTTGAAGATTCATAATGAGCAGGAGACGCGGAGGGTTCTGGTGCTCAAGACTAATGAACATGCGCGCGAGCTGCTGAAAGTGACAGAGATGGAGGGAAACGCGGGAAAATTGTGCGGATACTATGCCGGGTGGTTTGCAATTCAGAATGTTGGGATGGAGGATGCCGCGCAACAGCTGGAAAAGCTGTTTGGTGTGCCGGTGTTGAATGAGACGGGACGGAGTGAGCTATTCGATGTGAGCGTGAAGGCCCAAGAAGGGGATTTGGCGGGGCTGAAGGAGAGCCTGGAGAAAGAAGCAGGTCTCTCACTAATCGAGGAAGAAAGGCCGGCTGAGATGCTGGTGGTAGAGAAGGAATAGACGAATGTTAATCCTCTTGAGGCGAGCGTGAGAGGCAGCGGCTGGACACCAATACAGGCGCAGTGAGTCAGCGAGCCGGCGAGCCGGCGCCGCGGGCGAGACGCCAGGCCTTTGCGTACTTCCAGTGAATATAGACCGAGTGGTTGAGGTGCAGCAGCAGGCCCTCGCGCCCATCCAGAAAACCCAGGCGGAAGAAGTAGTTATAGACGAAGGTCGCGGCCGGGTTGAGGACCGCATTCCAGAGAAACGCGCGCAGCGACTTGCTGTCGCGGCCCTTCCGGTGAAGCAGTTGCGCGATCTCGGAGCTGTAGCGGTTCATGTGCTCCAAATAGCGGTCCAGATCCGGGTAGGCGTAGTGGAGCATGTCGTGTTTGAGCTTGCCGCGGGGGCCCTGAAACTGCGGCGTCGAGTGCGGACTGGCCTCCTCGCTGAGCCGCGCCGCTCCGCGCCGGAAGAGACGCAGCTTGCGGTCGGGATAGAAGCCGCCGTGGCGCATCCAGCGGCCGAAGATCAGGTTCAGGCGGGGAATCCAGTAGGCGCCGTATCTGGGTTCGCGCCCGTCGTCACAGGCCAGGAGCCGGCGGATTTCGTCCTGTAAGCCGGGGCTGAGTACCTCATCGGCGTCGAGAAGCAGGATCCAGTCGGAGGTACAGAGATCGAGGGCGACATTCTTCTGTGCGCCGTGGCCGGCGATGGCGTGATAGAAGGTTTTGGCGCCGAAGGATTGGGCGATCTCGATGGTTCGGTCCCTGGATCCCGAGTCGACGACGACGATTTCGTCGGTCCAGCGAACGCTTTCCAAGGTGCGGGGAAGGTTGGCCTCCTCGTTCATCGCAATCATGGCTACTGAGAGGGTCTTGCGCATCGAGGCAAGGATAAACCAGCGGGGCGCGGCCGGAGCAGCCGATCCGCCGCTAGCGGGAGGGCGGCTGGGTTAAGGTCCGGTTGCGTACTTCGCGGCCGCTTCCACCGCAGCGGATTCCTCCGCGCTCAACTTCAAATGCGCGGCGGCGATGTTTTCCTCGATGTGCGCCACCTTCGAAGTGCCCAGAATGGGCAGCAGGACGGGCAGATCGCCGCCGATGAGGAAGGCTCCGCTGGCTGCCGCGGATGGGTTGGTTAGGTTCGTCATTCGAATTCGATGCTATGCCTGCCCGCCGCCGTGGGACAATGCTTGCGTCGGGTACTCAAGGGAACCGGTCAAAGACCGTCTGCGTATCCTAAGACCACGGCAGACAAGGAGAAACCCGCATGAGCACGTACGCGTATCCCAACCCGCAAGCCATCTTCTACCAGCAATACGAGACAGTGCGCCGCGACGAGGTGGTGGGCATCCTGCTGGCGCTGTTCCTGGGAGCCTTTGGCGCGCATCACTTTTATCTGCGCCGCACGGGGCTGGGGATTCTCTACTGCGGCTTCTTCTGGAGCGGGATTCCGTCGCTGCTCGGATTCATTGAGTGCTTTTTCATGCCGGAGCGGGTGCGGGAGTTCAACGCCATCCAGGCGGCAGGGATCGCGGCGACGCTGGGGATCGCGGTTCCGGGATGGGGCCAGCCACCGGTGAACGTGGCGATCAATGTACAGGGGAACATGCCGACGGCAGGCGCGGGGCAGCCCAACACATTCACAGCCTGCCCGCGCTGCCAGCAGGCGAATGTGGCGGGGGCGCGGTTCTGCAGCGGGTGCGGGGCGGCGCTGTCATAAAACAAAGGCCAGAGATCAGGGAACAGAGATGAGAAAGCGAGCCGTTCTGGCGGGCCGCCGCTACATATTTGCGTGGCCGGAGCGCATGGACTCGTTGAACTTGGGCTTGGTGAAGTCGAGGGCGGCTTCGAGCATGGCCTGGTAATCGGCGGCGCGGGCCATGAGCGCGGGCGTGGCCGCGGCAAATTCGCCGTCGAGGGTCATGAGCCCCTCGCCCGCTTCGTGGCCGGCCATGCGCAGCAGGTCGGCCTCGGTGGTGTTGAGGTACTGCGCGTCGCGCGGATCGGCGATCCAAACCGGCTTGCCAGCGCCCAGAACGCCGGAGAGCCAGTAGACCTTGCTGAGCAGGTAGCGGAGCCGCTCGGTATCGTCGGTTTCGGTAAAGAGGAACTTCTTTTGCCAGCGGCTGTAATAGCGCGTGGTGACGGGAACAGGCTGGCGGTTGCCGGACTTGACGAACTCGAGCTGGCCCATGTCGACCGTCTTGCGGACGGCGTTGTAGACGAAGGTCTCGGCGTAGGGCTGCTCCATGGCAGGCACGATCTCGGCGAAGGTGAGGGTGACGGAGGCGGAGATTTTGGCGTGGAGGTTGTGCGCGCCGCCGTCGGCCAGGTGGATTTCGCCGTGGACGATCCAGGTGTCGGCGCCGGAGGTGGAGCGGTGAAAAGGCCACTCGAATTGCCCGAAGGCCAAGGGCAGACCGCCGAGAGTGACGTAGCAATCGGGCCGCGGGTTGCGGAGGCGCCTGGATTCGGCGGCGAGATGGGCCGTCATCTCGGGAAGAAGATGAGGTTTATCGAAGCCGAAGGCCTCGCTCAGCTCGAGCTTGAGGGAGCGGCTGGCGGCTTCCGCGGTGGGCAGGCCGAGTTCGAAGACGGCGGTGGGGTGGCCGTGAAAATCGGCGCCCTGGGTGACGGAGACGAGAACAAGGCCGGCCTTCGTGGCGGCCGCTTCGAGCGATGCGGCGAGGGAAGATTTCAATTCGGTGGTCATTGACGGGGAATCCTGCGTCGGAGATCGGTGCAGAACCATTGTAGCTTCTAGCGTCTAGTCTTTTGCCGCTCTTAATTCCTGCAAAATGTCCTTACGCCGTCCCTACGGGACTCCGTAACGCGTTAGCGGAATCCCATTTTCCCCACGCTAAAGCGCGGGGCTAACAAACTGCGCGCCTACGGCGCGCTACCGGGACATTCCTTCGGCGACCCCCAATGGCTATTGGCTTTCACTCAGGTGAACCAAAACGTTCACCTCGCATCAGAAGGGGAGCGAGGCGCGAAAGCAGCCAACGAATCCGCCCGGTTACAATGACAGTCGTGACCTCCGAACAGCCGAGACACATTATTCTTACCGAAAATCTGACCAAGATTTACGCGGCGGGCCGCATCCAGGTGGTGGCCGTGCGCGGGGTTTCGCTGGCTGTCGAGCCGGGCGAGTTTGTGGCCATTGTGGGGCCGTCGGGCTCGGGCAAGTCGACGCTGTTTTATTTATTGGGCGGGCTTACGAGAGCGACCGAGGGGCGCGTGGTGATCGACGGAGTGGATTTTGCCGCATTGAAGGACCACGAGCGGACAAAGTTGCGCAAACACCGTATCGGCTTTGTTTTCCAGAAGTTCAACCTGCTGCCCACGCTTTCGGCCATGGGAAATATCGAGATCGCCTACACGGTGAGCGGGCGCGCCTCGGGTCCCAATGGAGTGCCGATGGACCGGCAGTATCTGGACCACCTGAGCGAGATGCTGGCGATCAAGGGGCGGTTGGAGCACAGGCCGGCCGAGCTGAGCGGCGGCGAGCAGCAACGGGTGGCGATCGCGCGGGCGCTGATCACGCGGCCGGCCATTGTGCTGGCCGACGAGCCGACCGGCAACCTGGACACGAAGAGCTCCGACGCCGTGCTGCACATGCTGTTGCGCTCGAACCGGGAGCTGGGCCAGACCACGCTGATGATTACGCATAATCCCGAGGCGGCGGCCATCGCGGGGCGCATTCTGCACATGCGGGACGGGCAAATTGTTCACGAAGCAGCTGGTTCTAGTCCGGCAGCGCTTCGGCCGGCTGTCTCGGCGGCCCCGTCATAGCCCGCATTCTAGCGTTGACTCGGTGGTTCTTTCTTGGTATCTTTGAAAGGTTCGCAAGAACATCGCTTGAGGTGTGTGCGCACACGTAGGCGACGGTTGGAAGTCCCCCGGCAGGATGTTAAGAGACGGGGTGACTACCGAGGCCCGGTGCAGTCGGCCGGCCAGACAAGTTCCCGGAATGGCTCTCTTCTTGCGGAGGGCAGGGAACACTCGCATCGGCGCTCGCGCGTTCCCCACCTTGGAGGGGCTATGCGGGCCGGAAGCGGGAAACGGAGTTGGCTCCGCCAGGGGATATGTTTCCTGGGCGGACGACCGATCACCGTCCCGGTTCTCGTCTGAGATCGGAAGAGGACAGACGCGAAGCAGTAAACATGGGGCTTCTCTGTGTTTGCGCGGCCTGGAGTGCCGCACAGGCCCGGAACGGCCCAAAAGGGTTTGTGCGGCTGTGGAGCAGAATGTGCCGGGTTTTCAACGGTAAGGAGTTTCGGTTTGCCGACATTTAATCAACTGGTTCGCAAGGGGCGCACGGCCCCGCGGTACAAGACGGCGTCGCCTGCATTGCAGTCCTCGCCGCAGCGGCGCGGCGTGTGCACGCGGGTGTATACGCAAACGCCCAAGAAGCCGAACTCGGCCCTGCGCAAGGTGGCTCGCGTGCGGCTGACCAACGGGATCGAGGTGACGACCTACATTCCCGGCATCGGCCACAACCTGCAGGAGCANNCACTCGATCGTGCTCATCCGCGGGGGGCGCGTGAAGGACTTGCCGGGCGTCCGGTATCACGTGATCCGCGGGACGCTGGATTCGGTGGGCGTGACGGCCCGCAACCAGAGCCGGTCGAAGTACGGGGCCAAGCGCGCCAAGGGCGGCGCGAAGAAATAAATGCAAGCTCTCAGCTTTCAGCTCTCAGCTATCGGTTTTCGATCGCGGGAGCCGGCGGCGGTGGAGCTGGCGCGAACAGGCTGAAAGCTGACGGCTGATAGCTGAAAGCTGTTTTTTGAGGATTTATGCCGAGAAAAGGGCACATTGCGAAGCGGGAAGTGGCGCCGGATCCGGTGTATGGATCGACGCTGGTGACAAAGTTTGTGAACTCGATGATGTGGGGCGGCAAGAAGTCGACCGCGCAGTCCATCTTCTACCAGGCGATGAAGAACCTGGAGGAGAAGGGCGGCGGGGACGACGCGCTGAAGCTCTTCAAGAAGGCGGTGGAGAACTGCAAGCCGCTTCTTGAGGTGAAGACGCGGCGCGTAGGCGGCGCCAACTACCAGGTGCCCATCGAGGTGAATGCCGACCGGCGCACTTCGCTGGCCATCCGCTGGCTGATCACCTATGGCCGCAACCGCGGCGAGAAGGGCATGACCGACAAGCTGTCCAACGAGCTGCTGGATGCGGCCAACGGGCGCGGCGCGGCGATGAAGAAGAAGGAAGACGTGCACCGCATGGCCGAGGCGAACAAGGCGTTCGCGCACTACAGATGGTGAGATTGGGAACCCACCCTAGCCGCAAAAAACAAAGACGCGGCTAGGATGGGGCACCCGGCTGCCGGTAGCGGAGCAGGAATTGGGACCGCACGGGGCGGTTCCGGGAATAGAGGGCTAGAGGCTAGGAGCTAGAGGCTAGCAGCTAGTTGTAACCGCGGGGAAAGACATCCCGCAAGGAATTGAAATCGTGGCTCGCACCGTACCGCTAAATCGCTGCCGGAACATCGGGATCATGGCGCACATCGACGCCGGAAAGACGACAGCGACAGAGCGCATCCTGTTTTATACCGGCATCACGCACCGGCTGGGAGAGGTGCATGAAGGCACGGCGACCATGGATTACATGGAGCAGGAGCAGGAGCGCGGCAT
>PMYE01000156.1 GCA_003171315.1 Acidobacteriaceae bacterium
TGCCATTTGCCTATTCTCCCTTTTCGATGGGTTGCATCGATTCTGCAATTTAGAAACTGCAGATGAAAAATGTATAGATTCATGAAACATCGATGTCAAGAAAAAAACGACGTCAGAGTAAAAAAAGATCAACATCGTTCCGGAGGTGAACCGATCGTCGGAGCAGAATTCGAGTTGAAATTTGAAGCGCAGATGGAAAGTGGAGCGCGATGGAATCGAATTCGACGAACGCGCGAGCGTCAATTCGCTGCGAGCTGCTCGATGCGCTGCGCGGTTTGCCGCCGCTTCGTCGAAGGCGATGGAGCGCCTGCCGACGAGTTCGATGCGCTTGGCAGCGCGGACCGCGGCTATCGTGGAACCGATATCGGCGGGATCGGTGGTGGCGTGTTCATTTCCAGCGAGATCGAGGAGACTCACGGTCGCGGATCAGATTGCAGCGAGAAACAGGGAACCATGCGCAGTTTTCAGATGCAGCTCGCGAGCAGACGGTTCCACGGCGCGGTTGACGCAGGACTGTTCCGTTGCAGGCCTATGAGCCGCGTACGAACCAACGGCTACTTTTCCGTCTCTATTCCAGGAACTCGCGGACAAAGCTGGTCTGGCTGTGGAGGAGTTCGTCAAGCGAACCATCGAAGATCAGACGGCCCTCGTCGAGCATGAGAAAGGTGGTATTGGGATTGGTCTGTCCTGCGGGGAGCGGAACCATGCGATTCTGTTCCGCATCGAAGCGATGGTTGCAAAGGGTGAAGGCGTCCTGAAGGCGGTGGGTAACCAAGAGGGCCGGGGCCGCATGGACGTCTCGTTGCTTGACGATGAGTTCGATGATGGTGGTAGAGGTGACGGGATCGAGGCCGCCTGTAGGCGAGTCGTAGAGGATCAGCTCCGGGTGATGGATGAGGGCGCGCGCGATGGCCACGCGCCGTTTCATGCCGCCCGAAAGGCTGGGGGGGTAAAGGCCGAAGGTTTCTTCCAAACCGACAAAGCTGAGCGCCTCGCGGACCCGGCTGTCGGTATCTTCGTCGGGCACGTGCTCCTGAATCAACCGATAGGCGACATTGTCGCGCACGGTAAGAGAATCGAAAAGCGCTCCCTCCTGGAAGACCATTCCTGCTCGAGAGCGCAAGGGAAAGAGCTTTTCCTCGGACATGCGGGAGATGTCTTCGCCGAAGAGCAGGACATTGCCATTCTGCGGGCGAAGCAGCCCGAGGATGAGCTTGAGCAGCACACTCTTGCCCACGCCGGCGGGCCCGAGCACGATGCGTGTCTCCGCGGGCGCTACGGAAAAGGTGATGTCTTTAAGCACCGGGGGGCCATCGAAGGCTATGGAAACGCCGCGCAGGGCGACGACGGGGCCCGCGTCCGGCTCTAGAGCAGGCGATGAAGGCGCAGAAGCGGCAGCGTGGTTCATCAGGCAAAGATGGCGAGCAGCACGTGGGTGATGAGGAAATCGACAGCGATGATGAGCACGGAAGAGTTGACCACCGCCGAGATCGTGGCGCGGCCAACCCCTTCGGTGCCCCCGGTGGTTCTCATGCCGTAAAAGCAGCCGATGGAGCCGAGGAGGTAGCCGAAGAAGAGAGGTTTGACCAGGCCCTGAATAATATCGGGGTAGTGAAGATGTTCGTAGGCCATATGAAAGTACTGGGTCCCGTCCTGATGGTTGAGGAAGACGGTGACAGCGGCGCCGCCTGCAATGCCGAACGCGTCGGCCACAATAGTGAGGAAGAGAAGCATGGCGATGCAGGCGAAGATACGCGGGGTGACGAGCTTGCGCATTGGGTCAACGCCCAATGCGCGCATGGCGTCGATTTGCTCCGTGACGACCATGGAACCGAGTTCGCTGGCTATAGAGGATGCGTTGCGCCCGGAAACCATGATGCCGGTGAGCACCGCGCCGAGCTCGCGAACCATAGTGAGGCTTACAAATTGGCCAGTTACGGCGGCGGCGCCAAAGGCTGAAAGGGTAGCCGAGGACTGCAACGCGAGCACGCCCCCGGTAAAGAAGCCGGAGAGGATCACGATGGGCAGCGAACCGAAGCCAATGATGTCGGATTGAATGAGGAAGTCAGTCCAGTAGATGGGGGGGCGGAAAAGATTGAGAAAGGCTCGCCCCGCAAACAGGGAGTATTCCTGTACGGTGAGCACGATTTGTTTGGCAGTACGGTCTATCGCGATGAACGCCATGGGGTGCCGGTGTGCGGGCTGGGAATTCCGCGCCGCTTCCGAGGACAGGATAGCGCATCGAGGAGGCGCGGATGAAAGGCGGATCTGGCGGGACCGGTCCCCTACGACTGGCTTGGCGTCGTGGTCTCGTTCTGTATCACGCTATGCGCCGCATCGGGAAAACGACTTTGCTGGAGTCGCGTGTACCGCATCGCCGTGCAGGGCGTAAGTCGAGTCAGGGGCGCAAGGGACCCGTAGATTGCGGAAAACCAGAAACTTGAACCACTCGTTCCCGTTGCCCTTTCCGCATTTACAATCGAATCTGTATGATCCGATTCTCGACAGCTGGTGAATCCCATGGTGAGGCGTTGGTCGCACTCGTCTCCGGGATCCCTGCCGGCGTGCCCGCCGATCTCGACTTTGTGAACCGCGAGCTTTGGCGGCGGCAGCAGGGCTATGGCCGCGGCGGCCGCATGAAGATCGAAACCGACCGGGCACACGTGCTTTCCGGAGTACGCCACGGCAAAACCATCGGTTCGCCAATCGCGATTCAACTGGAGAATCGGGACTGGAAAAATTGGCAGGAGAAATTGCCTGTCGAGGCCGGCGATCCCGCCAAGCACCGGGCGGTCGTCTCGCCGCGGCCCGGCCATGCCGACCTGGCCGGCGCGCTGAAATACAACTTTCCTGACGCGCGCTATGTGCTGGAGCGCGCGTCGGCACGCGAGTCTGCCGCGCGTGTAGCTGCCGGCGCCTTCGCAAAGTTACTGCTCCGCGAGTTGGACATCGAGATTGCGAGCCACGTGATTCGTGTGGGCCGGGTAGAGCTTGATCGCGACGCGGCGTGGAAGGAGATTGCCGCACTCGCCGGAAAAGAAGAAGTGGTCCTGGCTTGCGTCGATCCGGCCGCCGAAGCGCGCATGAAAGAGGAAGTGGATGCGGCAACGCACGCGGGCGACACCGTGAACGGCGTTTTTGAAGTGGTGGCGCACGGCGTTCCCGCCGGGCTCGGCTCCTATGCAAACTGGGATGAGCGGCTCGACGGACAGCTCGCCTGGGCGGTCATGAGCCTGCAGGCCGTCAAGGCGGTCGAGATCGGCCGCGGCGTGGCTGCCGCCGCATCGTTCGGATCCCGCGTCCACGATCCCATTCACTATGCGGCCGAGAACCCGCCTGGCCGGCCGACCCGATTCACGCGCCCGCACAACAATGCGGGCGGCGTCGAGGGCGGCGTCTCCAACGGCGAGGACATCGTGGTCCGCGGTTACCTGAAGCCGATCTCCACCATGCGCCAGCCGCTCGAATCGGTGCGTTTCGATACCCGCGAGCCTACCAGCGCAAGTTACGAGCGGAGCGACATTTGCGTGGTTCCGGCCGCAGGCGTGGCCGCCGAGGCCATGGTCGCGCTGGTCCTGGCCAATCTGGCCCGCGAGAAATTCGGCGGCGACTCATTGCCGGAGTTGAAGCGAAACTTCTTGGGATACATCGAACAGATACGGAGCTATTAGCGGCGGCAATGATTCTGAAGATCGTGAAGTATCCCGACCCTGTCTTGGAGAAGCCCGGCGAACCTGTCACCGAGTTTAATGCCGAGTTGCGCAAGTTCGTGGCCGATATGTTCGAAACCACTTATGCCTCGCAGGGCATCGGCTTGGCCGCGCCGCAGGTGGGTGTCTCCAAGCGCCTCACGGTCATTGACCTGAGCCTCGGCAAGGATCCCGCGCAGAAGCTTGTCCTCATCAACCCGGAGATCACCTTCAGCGAGGGCAAACAGTACGAGGAGGAAGGTTGCCTTAGCTTTCCAGAAATTCGCGAAAAGGTGGTGCGCGCGGCCAAGGTCCGCATCCGCGCCCAGGACGCGCACGGCAAGTGGTTCGAGATGGACGGTGAAGAGCTGCTCGCGCGCGCCTTCCAGCATGAGATCGACCACGTCGACGGCATCGTGTTTATCTTCCGCATGAGTGCGCTCAAGCGCAATCTGAATCTGCGCAAGATTCGCAAAATGCAAAGTGAGGGTACGTGGTAAGGCTGCCATGACGAACGGTGGGAACGGCCTCAAGCTCGTCTTTTGCGGAACTCCGCAGTTCGCCGTCCCCACGCTGGAGGCGCTGCTCGCCGCGGGACACCAAGTGGCTCTGGTAGTTTCCCAGCCCGACCGTCCGTCCGGCCGCGACCATCAGCTCATAGCTTCGGCCGTCAAGCAAACCGCCCTGGCCGCCGCGCTTTCCGTTGCGCAGCCCGAGAAAATCCGCAACAACACGGAGTTCCGCTCGCTGCTTGAGTCCATCGCGCCCGACGCCATTGTGGTAGTGGCTTATGGACGCATGATTCCACCGTGGATGCTGACCCTGCCGCCGCTGGGTTGCATCAATCTGCACGCATCGTTGCTGCCCAGGTACCGCGGCGCAGCGCCGATCCAATGGGCGATTGCCATGGGCGACGCCTTTACCGGCAACACCACCATACTCTTGGACGAAGGACTCGACACCGGACCGATTCTGCTGCAGCAGACGATGGAGATCGGACCCGAGCAAACCGCCGTGGATCTTTTTCCTGTGCTGGCGCACGCCGGAGCGCCGCTCGTCGTCGAAACCCTCGCCGGTTTGGCCAACGGCTCAATTCACCCCCAACCCCAGAGTCACGAGGATGCGACCTTCGCGCCGCTGCTCGACCGCGAAGACGGCCGCATCGACTTTGCCGCGCGCTCTGCGCACGAGATCTACAACCGTTGGCGCGGATTCCAGCCGTGGCCGGGTGCATTCACCGCCCTCAGCGGGAAGAAACTGATCGTACATCGCATGGCAATTGCTCGTGGCGGCTATGCCGAAGGGTTGGGCTTTGCCGAGCCGGGCTGGATTGTCGTAGAGAACCATCGCCTCTTGGCCGCATGCGCCGGCAATACCTGGCTCGAATTCCTCGAGGTTCAGCTCGAAGGCAAGAAACGCCTCGGAGCCGCCGAGTTTCTGCGCGGGAATCCGCTCGTGGCGGACGCGCGCCTGGGTTGAGCGCCGTGTCCGCGATCTCTCCTGCACGCAAAGCCGCCTTCGAAATTCTAATGGCCGTCGAGCATGGACGAGCTCACTGCGATGACTTGCTGCGCGCGAGGGCTGTTGACGCGCTCTCGCCTGCCGACTGCAACCTGGCCACCATGCTGGTGCTCGGTGTGCTTCGCTGGCAGGTCCAGATGGACGCGCGACTGAAGAACCTCCTTAAGAAACCGGGCGCCAAACTCGATCCGGAGGTCCTTACCGCGCTTCGCCTGGGCGCATTTCAACTTCTCTTTCTGGATCGCATTCCCGCCCACGCGGCCATCGGCGAGAGCGTGGAGCTGGCGAGGCAGTCCGGCCACCGCTTTGCCTCAGGAATGGTGAACGCCGTGCTCCGAAGGCTAGGCAAGGCTCCGCCGTTTTCCTTCCCGAGCGAAACCCCTGCCGGGTTGGCGTTGGTCCTGGCTCACCCCGCATGGATGGTCGAACGCTGGTCTGTTTTCTACGGTCTGGAAGCTGCGCGCGCAATCTGCCTTCACGGCCAGACGCAGCCGCCGTTGACCGTGCGCATCGAGGGTCCTGCGGTTGCGGCCGAGCTCGAGCAGGCTGGCGTCCGGCTCGAACCGGGATCTCTGCTCGCCGCCGCCCGCACTGTGGTTTCCGGCGCGGTTGTTGCAACAGCCGCCTTTCGCGAAGGCCACATCCGCGTGCAGGATGAGGGATCGCAACTGATCGGCGAGCTGGCTGCGAGCGCCATCGAAGATCCAAACCAAAAAGCGCTGAGAATCCTCGATGCCTGCGCGGCGCCGGGCGGAAAGACGCTCATTCTCGCCGAGCGCCATCGCGAGGCGCACATCGCGGCCTGCGAGGCCAACCCGCGGCGGTTTGCAGAATTGTGCAAGCGCCTTGTCGCGCACGCCGGTCGCGTGGAGTGCCTGCTCGTCGATGCGGCTGCGCTTCAAAAAGAATCTACCTTCGACTTCGCGTTGGTTGACGCGCCGTGCAGCGGCACCGGCACGCTGGGACGCAATCCGGAGATTCGCCATCGCCTGCGGCCGGCAGACTTGAAGCGCCAAGCTGATCGGCAGCGCGCGATTCTGACGACGTCATTGCGCGCGGTTCGACGTGGCGGGCACGTTGCGTATTCGACCTGCTCTCTGGAACCGGAAGAAAACGAGCAGGTCGTCACCACCGTGCTTGCGGAGAACCGTGACTGCCGGCAGGTTTCGCTTGCGCACAGCATTGAACTGCTGTCGCGCGACGGCATCTTGACCCCATCCGGAGCGGAGCAGTTGCAGAAGTGCCTTACGCGCGAAGGTGCACTGCGCTTACTGCCGGGCGCTGTCCCCACCGATGGATTCTTTGTTGCGTTGATCGAGAAGGCTGTTTAGGAAAGTCGAGGGTAAATTGCCGATGCGCTTTTATGCTGGTTCCGGTTCCAGGCGCAATTCCGCGAAGTCAAGCCTGAGCATCGCGCACAGAGCCTCAACCACCAGATTGTGATCGTCGCGCTGAGGAAGACCTGAGACGGTGACGCTGCCAATCACACCTGCTCCCTTCACCGCCAGCGGAAACGATCCGCCATCGGCAGCATAATCCGCCACCGGCAAGCCGTAGCGTTCGAGCAGCGTCGTGCCTTTAATCTTCAACGTCATCCCAACGGCATAGGAACTGCGATGGAAGCGGGTTACCACGTTGCTCTTGCGGCGTACCCATTCCGCGTTGTCCGGCGTCGTGCCGTCGAGCGCGGCATAAAACAATGGCTGCCCGAAGCGCCGCACGTCGATCACCAGCGTGAGGCCGCGCTCCAGCGCCATGTTTCGTATCCGCGACCCCAGATCCCACGCCACCTGCGCGTCCAAGCGCGGCAACTGCAGTTCGCGTTCCTCGACTGCGATCTTTTCCAAATCCTCGCTCTGCGCCATAGAACTTGACCTCCGTCGTTCCTTACCGAGCTACGGTCAGCTTGACCCGAGTGTCCTGGTCCACACGCGAGCCCGCGCCGGGCGACTGCGCCAGCACTGCGCCGGACATGACCGGGAGCTTGGGCAACGCATTGCCGCTACCCACCGGAGCGACCGGAATATTCACATAGACAGGCGGCGCGGCTCTGATGCCCACCTTGGCCAGCGCAGTTTGTGCGCTGATGATTGGCAAGCCGGTGAGGTCGGGCATCACATAACCGTCGGGCGTCTCGTCGTCCGGCTCTGCTACAAGCAGGTTGACGCTGGGCTGCTCGATGCCCTGGGCGTGCGCGGGCGGATCCTGGGCCAACACGGTCCCCTCGGTGGCTGCGGCGTATGGCAGGTGCGCGATCTCACCCACCTCCAGGCCGGCGCGGCGCAACTCAAGCGAGGCCAGGCGCTCGTCGGCACCCACCGTGTCGGGAACATCCGCTTTCTGCGGCCCCAGGCTCTCGGCCACGCGCACGCGCCACTCTCGGCGCACCACAGTTCCCGCCGCGGGCGACTGCGAAAGAATGTGTCCCGCGGCCACATCGCCGGAGTAATAGCGGTTGTCCACGTCGAGGTTTAGTCCCAAGCCCGCAGAGACGCTGCGCGCGTCGGCCACCGTCATCCCTTTGAGCGCCGGCACCTGCACCTCGGCGCCGTGAATGGCAAAGTGCATGGTGGTGATGGCGGCCAGCAGCGCGACGGCCACGAGCAGCATGAGCAGCGAAGCGACGCGGAAGAAACCGGCGATGGCGCGAGTGTTCATGAATTCGGTTCACCCCTTAACAGTTCCACCCTGCAATCTACCGCGTATTATCCGTCGCCGGCTCGGGATGGATGGTCACGCGATACACTTCAGGGCACTCCAACTTGAAACGGTCCTCGAGCTCGGTGATCACCTCGTGGACGCGGCGCATGGGAAGCTCGTCAGGCAACGTGCAGTGACAGGTGAGAGAGATATGGTCTCGCGTGCGGCCCACGGCGATCGCGTGAACGTCCGCGATCTCGGGAAACCCGGCGGCCGCGGAGCGCAACACCTGTTCGATCTTGCGGTCTTCGACGGCCACCTCCTCCGGCTGCTCGATGGTGGCCGGCTCGCTTTCGATGTGCGTGAGCACCGAATCGATTTCTGGGACATTGCGCAGAATCTGCGCTTCGAGGGCGCAGACAAAGCTGTGCGCTTCCCGCAGCGAACGGCTTTCCTCGAGTTCCACGTGAAGCTCGACCTGCAAGCGCCCATGATGCGACCGAACGCTGAGTTCATGCACCGACACGTTGTTGCGCGCGGCCACCGCCCGCACGCGGTCGAAGATGCTTTCCGCCCTCGTTTCACGGGGAACGGTGTGGATGACCACATCGGCTTTGGGCAGGGCTCGCTGCACTGCGGCCGTGGCGGCTTCTACCAACTCGCCGGTGTGCTCAAAGGTGAATCGCCGCGGCAACGCCAGCGTGAGGTCGGCAAAGTAGCCGGCTCCGGCGCGCCGCACGCGCGCCCGTTCCACAGCCAGCACTCCGTCCACGCGCTCCACCTCGCGCACCAAGCGGCGGCGGGTTTCGGCGGGAATCTCGTCCATTAGCGCACCTACCGCCTCGTGACCCAGCCGGACAGTCATACGGAGAATCAGGACGGAGACCGCCAACGCTGCAAGGGGGTCCGCGTAGCGGAGCGCGCCCACTCCGAATCGCGCGCCAGCCCAGGTGAAGCCCAGCCCTGCCAGCACCGCCAGCGTCGCCCAGATGTCCGAAGCAAAGTGGAACGCATCGGTGGCCAGAGCCGGCGATCCAGTGCGCGTGGCCACCGCGCCGAGCTTCCGGGAACGCCAAAAATCCACGCCGATCGAGAGAAGCAGCACGGGAACCGGCAACAGCGAGTGGTGCAACTCCACCGAGCGGAAAAAGATACGCTGCATCGCCTCCCAGATGATCCAGGCGCAGGAGACAGCCATCAACCCCGCCTCGCCGAAGGCGGAGAGATTCTCAATCTTGCCGTGGCCGTAGGTATGATCCTCGTCTGCCGGCTTGTCGCTCACCTGCACGGAGAAGTAGGTCAGCGCCGCGGCGATCAGGTCGAGTCCGGAATGGGCCGCGTCGGAAAGCACGCCCAGCGACCCGGAGAGCAGGCCGGCGGCGAACTTGAGCAGCGTCATTGCCGCCGCAGCCGCCATCGAATTCCGCGCGACCTGCCGCTTTTCCGCGGAGAGCGCGGCAAGACTCGGCAGGGAAGATTCGGTCGCCCGTGAATTAGGGACGGCGGAGGTCATAGCGCTCCTAGAGCCTGTTATGAACTTTCCCGCGGTCTGCGTTGCGAGCGAAAATCGGCTCAGACGAGGCGAAGGACGAAGACTTTGGCCATTCCAAGGCGAGGACGACAACGATGTATGAGCCGATTTGCGCCGCAACCCGGAGGGCTGGGGCCTATTTCCCCGATTTCGGCGTCACTCGTCGCTAGGAGACACCCGGTATCCGTCGCTCCTCGCTCCTTGAACTCGAAAAAATTGGCTCCCAGCGCAGGCCACGCGAAAGTTCATAACAGGCTCTAGAGTACAGGGGACCGTGCGGCACTGTACAACCCGGCAATTCCGAACGTATACGGCTGCCATGCGCACTCCTGAAAGCCGGCCGACCGCATCATCGCGAGCATCTCGCCGGGCTGCGGAAAATTGTCGACGGAACTTGGCAGGTAATGATAGGGACCATTCTGGCCGCAGATCATGCGCCCGATGGCGGGCAGTACGCGCCGGAAGTAGAGTGCATAGGCCTTTCCGGCAAGCCCCCCCGGTTCGCTGAACTCCAGGATCCCCAACTGCCCGTCCGGCTTCAATACACGATGAAACTCCCTGAGACCCGCTTCATAGTTGGCCAGATTCCTGAAGCCGAAGGCTGTGACGATCAGATCCAGCGATTCAGAGCGGAGCGGCAGATGCAGCGCATCCGCCTCCAGCGGAATGGCGTATGGCGCTTCAGGCGCGGGCGCGCGTTTCCCCGGTTTGCGAAACTCCGGCGGGCCAAACTTCTGCGCCCCACGGCGCAGCATGGCGGGCGCAAAATCGGCGGCGAAAACCGGCCGCGCGCCGCGCGGACGCAGCTTGAGCAGCGCCAGGGTCAAATCGCCCGTACCACAACAAATATCGAGGATCGCCGCATCGCGGCGGGCCAGAACTCGCTGGAACCTTCGCGCAGCTTTTCGCCACCACAGCCGGTCGACGTTGGCCGAGAGGAGATGATTCAGCAGGTCATAGCGGGGCGCGATGGAGTCGAACATTTGCCGCACGGCCAACGCCGCGCCGGCTTCGTCCGCCGCGCCCACGGGTCTGGCTCCCGTTGCGGGCATGTTTCCGATTTCCTCTTCGTGGACAAGGGCCGTGAACAAAATACCGGCATGCTTGCTCTTTTATGCTATCGCTTCCATCGCTTCGTGCGCCGGCGCGGCGGTTCGAGCGGAGACCCTTCATGCCACGGCGAAAAGGGTATAGGCTGGAAATTGCCGATGGCTGCCCCTTCCCTTTCCGCATTCTCCGCATTGCCGTCTCTGCCGGCGCTAACTGATAGCCTCGGGCGCGTGATTCACGACCTGCGTGTCTCCATCACGGACCGTTGCAACTACAAATGTGTCTATTGCCGCACCGGCGAGGTGGGCGCCCAGTATCCGGAGCTGGGCATTGACGAATACTTGCGCCTGGTCGGGCTTTTTGTGGACCTGGGAATCAGGAAAGTGCGGATTACGGGAGGAGAGCCTCTGCTGCGGCGCGGGGTGGTGGAATTGGTGCGGGAGTTGGCGCGGCTGCGCACGCCTTCAGGCGAACCGCTAGACCTGGCGCTCACCACCAACGGACATCTGCTGGAATCGCTTGCCGCCCCCCTGAAAGCGGCGGGGCTGAGCCGGGTGACGGTGAGCATGGACGCGGTGGATGCGGCCACCTTCGAGCGCATCACACGGGTCGAGGGAAGTTTTTCCGCCGTTCTCGCGAGCATCCGCGCCGCCCGCGCTGCCGGATTGACGCCGCTTAAGATCAACTGCGTTCTGTTGCGCGGATTCAACGATGACCAGATCGAAGGATTTGCGCGGTTCGCGCGCGAAGAAAAGGTCGTCGTGCGGTTCATCGAGTTTATGCCGCTCGAGGAGGGCCGGCTTTGGTCGCCAGAGATCGTGGTGCCGCTGCGCGAGATTGTCGAGCGGATCGGCCGGGCTTTGCCGCTGGTTGAGCTGCCTTCCCGCGATGCCAGCGAAACGGCGCGCCGTTACACATTTGCCGATGGCGTGGGCGAGATCGGCATTATCGCGCCGGTGAGCCTGGCTTTTTGCGGCGCCTGCAGCCGGGTGCGGCTCACCTCAGACGGGAAGATTCGCACCTGTTTGTTCTCGCAAGTGGAGCACGATCTCTACGGGCGATTGCGCGCGGGGGCCAGCGCTGAGGAACTGAGTGCTTACATTGTTCGTACGGTACAAGGGAAAGAGGCCCGGCATCACATCGGCGAGCCGGGATTCCTGAAACCGTCGCGTTCGATGGTTCATATCGGCGGTTGAGCAAGAGAACCACACCTTTTGTGGTTGCAGATGAACCTGCGGCCGGCGCGGGACAAATGGCCTGCAGCAGGTGTGAGCAAGTTTGTGTGACAGAATGGGGATAAGACTCCTCTAATAGGGCCTAAACATGCCAAATGAGACGGAAGGGCGCATCCCGCTCGCCGATCTGCTTGTGTTTCATCAACTCGCGCGATCGCTCACTTCGAGCTTCGACCTGGACACAATTTTGCGCACCATCCTGGAACAGATGGAACGGATGGTGGAGGCGGAACTGTGGGCGCTGCTGATGCTGGACGAGGCGAGCCAGGAACTCTACTATGCGATTGCCGCAGGCCAGGAGTCGGAGGCCCTGCGCGGCCTTCGGGTGAAAGTAGGAGAGGGTGTTGCGGGCTGGGTCGTGCAACACGGGGAGACGCTGATCGTACCTGAGGCCAACGACGATCCGCGCATGAAGCAATCCGGCGTCCCCGGGGTACACGCCGTGAGTTCCGCGATTGCCATGCCATTGCGTGGACGCAAGGGCACGCAAGGCGTGATCGAGATCTTCAATCCGCGCGCCGAAATGTCCGATTACAGCATCGCATTCCTGCACATCCTGGCTGACCACGCAGCCATCGCAATCGAAAACGCGCGCGACGTAGCCCGCATTCAGCAATTGACCATCACCGATGACACTACCGGGCTCTACAATGTGCGCCACCTGTACGAAGTCCTGGACCGCGAGCTGAAACGGTGCAAAAAGCTTAAGCTGCCGTTAAGCCTGGCGTTTCTCGACCTGGACCGCTTCAAGCTGGTCAACGATGTCCATGGACACCTGATCGGCAGCGAGTTGCTGGCCCACGCTGGACGCCGGCTCCAGGAGCTGAGCCGCAACCAGGACCGCTGTTTTCGCTACGGAGGCGACGAGTTTGTGATCCTGATGCTGGAGACTGGGGCCGGGGCCGCGTTGGAGCTGGCAAAGATTATGAATGGCGCGCTCATGGACACTCAGTTCCGGATGAAGAACGGGCTCAAGCTGAAAGTAAGCGCCAGCGTGGGCCTGTCCTCCTCGCCCGGCGACGGCATGGCAGTGCACGAGATCATCGGCACAGCCGACGCGCGCATGTATGCGGTCAAGAGCGACGTGCGCGGACAGGTGCGGGGAGCGTGAGTGCCGCTGCTCTCCCAGACCTGCATTCCCCGAACCCTGCCTTCCTACTCCCTATTGGCTACTCCCTATTGGCTACTCCCTATTCCCCATCCCGAGCGGGGAAGCTGGTGCTCGGCGGCGGCTGCCTTCCTACTCCCTATTGGCTACTCCCTATTCCCTGTTTTCGTTGTCAAGCCCCCGCGACCAAAATAAATCCGCACGGTTTCCCGTAAGTCGTTCTTTTTCTGATCTCTGACCCCTGATCTCTGATCTCTGTCAAGTATGCCGATAATTTCCCCCTTTGAGCGCATACTCATTCCATAAGCGTTCAACAAGGCCTTCTTTGCGGCGGATTCAATCCGCCGCATACGCGTCCTTGCGCTCGGGAAACCGGCGCAATCCGCGATGAGAAGCCTCAAAAACGCCCCTAACTCCTGTAAATCTGAGCGTTTAGGGTATGCGGTCCTGTGAAATCAACGACTTACGGATCATACCTACCCTGTAAGTCCTTTGTTATCAAATATGGAGGTATGACATACCGGGGGGAGGGGCTGCGTAGCACAAAGGGAAAAAGTAGGACGAGCGCAAAGGAGAAATGTATGGCTCCGAGATGTCGGCACATCATGCCGAGCGGAAAGCAGTGCCACGGGTATGCCCTCCGGGGCGAGGATCTTTGTTACTTCCACAGGCGGCAGCACCTCGCGGCCCAAAAACCCGCGAGCGCCAACGATTCGATCGAGATTCCGCTCCTCGAAGACCGCTGCGCCATCCAGGTCACCATCACCCAGGTCCTCCGCGCCATCGTCAACAACACCATCGACCGCCCCCGCGCGTCGCTTCTTCTCTACGGCCTCCAACTGTCTTTGCAAAGTGTCGATCGCAAAAGCTGGGCCATTCCCATCGATCCCGTCGAGGCTATCTCTCAGACAAGCGACGGCGAAGAACTCGCCGTCGATCCCGATGACTACGAGGACGAAGACGATGACGAGGAGGAAGATTCAGACGAAGCCGGCGACGACGACGATGAAGATGATGAGGATGACGACGAGGACGACAACGACCTCGATAACGAAACCCCCGGCGGCCACCAAACTACCGAGGAGCTGATCGCCGACGCGAAATACCTTGAGTCAGTCAACAACGTCCTGGATGTCGGTGATATGCGGCAGGTCAAACGCCTGCTCGCAAAGTCAGCCCCTTAGCGAAAGCTCGGAGGTTCAAAGCTGAAAGCAGATTCGCTACTCAGATGTCGAGATTCTTTACGTCGAGAGCGTTATCTTCAATAAATTTGCGGCGGGCTTCGACGTCCTCGCCCATCAGTGTGGTGAAGATGGTCTCGGTTTCGGCGATATCCTCGAGCTTGACGACGAGTAGCGTCCGGCGCTCCGGGTCCATGGTGGTTTCCCAGAGCTGCGTGGCAGTCATCTCGCCCAGTCCCTTGTAACGCTGCACCTGGTAGTCCTT
>PMYE01000052.1 GCA_003171315.1 Acidobacteriaceae bacterium
GAATTTCAACAAGTTCCTAGGCCTGGAGGGAACCTTTTCCGAGGGCATCGTCAGTGGTATTCGATCGGTCCAGTCCGATTCGATTCTTCAGATGACGGCACCAATCTCTCCAGGAAGCAGCGGAGGCCCGGTTATGAACGATTCTGGCACTGTAATCGGGGTGGCGGAAGCGACCTTCAAAGATGGGCAAAACCTGAACCTGGCCGTACCCGTGGCATATCTTTCCAAAATGTGGGCAGCGGCTTCCCAGCATCTGATTGTCACACCGCTGGCGCAGCAAGCAGGCTTTGGTTCTGATCAATCCATTGTGGACGGAGTCGGCACACGGATCGAAGCGGGAATTGTCGCGAGCGATTTCAAGCTCTTTAACGCAGATTCCTTTTCCCACACAGGCGGATTCGAGATGCGGATAACTAACAAATTGCCTGTCACAATTTCAGGAGTCCGGCTTCGAGTCATTTACCACGATGTATCAAACGCAATTATGGATTTTGAGGACTTCACCTGCGATCAGGCGATCCCGCCAGGTTTGACGAAGACGGTTACCCAAAAAGACTCCCAAGAGGCCTATAGAGCGGAAGAGTACTACAACGCACGCCGCGCGGACGGATCGCCATTGTCTGGCCATGAGCTCTTATATGGTTACGATTCAAACTGGAACCCTGTGAAAAAGATGGAGCCCAAGGTGGAAATAAGAGTCGTCGGATTCGATGCCCGTGACTCGGAATGATCTAACACTGGAGCCCCATTTGGCATTCGTCGGATAGCAGCAACGTAGCTGATGCGTTGGCGCAGTGAAGGAGGCTGCGGCGCTCCGCGCTTTTGGGCTTTGGACGAGAGCGGTGGAAGTCAGCGCGCAAGCTTCGGCAGCAGCGCCGCAATCGCCCGCCCGCGATGGCTGAGCGAAAGCTTGGTTTCGAGATCGATCTCGGCCATGGTCTTGTCCAGGTCGGGCAGGTAAAACAGAGGATCGTAGCCGAAGCCTCCCGTTCCGCGCGGCGCCTCCAGAATCATTCCTTCGACGGCGCCCTCAGCCGTGTGGCAGATCGCTCCATCGCGCGCAGCAACTAGCACGCAGCGGTAGCGCGCGGCGCGCTTCGCTGTTGGAACCCCCGCCATCCGCTGCAGGAGCAGCACATTGTTCCATACGTCGGTGTTGTCGTTGGCGTCGAGCGAATCCACAAGGCCGGCATCCGCGGCGAAGCGGGCCGAGCGCACGCCCGGAGCGCCTGAGAGCGCGTCGACTTCCAAGCCGGAGTCGTCGGCCAGCACCAGCTCGCCTGGGGCGAAGCGCGAGTAGTAGACGGCCTTCAACGTGGCGTTGGCCGCAAAAGTGTCGCCGTCTTCCGCGGGCGCGGGAATCTCGTCAAGGCCGGGTAGAGGGTCGATGCAGACCGAGTAAGCCCTAGCTGCCGTGCGGAAATCTCCTAGTTTTCCGGCGCTTGTTGAAGCAACAAGGAGGCGGAGAATCATGGAGCCAGTGTAACGGTTGAAGGGCGCATCCTCGGAGTGCAAACACCTCAATGGATCGCAGTTCGAATACGCAGTTGGCGAGTGTGCCTTGTGAAGCTCTTCTTCAGAGATCGTCGCATCGAATCTGTCCACCGGCGCCCGTGTATCGTTGGAAGGGGCGCTACTCTCATTCATTGTGCACGATGAGCCGTTGCAGCCCGGTGGAGTGACCGCGATTGGCCACGCGGATGAAAATGATTCGCTTTTCGCAAAGGACGAACTGGAACACGGAAGAGAGCGAGCTGGCGCGCGCGCACCGGCAGCGCGCGCAGGCGGGCCTTCCGATTGCCGATCTCACGGCTTCGAATCCCACGCGCTGCGGCGTTGCTTATCCGGCTTCTCTGCTTGACGCGCTGACCGATCCGCGCGCCCTGGACTACGATCCCCAGCCAAAGGGTCTTCTCTCCGCGCGCCAGGCTGTTTGCACATATTACCGCGCTCACGGCGTAACCCTCGTCCCGGAACAAATCGTCCTGACCACCAGCACCAGCGAAGCCTACAGCTTTCTTTTCCGGCTGCTTTGCGACGCGGGGGACGAGGTACTCGTCCCGCAGCCGAGTTATCCGCTCTTCGACTACCTCGCCGCTCTCGACGACGTGCGCCTGAAGGCCGCGCCGCTGGCGTATGAGAACGGCTGGCAGATCGACGCGGAGGGGATCCGGCGCGCGATTACGGCACACACGCGGGCGATCGTGGTTGTGCACCCCAACAATCCGACAGGCCACTTTACCAAGCCCTGGGAGGCCGCGGAGCTGGCCCGCCTTTGCCGCGAGTCAGGCCTTTCGCTGATCGTTGACGAAGTTTTTCTCGATTACGGCATCAGCGCGGCGGGCGCCAGTTTTGCCTCGGGCCTGGAAGGCGTTCCGGTTTATGTGGTCAGCGGGCTCAGCAAGATTGCCGGCCTGCCGCAGATGAAGGCGGCCTGNNGTGATTGCCGATACGTTTCTCTCGATGAATGCGCCCGTGCAGTGGGCGCTGCCCGCCTGGCTCAGGGGCCGGACGGCAATCCAGGCGCAGATTCGGAAACGTACGGCCGCGAACCTGGCCGAGCTTGACCGTAAGCTTGCCAGTCTCCCCGCTGTACAGCGGCTTGTTTGCGAAGGCGGGTGGTACGCGGTTCTACGCGTTCCCGCGCTGGAGCCGGACGAGCAGACCGTTCTAGCTCTTCTGGAGCGCGGCGCGTGGGTGCATCCGGGCTACTTTTTCGGGATGCCGGAGTCGGGTTGGCTGGTCGTGAGCCTGCTTGCGCCGGAGCCGGAATTCAGTAACGGAGTAGGCATCCTGATTGACTACTTTCATACGAATCACAGAGGTAACATTACAGGGGAACATCTTTGAGCGTATAT
>PMYE01000131.1 GCA_003171315.1 Acidobacteriaceae bacterium
GAACTCGTCGCGCGTGTACCAGATGTTATATCCCGCCGAGTGGATGGTGTACTGTCCCGTTGCGGCATCGTAGCTCGCGCTGCCCGGCGCCAGCGCGCTGCCGACGTCCGATTGGCCGTCGAAGATTCCGATCGGCGTGTCGAAATTTGTGCTCGGCCGGTGAAAGCCCGCGGGCGGCGGCACCTGTTGATGCGTTGCCGAGCCGGGTTGCGCCCAATCCGGCGCCGGCGACAGCGAGTTCTGCGCAGGAGGCGTCTGCGCGTGGATCCTCGGCGTTGCGCTGCAAACGGCGAGCGCGGCCAAAAGCGAAGTCGAATAAAACCATCGGCGAGTGTTGTGGATTCTCATGGCAACCCACTCTACCAGACTCCTTGTGCCGCTGCCCATTGTCCACTGTCCACTGTCGGGTAGTGGGTCAGTTTGGTTTTCAACAGGCTTGCCGAACGCGGAAAAGGGGACTCTTCACGAATGCTGGCGACTGTATGCTTCACGTATGGCTTGGAGCAATCCAGTCGAGCGGGCTTCGTATTGGGTGAATTCGTTCATGTTGTCGCGCCTGATGTGTAACTGACCCTCGCCAACATTGCCACGGTGTTGCCCGACCGAATAATATCTGTTGCCAGATACTTCCTTTGACGCCAAGACCCAATATCGAATTTTATCGCGCCAGACACCTAACCAAATGAAGACGTCGCAGCAGGCGGGCTTCACCTGTTGGAAATTCATGTCAAAATCTTTAGGTGAGTCCGTAGCCAGTGCTTTGACGTAAAGAGGCTCGGTAGTGTCGAAATCCACGGCACGGGACGCCTTCACTTCAATCTTGATTTTGCCGTCCAGAAAGAAATCGTATTGGCCGGAATAATCTTTATCCAGCTTCTTAGAGGGTTTTACGAGGTCGGGTACCAACTCCGAAAGATGACCTTGTGCCCACGCCTCGCCGAAACCACGCGGGGCACTGATCTCGAAGATGTAGAGAAACCGGTTCCTGGAAATGTAGCCATCTCGCAGATCAAGATACTCGTCAAATGTCAACTTCTCCGCAGCGAGTAAAGTGGAAATGATGTACTCGTACTCGTTGAACGGGTAGACCGAGAAAAGGTCCGAGAGTTTTTGACGAAAATCGGCTTCATTAGGCAGCGTGGCGATCAGCCGGTCCAATTCTTGCTTGAGTTTTTCCATATGAGGTCAGAAAAGAGTGGTCTGGACGGTTTGAGTAACAGTAGGTCTCGATTTCGACGGCCTCCCACGTTTAAGTGGCGAGTTGTTATTCACTGGCTTACACGGGTCAGTCACTAACGGTTCCACGCTGACCGGCTCTTCTGGAACTGGTGCGAACTGTACGTGGATATCATCCTCGAAAGCGTGACCGTTCTGCCAACCTAACTGATGAGTCTTGCGGTAATGTTCAAGTCGCCGAATCGTGAGCTCGCAGAAAATGGGGTCGGTGTCTATTGTGAAACAGCGCCGCTGTAAAATCTCGCAAGCCAAGAGAGTAGTGCCAGAATGAGCAAAGAAGTCCACGACGAGATGGCCGATATTTGACGATGCCCGGACAATCCGGTCGATACACTTCAAAGGCTTCTGTGCGTAGCATCCGCTAACGTTCTCTTCCATTCGATAGAACACTTGCTGGATGTCCACCCAGACGTTACCGGCTCGAATGCTTTCAGAGTTACTCCGCTCCATGTTTTCAGTGAGCTTGCCATCGACCTTCTTGTAGTAGCCGCGAAGGATTTTTGGTATGTCCGTGTATTCAGCTTCCACATTGAAAACAGGGTTGCCGGTCTTGTAATAAAGGAGTTCTTGTCGGACGGCCATCCAGTTTTTCTGTGTACCGTAGCCCCGTTGGTTCCGCATAGTGATAAGGCTGCGGGTGGTCACTGGAAGCGACCGCATCATAATCATGAAATCAGGCAGGGGTTGGAAGCCATCCTTTTGGTCCGCGCCAAGCCAGACGTAGAGCGAAGCGTCCGGGTCCATCCAGTCTAGTGTGTTCTGTACCCATCGCCTGCACCACGCGGTAAATTCGCCTATGGTTCTTTCTTTGAAAGCGACAAGATTATAGGGCGGATCGTGGATAGCCAATGCTGCTCTAGTGCCGTCCATGAGCTTGGCGATGTCCTCACGTCTAGCTGCGTCGAGACAACCTACCTTGTGACTGGAAATCGGGTCGGTCCAAAGATCGCCGGGACGAAGCCGACAGTGTGGTAGGAGTAGCTCTCGGATATCGGGCCGTTCGTCTAGTCGTGGCAGAGGGTTGTTCTTCATTTTGGTCATTTGGTTAGAGGCTTGCGGCAGTTCTGTCAAAACAGTTTGCGCTCGATCGTTTGGGCATACCCCAAGTGTCAACGCTCTGAGTGCTAAAGGCAAGCCTGTGGAAATTGAAACTGACTCACTACCCACTGTCGTTCCCCGGCCGGTCCGTGTTGTACCATTCGATCAACGTCCTCGAAAAGGCCCCGCTTGATGAGCTCTGCATCCTCCCCCACTCTCCTCGTTCTCGCTGCCGGAATGGGCAACCGCTACGGCGGCCTCAAGCAAATCGACCCCGTTGGCCCGGCCGGCGAAACCATCATCGATTACTCCATTTACGACGCTCTCCGCGCCGGCTTCGGCAAGCTCGTCTTCGTCATCCGCAAGGACATCGAGCAGCAATTCCGCGAGATCGTCGGTTCGCGCTTTGAAAAACGCGTTGCAGTCGACTACGTCTTCCAGGCCCTCGAAGACATTCCTCCTCGTTTCACCGTGCCTGCCGGCCGCGCCAAGCCCTGGGGCACCACGCAGGCCATTCTGCTCGCCGAGGGTGTCATCCATGAGCCCTTCGCCGCCATTAACGCCGACGACTTCTACGGGGCCGGCGGCTACCGCGAGCTGGCCGGGCATCTGACCTCCGGCTCGCGCGACTACGCCATGGTCGGCTTCGTCCTGCGCAACACGCTCTCCGACTTCGGCTCCGTGGCGCGCGGCGTCTGCCAGATTGCCGGCAACGGCTACCTCCAGCACATCGTCGAGCTCACCAGGATCGAACGCAACGGTAACGCAGCCCGCAATACCGACGCCACCGGAAACGTTACGACGCTCTCCGGCGACGAACCGGTTTCGATGAACATGTGGGGATTCACGCCCCGCGTCTTCGATCAACTGCGCGAGCGCTTCGAAAAGTTCCTTGAGGACAGCGCCGGCGATTTGAAGGCCGAGTGCTTCATCCCCAACACCGTCGGCGAGCTGGTTCAGTCGGGCCTGGCACGAGTCAAAGTGCTGCATTCGAGCGACTCCTGGTTCGGCGTCACCTATCGCGAGGATCGCCCGCGCGTCGTCGAAAGCATCCGCCGCCTAATCGCCAATGGCCTCTATCCGGAAAGACTCTGGTCATGAGCGGCCTGCCCGACGCATACGCCGCGGCAAGTCAATTTGAGTTTCACGGCGAAGTCTCAGCCCTCGCGCCTTACGGCAACGGCCACATCAACGACACCTACATCGTGTCGTGCCAGGGAACCGGTGCGTCCCCGCGCTACATCCTGCAGCACATCAATCGCCGCGTCTTCTTGAATCCCGCCGCAATGATGCAGAACATTGAGCGCGTTACGGCGCATCTTGCCGGGCAAGTGGCAGGCCAACCGGACGGCGCCCGGCGCGTACTTCAACTCGTTCCGGCGCAGGACGGGCGCAACTGGCACGTGGATGCGGAAGGAGAAACCTGGCGCGCCTATCGCTTCATCGAGAACGCGTGCAGCTATGAAACTGCGGCCTCCGCGGAGCAGGCCTTCCAGGCGGCCCGCGCCTTCGGCCGCTTCCAGCAGCAGGTTGCCGGCTTGCCCCCGCCGCGCCTGCACGAAACCATCCCTCATTTTCATGACACGCCCTGGCGCTTCGCCGCGCTCGAACAAGCCGTCGCCCACGCCATCGCCGCCGACGTCGCCGGCCGCGCCGCGCTGGCCAGGCCGGAGATCGAATTTGCCCGCTCGCGCCAATCCATCGCCAACGTCCTGCTCAGTGCCGGCCTGCCCGACCGCATCACCCACAACGACACCAAGTTCAACAATGTCCTGCTCGACGACACAACCGGCGAAGCCGTCTGCGTTATCGACCTCGACACCGTGATGCCTGGCCTGGCGCTCTACGATTTCGGCGACATGGTGCGCACCACCACCAGCCCGGCCCAGGAGGACGAACAGGATCTGTCCAAAGTCACCATGCAGTTTCCGATGTTCGAGGCCCTCGTCCGCGGCTATCTTGAATCGGCCGGAGGATTCCTTACTCCGGCGGAAAAGCGGCTCCTCGCCTTCTCGGGCAAGCTCATCACGTTCGAGACCGGCATCCGCTTTCTCGCTGATTACCTGGCCGGCGACACCTACTTCAAGGTGCATCGCGAAGGGCACAACCTCGACCGCTGCCGCACCCAATTCAAGCTGGTGGAATCGATTGAGCGTCAGGAAGAGAGAATGAACCGGCTGGTAGAGTCGATGGCAGGATGAGGAGCCGGGTTTACCGCCCATTCGCTGCGCGGGATGGCAGCCTGGAGGTCGGCCGGACGGTTGGGCCATTATAGCGTTTTCGGAATTGCTGTAGACCGAAGGAAAACACTCAAGTGGCTTTTTCCTCAAGAAAAAGCCACCTTTCACAACCCTGAAAAAGTCTACGTGTATTCCGAAAACGCTCTAATCCGGCCGCCCCGTATAGTGCTGCACGTGGTGGACTTCGGAGTGGTCCTCAAGCGACTCCAGATGCGTGATGACCTCCGCGGGCATCTCCAGATCGAGCGCCAGCCGCTCTTCCACCTGGGTCGCCAGCCGGTGGGCTTCGCCCAGCTTTATGCCGTCGGGAAACAGAAGGTGCACCTCGATGATCTGCCGGTAGCCGGTGGTGCGGAAACGCACCCCGTGGTATTGCACGCCAAGTTCCTCGCAGAGGGCGTCGAGCCGCGCCCGAATCTGGTGGCCGACCGCGGGATCGGAGTAATCGAGCAATCCTTTGAACGACCGCCAAAGCAGCCGGCCGCCCGTAAAGAGAATGTTCGCCGCCACGCCGAAAGCCACCAACGGATCGAACGGCTTCCATCCCGTCGTCATCACCAGCAGCAAACCTGCAACCACGCCGAAGCTGGTCCAACTGTCGGTCAGCACGTGCTTCCCGTCCGCTTCGAGAATCAGCGAGTGATTGCGCCGGCCAAGCCGCAGCAAATACCACCCCAGCAAGGCGTTTAGGATTCCGGCAGCGGCGATCAGGACGACTCCGCTGCCAATGTTCTCAAGGGCCAGGCCGTGCCGCCACTTCTCGATGGTCGTATAGAGAATGCTTCCCGCGGCCAGCGCGATCATCGCGCCCTCAAAGCCAGCGGAAAAGAAGGTGATCCGCTCGTATCCGTAGTGAAAATGCGGCACCGCTGGCCGCGCGCTCAGCCATAGGCTGAAGACGGCAAACGCCACAGCCACCACATGCACCACCGATTCCGCTGCATCGGAAAAGATCGCCGAGGAGTCCGTGTAGAGGTAAGCCGTCATCTTCCCGGCAAGCATGAGCACGCCAACGAACAACGACAGCCGCATGGCGAAGCGGGCGTCGCGATTCTGCTGTTGGCGCTTATCCTGCGAGTCTTGCTTGGGCGCGGCGTTCATGGCCGATCCTTCGTTGCGTGTGCTCCGCTTCCCGCACCCGGTCTACGCGCAGGCAGCGAACCTGGAACTCCGGGCATGGCAAAAAAGCGAATCCTCTTTCTTACTGCACCTCGCCGATATACACCCCATACGGCCCCAGCTCGATCCGGTTCAATGCAACCGGATCTGCCGCGCCGGGCGTCTTCAGCAGCGTTTTCAGTTTCCTGGGCCCGATGCCCGCGCCGCCGATGGCCAGATTCACCGTCTGCGGCTGGGCCGTAAAGTTCACGCTCACCACCACCTGGGGTGTGCCCGGCGCTTGCCGCATCCAGCTCAGCACCTTTGTGTTTTCCGCATCCAGCATGATGTTCGCGCCGTCCTCGAAGGCCGGAACGGTCTTCTTCAGCCGGATCAGCTCCTTGTACCACGCAAACAGCGAATCGGGATCGCGCTCCTCGGCCTTCACGTTGACCGTCTCCGCGCTCCCGGGCACCTGCAGCCACGGCGTTCCGGTCGTGAACCCGGCGTTCGCGCTTCCATCCCATTGCATCGGCGTGCGTTCGCCGTCGCGCCCTTTTTCCTTAGGCCAACCGGTGATCCCGATCGGATCCTTCACATCCTCTTTGCGCTTGGGCAGCGTGGTCTTCATCCCAATCTCGTCGCCGTAGTACATCAGCGCCGATCCGCGGCTCGCCAACAGGATGGTCGCAATCACGCGCTGGATGTCCATGTCGTGCACGCCGTCGCCATAGCGCGCGGCGATCCGCGGATTGTCGTGATTGTCGAAAAGCAGCAGCGGAGTATGAGTCCCCAGCCGCAACTCTGCATCGGTCAGCCGTTGCCGGAACGCGGCCACGTCCAGCTTGTTGATGAAAGCCACCTGCGTGTCCATCGGCAACTCGAACTCCGGTTGTCTCGGTGTCCCATACATCTTGCGGAGCTCACCGATGTTGGGCAGATAGGTCTCGCCAATCATCACGCGCGCGCCGGGGAACGCGCTCCCATCGAACTTGTCCGCCTCGGCCCGCATCTCCGCGATCACTGCGTGCACACCGGGCTGGTTGTCGGTCTTCGAGTCGTCCAGTTGCGGATCGCCGTACGCGTTGATCTCCGGCTTGCCGTTCTTGTCCAGCACCACTCCTTCGTCGGCCATGCTCGGATCCTCAAACAGCGCCGTAATCGCGTCAAAGCGGAACCCGCCCACCCCGCGCTTCAGCCAGAACGCCATGATCTGCTTGAACGCCTCGTGCACCGCGGGGTTGTGCCAATTCAGGTCCGGCTGCTGGATATAGAACTTGTGGTAGTAGTACTGCCGCGTCGTTTCGTCCCATTGCCACGCCGAGTGGCCGAAGAGCGACTGCCAGTTGTTGGGCGGCTCACCCTTACTTGTCGCGGTCTGGCCCTTGCCATCGTGCCACATATACCAGTCGCGGTAGGGATTGTCGCGCGACGAACGCGATTGCAGGAACCACTCGTGCCGATCCGAGGTGTGGTTCATCACCATGTCCATAATCACGCGGATGTGGCGCTTGCCGGCCTCGGCCACCAGCCGGTCGAAGTCCGCGAGCGTGCCGTACTGCGGATCGATGTCCCGGTAATTCGAGATGTCGTAGCCGAAGTCCACCTGCGGCGAAGGGTACACGGGCGTCAGCCAGATTGCATCCACGCCCAGATCCTTCAGGTAGTCCAGCCGCTCCGTAATCCCGTTCAGGTCGCCGATCCCGTCGCCATTCGTGTCTTGAAAGCTGCGCGGGTATACCTCGTAGATCACGGCATTTTTCCACCAGTTCCGTTCGCCCGCTGTCGCCGACATATTCGCTGCCATCCTCGTTGTACCGGGCGCTGGTTGCCCTCCTGCGGCCAGGGCCGCGGCCACCAGCACCAGACCTGCGGTACAACTCCCGATCCTTCGCAACATTCGACTCGCCACTTGCATCGCGTTTTTCCCCGTTCTCTTTCTTCTCCGCCTCGCGGTTTTCCCATCCTCGCAGGTTGCCGCTGCAATCCGCAAGGTTTCTGAAACCCATGTGCTCCGCCTTATTGCGGCTCTCCCGGCATCTGCGGCGATGTGTGCTTCATGCGGTCGAAGTCGATCCCAAACTTCGGATCCCCCTGCGTGCCGCCGATATGAATTGGAACTTCGGTCCCCGCTCCGTCTTTCTTGAAGAAGCGATCGGCCGGCTTCAGCAGCGCGCCCTTCCACCCGCCCACCATTTGCGACACCGTCGCCTGCGTCTTGGCTGTACCCCTGAATTCCAGCGCGCCGCCGTCCACGCTATACGTGCCCTTTAAGCCGATCTCCGCTCCCGGCACCGTGTACTTCACATCGGGAAGCGTAATCACGCCGCCCGCCATCGTGAAATCGCTCTCCATCGCCGAGCGCACTTCCGCTCCGCCATTCTTCGCATCCTTCGGCAGGCCCTGCCCGCGCAGGCTCAGCTCTCCCACGTCGTTCTGAAACTTCGCGCTGGTAAACTTGGCGTCCTCCAGCACAAAGCTCCCATTCAGCTTCAGCCGGTCGTGCACCGGCTCCGCTCCCGGTGGAATTTCAAGCGTAGTCCTCAACGTGAGCGCGCCGGTCAGCAACGGCGTCCCGTTCTTGCTCGCCAGGCGCAGAAAGTCTTCCATCCGTCCCCGGTCCACGTTCACCTTCAGCGAGATCTCGTGCCCGCCCGGCCGCGCGGCGCCGTTGGGCAAGACTCCGGCCGGAACCCCCACAACCTCTCCCTCGGCGGTAAAGTGCGACTGCCCCAGCGTCGCGACGACCGGCTGCAGCCACGTGTCTCCGTTGGTTCCGTCCACGGTTGCGTGAAACACGGTGTGCAGCGGCAGCGCAGTGCCAAAGTGCGTCAACCGGAAGTCCGGCGTATCCGTCTGCCCATCCACCGTCATGCCGCGCAAAACGCCCTGGTACTTGCCCGTCGAATTCAGGATTCCCGCAATGCCCTTGAACACGCTAAGGTCCGCGTGCTCAAACCGGTACTGGCCCGCCACCGGAGTCTCGCCCGGATCCTCCACCACCCACGGGCCCAGGCTGCCCGAGGTGACGATCGTTCCCTTGGGCCGCGGATTGGTCAGCTCCGCATCGAAGTGCATCGACCCGCCCGCGCTCAAATGGGTCAGGTTCATATGCGCGATGGCAAACTCCAGCGGCAGTTTTCCCGGCTTGCTCGTCTCCAGCGTCAGGCGCGCATCTTTGCATTCAATCTTCTCCAACTGGAAACGCAGCCCCATCGGGCCGGCCGAATCCTCCTTCTCCGGCTCCGCGCCGCCTGCCGTTGCCGCGTGCGTGAAGTGCGGCCTCGGCGGAACATCCACGTTCAACCCGTTCAGCTCCACCACGGAAATCCCGATCGGCTTGCCCGGCTTGTAGCTGAGCGGCACATGAAAGCGGAACTCCGCGAGCTGGATCAGCGGCCTGGGCGCTCCCGCGGCGCCGGCTCCCTTGGCGCCCGGAACCGTCACGCCCGCCACTTGCGCGGGCGGCCAGATGCGCAGTCCCTTGCCCTCGGCCCACAGCCCGCTCATCAGCGATACATGAAAGCTGTCTAACTCTACGCGCGCGTGAAAGCGCGCTGCCAGCCGTTGCACAATCTCGGCGCGCAACATAGGCTCGGCCCGCCGCAGCGCCACGGAAATCGCCACGCCCAGCGCCACCAGCGCCAGCACAACCGCGGCCGCGAACCACTTCAGCCATCGGCGCCTGCGCGGTTTTCTCGCTCGCCTCGCCGCCGCCATCCATCCTCTCCCGCTTCCATTTTCGCAGGCTTCCTTCACGCCGCAGGGTCAATTCCCGCTTCGTTTGACGCGATCTGCGCCAGAAATCACATCGCCGGCCCCGCGCTTCTTTTCCTTCTTGGAAAAATCGCCCCCCGCTGTTCCCGTTCTTGTCCCCTTACATCTGACTACGAGCCAGCAACTAGCAGCTAAGAACTAACAGCTAAGGGCTAGAAGCTAACAGCTAGAAGCTCGTTCTGCGCCCTTGCTCCCTGTCCTTCCCCCAGCTTCATGCCTTAGACTTCTTGTCATCGATGCAAGCCCTGATTGAAAACCTCGTAAAGCTCCAGGCCATTGAACTCAACCGCGCCCGCCTCAACCAGGAATTGCGCGCGCTGCCCGCCGAAATCGCTCAGGCCGAGGCCGCGCTTGCCGCCGCCGAGCGCCAATCCGCCGACGTCTCCTCAGCGATCGAGCGGGAGGACTCGCTGCGCACCCGCCTGGAGCGCGAGATCGCCGCCCATCGTAAGAAAGCCGCCCACTTCCGCGAGCAGTTGGACTCCGTGAAGACTACCGAGCAGGCCGCGGCCATCGAGCACGAGGTTCAATTCGCCGCCGCCGAAGCGGAGCGCCTGGAGAACGAAGAATACGCCAGCCTCGAGCGCTCTGAAGCCCTGGAAGCTCAGCTCGCCCACGCACGCGCTCAGGTGGAACGGTTCGCTGCCGAGGTGGATGCCGTCCGCGCCAGTGTTGCCGCCCGCAAGCGCGAACTCGCCGGCAAACTTGCCGCGCTCGACGCCGATCGCGAAGCCGCCCGCGCGGCTATCGATCCCGAGCTGCTGGCCCGTTTCGACCGCATCGCCAAGGCCCGCGGCGCCGCCATCGCCCGCGCTGAGAATCAGCAGTGCACCGGCTGCCGCATGGGCGTGCGCCCGCAAACCTGGAACCAGCTCCGCAATGGCGAGCTGCTCACTTGCGACAGTTGCAGCCGCCTCCTCTATTGGGATCCGGCGATGACTCCGCCCGCGCCGCAGCTTGCGCCCGACCCGGCCAAGGCGAGCGCCGGCCGCGCTCCGCGCAAGCCCCGCCCCGCCGGCGCCTAGGCCGGCACACGCCCAGCCGTCGCTTTCTCCATCCATGCGCGCCCGGCGTTTTCGCGCTTCTCTCCTGCGTTATTCACCCGAAGGTCGCAACGCACACATCCCGCCATCCATCCTGCTACCCTTTTCTTAGCAGCCCAGTCCTCCGCCCTGCGCCGTAAGGGACCGGCCGCTGACCGCTGATCACTGACCACTGTTTTCAGGAGAATCCCCCGTGCAGCGCATCTGTGTCGATATGGACGAGGTCATGGCCGACACCCTCGCCGAGCACCTACGCCGCTACAACCAGACCTTCGACGAGGACGTAACGACGGACGACCTCGCCGGCAAGGGCCTCTGGGAGATCGCGCCGCTCGACCGCCAGGCGCAACTCCGCGCCTTCCTCGACGCCGAGGATTTCTTTGAAGACCTGCCCCTGATGCCCGATGCGCAGCCGGTCCTCCAAGATCTCTCCTCGCGCTTCGAGATCTACATCGCTACACAGGCCATGGCCGTGCCCAACTCGCTCGGCTCCAAGTACCGATGGCTGCAGCGCCACTTCCCCTTCATCCCGCCCTCGCATTACGTCTTTTGCGGCAACAAGAGCATCCTCCGCGCCGATTACCTCATCGACGACCAGCCCAAAAATCTCCTCCGATTCGAAGGCCTGGGACTGCTCTACTCCGCACCCCACAACCTCAGCGCAACCGGCTTCGTCCGCGTGAACAACTGGCGCGAAGTCGCTGAGTACTTCGCCGCCGTTCCCGCCTGACGACGCTGTAACTCCTTTTCATGCAGCAGCGGATCGCGGTGGGCTGACCGCGCACTTCTCCCTGTACCCACCCGAAAGTAACGCCCATTTGCTTTTTGGGGAGTGACGCGGATCATAGTCACTGATATTTCCATTGATAACCTTTGAGATACCTACGGAAAGGCTCGAATCCATTCGGTTCCATCCGGATAAATTGGTGCTACTATCTGTGCATAAGAAGACAGTGAGAATTCAGTATTTTTGTGCCGAAGCCATGCACAGAATGTTGGGGGTGCTGTTCCGATGCACAGTGAACAAGACTCTGCGCGCCAGAGGAAGGCACAACCGGGATCGGGCGTGGACGGCAAGCGGCTTCTGATCGACATAGCAATTCGGCTCATAGCCGTCATTGCGGCCTATTTGCTTCTCAAGCAGCTCGTTTTCGTTCATCTCGCCGTTGGCCTTTCCATGTTCATCGGCGTCGCTGTGTTGCTACTTCTGGCGTGGCCTGGCGCGGTCTCGTTCCGTCGAGATGCGGCAATGGCGCAAGACCAACCTGAGCAGCAGAGCGCGAACGAAACGGAACTGCAAATGCTGCGCGCGGTCATCGATAGTCTCCCTGACCACATTTACATCAAGGACACCCAAAGCCGCTTTGTGCTGGCCAATCGGGCGATTCGGCAGTACATGACCGGCTCACCTGAGGGGACGTTGCTCGGACTCGACGATTCTTCCTTCTATCCCGAAGAACTGGTTCACGGCTTTCGCAACGATGAGCAGACGGTGATGCGCACCGGAAAGCAGTTGGTCAGCCAGGTGGAACGTAAGGAAGATAAAGAGGGGAAAGAACGGTGGATGCTGACGACGAAAGTGCCGTTTCACGATCGCGACGGTAAGATCATCGGGATCATAGGCATCGGTAGGAATATCACAGCACAAAAGCAGAGCGAAGCAGAGACGGTGAAAGCGCGAATTCAGGCCGAGGCTGCCAGCCGGGCCAAGAGCGAATTCCTGGCCANNGCCAACATGAGCCACGAAATCCGAACACCCCTCAACGGTGTCATCGGCATGACCGATTTGGCGCTCGACACCGATCTAAATCCAGAGCAGCGCGACTACCTTGAAACCGTAAAACTCTCTGCCGACTCGCTGCTCAACGTCATCAACGACATTCTCGATTTCTC
>PMYE01000129.1 GCA_003171315.1 Acidobacteriaceae bacterium
CTGCTCATCCGCTTCTTCCGCGATCCGCAGACCAACGAGTTCCTCATCGCCGGCGCCGGCCAGCCGCACATCGAGGCCATCGTCAGCCGCCTTAAAAAGCGCTATCACGCCGAAGTCACCCTCAAGGCGCCCAAGGTCCCCTACCGCGAAACCATCCGCGGCAAGGCCGACGCGCAGGGCCGCCACAAAAAGCAGACCGGCGGTCATGGCCAGTTCGGCGACTGCAAAATTAAGTTGGAGCCTCTGCCCCGCGGCGCGGGCTTCGAGTTCGTCAACGACATCTTTGGCGGAGCCATTCCCCGCAACTTCATCCCCGCGGTCGAAAAGGGCATCGTCGAGTCCGCTGCGCGCGGCTTTCTCGCCGGCTACCCCGTCGTCGACTTCAAGGTCATCCTCTACGACGGCAGCTACCACGATGTCGACTCCAACGAGCTCTCCTTCAAGATGGCTGGACGCATCGCCTTCCGCAAATGCATGGAGCAGGCCAAACCCTGTCTGCTCGAGCCCGTCATGAAGGTCGAAATCGAGGCCCCCGACGAATTCGCCGGAACCCTCATGGGCGACCTCAACTCCCGTCGCGGACGCGTGCAGGGCATGGAAACCAAGGGCCGCACCACCGTCATCAACGCCGAAGTTCCCATGGCCGAGATGCTCACCTACGGCACCCAGCTCACGGCGATGACCCAGGGCAAGGGCAGCTACCGTATGGAAGTCAACCACTACGACATCGTCCCGCAACTGGTCGCCGAAAAAATCCTCGCCAACGCCAAACGCCCCATCGAAGAAGAGGAAGAATAACCACCTGTGGTGGGGCAGACGGCGCTCCCGCGCCAAAGCCCCATTGTTTCAACATCTTGGCTCGGAATCCCTCATTACGCCTTTTATAGCTCAGGCTCGATCCGTCTGTATAATGTGGTATCGCCGATGATGTGATATCGTTTTTATGTGAGGCTCGTGCTCGACACCGACGTCGTAGTGGCCGCAATGCGCAGCCCGGCCGGTGGATCAGCCCAGTTGCTTCGAGAAATCGTTGCAGGCAAAGCCGTTATGCTGCTGACCGTCGCGTTGGCGCTGGAATACGAAGCGACCTGCATGTTGGCCGAGCACAGACTCGTATCGGGACTGAGCGCGTCCGAGACCGGCATGTATGTCGATACTCTGATTAGCATGGCAGAGCCAGTGCTGCTGTTTTTCCGCTGGCGGCCGCAGCTTCGCGATCCAGGAGACGAACTGGTCCTTGAAGCGGCTGTGAACGGCCGGGCGGATGCGATTGTTACGTTCAACGAAAAGGACCTGCGCGAAGCGCGAACCAGTTTCGACATCGGAGTGCTTCGCCCAGGAGAAGTTCTAAGGAGGTTGGAACCATGACCACGAAAGTCGCCACATTCCCGCTGCGGCTCCCTGTCTCGATGAAAGCAGCCCTGGAGAAGATCGCCGAGCGCGATGGAACCAGCATGAACCAGTTTCTTGTCATCGCTGCGGCGGAGAAGATTTCCGCGATGGAAACCGAACGGTTCTTTGCAGAACGCAGTAAGCGCGCCGACGATGCCGCTTTCCTTCGCATTCTCAACCGCAAAGGCGGCGAACCACCCCGCCCCGAAGACACCATCGAATAGGGTTTGTTCCCGCGGGTGCACCTCCGAAGCGCGCTCTCTGTGTTTAGGATGGGGTCACTTCCTACCCTCTCCAGATCCTCCCCGGCCGCACCACCGTCACCACGCGCCGGTCGCCTGCTCCGACGTGCAGCGTTTGGCCTCTGCGCGGCCCGGCAACGTTCCCGACCGTGGATGAAAGATGCGCAGGCTCTATGCTTCCCTGCTGCTCATTTCCTCAATCTTCCGCCACAGCTCGCGAATCCCGGCGCCCGTTTTTGCCGAGACAGGAAGAATTTCCTCCACCTCGAGCTCGCGCTTCAGCGCCGCAAGGCTGCGCGTGCGCTGGTTGCCGCTCAACCGGTCCGCCTTCGTCGCCACCACCAGGAATTCGCGGTCCACGGCGCGCAGCCAGTCGAGTAGTTGCCGGTCGTTCGGCCGCGGAGGCACATTCGCATCCACCAGGCAGATGCACAGCGCCAGCGTGGCCCGCTCCGCGAGGTACGGCTCGATAAACGCAGGCCACCCCGCCGCGATGGACTTCGAAATCTTCGCGTATCCGTAGCCCGGCAGATCGGCGAACATCATCTTCCGCCTGCCGCGCTCGTCGGAAACCAGAAAAAAGTTGATGGCGCGCGTGCGGCCCGGCGTGGAAGAAACTTTCGCGGCCTTCTCGCCCACCAGCGCGTTCAGCAAACTCGACTTGCCCACGTTCGACCGGCCCAGAAACGCGATCTCCGGCGCTTCGGCTTTGGGAAATTGCGCCGCGGAAACCGCCGGGCGCAGGAATTGGATCGCGTAGCGCATCGGGCTAAAGGATAGCAAGTCAGCGGCCCAGCAAGCGAAACCAACTTCCTTGGGAACTCATTGCAGAACGGGCACGATCGTCAGTTCTGGACCGAGCGATAGGGCAGGTGCTACCATCGCCGGTCGTAAATTCACGCACGAGGGATAGCCATGGATGCAACAACCGTAATCCGAATTGTCGCAGGACTCTTCTGCATCGTCGTCCTTGTTATCGTAGTTCTTCCACCATACTGGGTGATTTTCAAGAAGGCAGGTTTTTCGCCGTGGCTTGCGTTGCTCATGTATGTTCCGCTGGCCAATGTCATCGTGCTTTACTATGTGGCCTTCTCCAGTTGGAAAATGGCGCCGACGCCCCAGCCTGCATCGCTCCCTCAGAGCTTTCCTCCAAAGATTTAGCGCTCTGGTGCCGGGAGTGTAGGTTGCTACGGTTCGCGCGGCTGCCGCGCCGTATACCCGCTGGCGGCGTGAGCAGGCTGGACTACGGGGATATCCTTTGCTTCAGCGGGCGCGTAAGGGAGGAAGTCAGAGCGCGATGCGAATGACCAGAGCTGTTTACGAGACAATTCGCGCTCACGGCGTGGAGACTTACCCGCACGAAAGCTGTGGCGCTCTGTTGGGCCGTTCTACACCTGATGGCTGGTGGATCGAAACGACGGTTAAAGCCGGTAACTCGCGAACCGATTCGCCGGAAAACCGGTATCGGATAGCGCCTGCGGAACTGGTGAAGATTGAACGCGAGGCACGGCGCCAGGGATTGAGTATAGCGGGCTTTTATCACTCGCATCCCGATCACCCGGCATATTGGTCGCAGACGGATTTTGCTGAAGCGCATTGGCTGGGCTGCTGCTACGTCATCACCGAGGTGGGCCAGGGAAAGGCAATAGTAACCGACTCCTTTCTGCTCGCTGGGCGTAGCGAGGAAGACAAGCGGTTCGAGCCGGAGCGCATCGAGGTGATCGAGGCAGTTGAGCCGCCGGGCGCTCCGATGGAATCTTCAACATCGTGAGAGAGGAACGAACCCGAATGTAGAATCTGTTCATCAGGAAAGGGAAATCATGGTTCCTGCAACCGGACCGGCCGAGCTGCCCGAGCTGACGAAGGATGAGCTTTCGCGTTACTCGCGCCACCTGATCCTGCCCGAGGTGGGCGTGGAAGGACAGCGCAAGCTGAAGGCCGCACGCGTGCTCTGCGTGGGAGCCGGCGGGCTGGGCTCTCCGCTGGCCTTGTATCTGGCCGCCGCGGGAGTAGGCACACTGGGACTGGTGGACTTCGACGTTGTGGACGCCAGCAATCTGCAGCGTCAGATTCTGCATTCGACCGCGGACGTCGGCCGCAAGAAACTGGATTCGGCGGAGGAGAAGCTCAAGGCTCTCAATCCGGGGATCGATTTGGTGAAGCACGATACGCAGCTTTCGAGCGCCAATGCACTGGAAATTCTGAAGGACTACGACGTGATCGCTGACGGCACGGACAACTTCCCCACACGCTATCTGGTGAATGACGCTTGCGTGCTGCTCGGCAAGCCGAATGTGTATGGGTCGATCTTCCGCTTTGAGGGCCAGGCCAGCGTCTTTGCCACGAAAGATGGCCCGTGTTATCGGTGTCTTTATCCCGAGCCGCCGCCGCCCGGCCTCGTTTCCAGTTGCGCAGAGGGCGGGGTTCTGGGAATTTTGCCCGGATTGATTGGCGTCATCCAGGCTACAGAGACCATCAAGCTCATTCTCGGCAAAGGCGACCCGCTTATCGGGCGCCTTCTGCTTGTGGATGCGCTGCAGATGCGTTTCCGGGAATTGAAGCTACGCAAGAATCCGGAGTGCCCTGTATGCGGCGCTCATCCCACTGTTACCCGGTTGATCGACTATCGGCAGTTCTGCGGCATCGCGTCCGCGGAGAAAGAGGAGAGCGTAGTGAAGAATGGAATTCCGCAGATCAGCGTGAAGGAACTGAAACGGCGCATGGATGCAGGCGAAGACCTGTTCCTGCTGGATGTTCGCGAGCCGTTCGAATTCCAGATCGCCAACCTTGGCGGCAAGCTGATTCCGCAAAACGAAGTCCCGCGGCGGCTCGAGGAGATCGACCGCAACCGCGAGATCATTGTGCAGTGCAAATCCGGCGTACGCAGCCAGCGCGTTGCGGAGTTCCTTAGACAATCGGGGTATCCGAAGGTCGCCAATCTGGCCGGCGGGATTCTGGCTTGGTCCGATCAGGTCGATCCCTCGGTGCGGAAATATTGACGGAGACGCGGAAGGACCTGGCGCTGCCTGCAACGGCAGGCGCCAGCCACGCCGGACGAACGCTGGATTTCGCCACCGGCGCCGTGCGAAGCGAAAGGTCCGGCCCGCAATGCAAAAATTGCGCGGCCCGCCCTGGAATGACGTAGGATAGGGGCGACTCGGTTTCTCGCACCAAAGTGAATGCGCACGGCAGACCACCCGTTGGCGGCCCGGCGGCCATCACCCGCCGAAGTGGTTCAATGATTGCGCTCGCGGGCATGGCAACGCTGGGCGCGTTTGCTCTTTCCTTGTGCCGGGTTAGCCCTGCCGGCCGGCGGCTCCTTTTTCCCCCGCATGAGATTCACGCCCAGGCGATTCCGGCGGGTCTGGCCCAAAGCCGGCTGCATCTGGCCTGGGGCGACCGTTTTGACGATGGCACGCCGGACTTTCTCCGATTAACCGATCCGGCCGACCAGGCGGCTTTTCGCAGGTGGTTCACGCTGATCGCCGAGTACCAGGCTGTTCGTCCGCGGGCGCAGGTGCCGGAGGAGATCACCGACTGCGCCAGCCTGCTGCGCTACGCGTATCGCGAGGCGCTCAAGCGCCACGACGAGAGCTGGTTCCAGACCAGCGGAATCGAGGTTCCGGCGCCGCCGGGAGAGATTCGCGCCTGGAACTACCCGCATACACCGCTGGGCACGGCGCTGTTCCGCGTGCGGCCAGGCGCTTTTGAACCGAGCGACCTGGCCAACGGCGCCTTTGCCCAGTTTGCCGACGCCAAAACGCTGGTAGAACGGAACGCATACTTTGTGAGCCGCGATGTGCGCGCGGCGTTGCCCGGCGATCTGCTCTTCTATCGCCAATTCGGTCAGTCGTCGCCGTGGCATTCGATGATCGTCGTCAGGTCCGGGGCCGCCGCGGAGGTCGTCTACGACACCGGGCCCGATCGCGGCCAGCCCGGTGAGCTGCGCCGCGTTCTCCTTCCCGAACTCCTTGACCATCCCCAGCCGCAATGGCGGCCGCTGGCCGGCAACCCCAACTTTCTCGGCGTCTACCGCTGGAATATTCTGCGAGGAACTCCATGATTGACCGGAAATCGCCTGACCGGAAACCGGCGCTCCGAAAGCCGCTTCTCGCCGCTCTCCTTCTGCTTCTTTGGGTTGCGCCCGCAGTCCCCGCCGCGGCCAACGACGCGCCGCGCTCGTTCTCGCTCTCCACTTCGCGGACCTTCGCGCCGGGCGAAAGCGTCAAGATCCAGCTTTTCGCCCGCAACGTGCCGGAGCTGGAGTTTCGCGTCTACAAGGTGCGCGATGCGGAGAAGTTTTTCGCCGGCCTGAAGGACGTGCACAGCTTCGGGATACAGAGCTATGCGCCGGAGGAGCAGATCGATCAGCTCACCTTTGTCGAGCGGCTGCACGACTTCAAGGCACATCTGTGGTGGCTGATCCGGCATTTCTTCCGCGGACAATTTACCGACGCGGCGCGCGACAGCTTTCGGGAGCAGCAGGGAAAGCTGGGCAAGCGCAGCCAGGTGGTGGGCGCGGCGCAGTTCGCGCAGGTTCCCCTGCTGAACGCGAGCCAGCTGGTGGCGCGCTGGAAGCTGGAAACGCCGCCCGCGCTGGTGAGCGAGACGCAACAGTTGCCCATCGACGGGCTGGGCGCGGGAGTGTATCTGATCGAAGCTACCGACGGCACATATAAGGCCTACACCGTCGCCATCGTGACCGCCATCGCTGTGGTGGAGCGGACGGAGAATGGCCAGGCCGATCTCTACGTCGCCGATCGCAAGACGGGCGCACCGGCGGTGGGCACGGATGTTGCGCTTTGGGCGAACGGGCAACTGCAGTCTTCGGGCAGGACCGGCAGCGACGGTCTTGTTTCGCTGACAATGAAGATCCGCGGCGGCGCGCAGGGAGCGGAGCCGGAAAACGTGTGGATCCTGGCGCGGAGCGGAGCCGATGCCGCCCTGGTGACGCCGTGGAGCTACAACTTTACCGGCAACAACTCGACACAGGAGCGTTCCTATATCTATACCGATCGGCCGGTCTACCGGCCGGGGCATACGGTGCACATCAAAGGGATCGTGCGCCGCGAGCAGAACGACGCTCTTGTGCTTCCCGGTCAACAAACGGCCACGCTCGTCGTGCACGGCCCCGATAACAAGGATGTGCTCCGAAAAGAGCTGACTCTTTCGTCGCACGGAACGGTCGCGGTGGACCTCGACCTGGGATCCGATGCGGCGCTGGGCTACTACTACATCGAGTTAGCGGAGCAGGAAATCGGCGGCAGCGGCAGCTTCTATGTCGAGGAGTACAAGAAACCCGAGTACCAGGTGACAGTGAAGCCCGCGGCGCCGCGCGTGCTCCAGGGCAACACCATTCAGGCCACCATCGAGGCGCGGTACTTCTTTGGCGAGCCGGTCTCAGGCGCCAAAGTGACCTACGTGGTGCACACGTCCACTCATTATTGGTGGGATGAGGACGAGGAGGCCGAGAACGGCGAAGGCGACGATTCCGCCGAATCGAGCGATCTGGACGAATCCGACTACGCCTGGGGTCAGACCGAACAGCAAGAGCACCAGGGCGTGCTCGATGCAGACGGCCGGCTGACGGTTACGCTGCCTACGGAAGTTGACGGCAAACACACCGACCAGGACTATCGCGTGGAGGCGCGAGTGACCGACGCGGCGAACCGCGAGGTGGCCGGCCACGCGACGGTGCTGGCCACCTACGGATCGTTCCGCGTGAGTGTGGAACCCACAAGTTATGTCATCCAGGCGGGGCAGCCTGCGCGCGTGAAAGTGACGGCGCAGGACTACGACAACAAACCGGTGCAGACCCCGGTGCACATCGCCGCGGCGCTGGAAACCTGGGATTCCGTGACTCACCAGCGGACCGAGACGCCCACGGCCAGCAAAGATGCTGCGACCGGCGCGGATGGCACAGTCCTGGTGGATCTGCCCATCAGCGGCAGCGGAGACTTCGAGGTGACTGCCAGCGCGCAGACCCCGGAAAACCGAACCGTCCAGGGCGAGACCTGGATCTGGATCTGGAACGGCGCCGGCACATGGTATCAACCCAACGCGCAGGCGCAGATTGTTGCGGACAAGAAAACCTACCAGGTGGGCGATACCGCGCACTTGCTGCTGGTGACCGGTTTGTCTGAGTCGTGGGCCGTTATCACGACCGAAGGCGACAGCGTGCAGTCGCGGCGGCTGATCCACGCCACGGGCGCCAGTGTCGCGTTCGATGTACCCATCACGCAGCAGGCGCAGCCAAACCTAGTAGTGTCCGCGATCATCGTCCACGACGATCAGTTGATGACGGCGCAAAAGAGCCTGAAGGTTCCGCTCACGGAGCGCACGCTGACCATTACCGCTACGCCGGGCAAAAGCCAATACGAACCCGGCGAAAAAGGCAGCTTCGACGTGCAGGCGGTGGATTCCGCAGGCAAGCCGGTCGAGGCAGATCTGAGTTTTGGCGTGGTGGATGAGGCGCTCTACTCCGTGCGGCCCGATACGACGGGCGACATTGTGGCCTCGTTCTATCCCAAGCGAGAGGTCTATCTCGCCCCGCAAACCTCGTTTGAGTTCTACTTCTCAGGCCAAGCGGGCGCCAAGAGCCCGCTGCTGGCCGGTCTGGCCAACGGCCTTTACCATCCGCGCATGGCGCAGGTGAAGCCAGGATCGGACCTGGTAGTTCCCAAGGTGCGCAAGGCCTTTCCCGACACAGCCTATTGGAATCCCGACGTGCGCACCGGCGCCGACGGCCACGCCCGCGTGGAATTCAACTTCCCGGATGCGCTGACCACGTGGCGCACAACCGTCCGCGCCATGACCGACGATGGCAAAGCCGGCGGCGTGGTCACGCGCGTGCTCGTGCGCAAGAACCTGATTGTGCGGCTGGCCGCGCCGCGCTTCTTCCGGCAGGGCGACGAGACGGTGCTGCGGGTGATCGCGCACAACTACCTGGGGACGGCCAAGGACGTGACCTTCGCGCTGGACGTGAGCGGAGTGGACGTTCTGAGCGGGCAAACGCAGAAAGTGAACATTCCCGCCAAGGGCGAGAGCTACGTGGACTGGCGGGTGAAGGCACGCGTGACGGGCAATGCCGTACTGACGGCAAAGGCGCTGACGAATGAAGAATCGGACGCGCTGGAAATGACGTTGCCGATTTTGCCCTATGGCGTCAAGCAGCGGGCCGCGGGAACAGGAGTAATTTTTTCCGGCTCGGGTCAGAACCAGTGGGCGTACACCTATCCGGACGGATCGGATGCGGGCTCGCGCGGGTTGACCATTACCGTGGCGCCGTCCGTCGCCGGCACCGTCTTTGACGCGCTCGATTACCTCACGAGCTATCCGTGGGGTTGTACCGAGCAGACCATGTCGAGCTTCCTGCCCGACCTGATCGTAGCGCAGGCGGTCGACAAGCTCCATCTCAAGTCACCCATCGACCGCAAGACGCTGAACGACATGGTGCAGGCCGGTTTGGAGCGGCTCTACAGCTATCAGCACGACGACGGGGGATGGGGCTGGTGGCAGGACGATCCGAGCATGGTCTTCATGACTGCGTACGTGGTGAGTGGATTGGGTCAGGCACAAGCGGCGGGCTACACGATCGATTCGGCAACAGCGATGGGTCGTCCCGCGCATCTAGAGAAGGGCCGCAATTGGCTCATCGCCATGCTCGCCGCGCATCCCGACATGATTCCCGACCTGCGCGCCTACACGGTCTACGCACTCGCCACCACCGGCGGCGCACCGAAAGACGCGCTCGACAAAACGTGGGACAGCCGCGACAAGCTGAGCGACGAGGGGCTGGCGCTGGCCGGACTTGCGCTCGATGCCGCCGGAGACAGCCGGGCACATCAAGCCGCGGAGTTGCTCGAAAAGAAAGCCAAAGCCACGGACTTTGACGCGCACTGGGAGGGCAACTACGACGGCATGATGGATTTCTGGGACGACACCTCGCCGGAGACGACGGCCTTCGCGCTCAAGCTGCTCATCCGGCAGGATCGCGCCAGCGGCCTGATGCCGAAAGCCGCGCGCTGGCTGGCCGAACATCGTGATGGTGGCTACTGGTACTCGACCAAGCAGACGTCGATGGTGATTCAGGGACTCACCGATTACCTGACTCTGAGCGGCGAGCTCGCCAATAGCTCCGATGTGGAGGTGCTGGTGAACGGCGCGAGCGTGGGCAAGCGGCACTTCGGGCCCGAGGATGCGTTCGCCGCGCCCTGGCAAATCAAGGTTTCCGCGGCGCAGTTGGCGAGCGGCGGCCAGGTGACCATCCGCAAGAGCGGCAACGGAATCACCTACTGGTCCGCCGAAAGCAGTTGGTACTCCACCGACCGCAAAGCGTTCCAGCAGGGCCAGCTCGCGCTCAACATCACGCGCGACTACTACTTGCTCCAAAAGCGCCAGGATAAGCCAACCGATCCCATCACCTACGACCTGGTTCCGTTGAAAGGCCCGGTCCACGTGGGCGACATCGTGGCCGTCAGGCTGGCGCTCAGCGGGACCGGCTGGAAGTATCTGCTGGCCGAGGATCCGATTCCGGCGGGGACGGAGTTTCTGCCTGAAACCGGCCTCTACACACTGAACAGCAAACCCGACTGGTGGGCCGACTGGTTTACGCGCAAAGAGTTCCACGACGACCGCGCGGCCTTCTTCAACACCGATTTCGCACAGCGCACCGTGTACGTTTACCTGCTCAAGGCCGACAATCCCGGCAAGTTCCAGATCAGCCCCGCGCAGGCCGGGCCCATGTACCAATCGAACGTCCAGACCACCACCGATCCCGCAACGCTGGAGGTGCAGCCGTGAACGATGTTGCAGCTACAAGCACTTTGAAAGATCTGTTTCGCCGGCTCCGCTTGAGCGTTGCGTGGGTTGCAGCCCAGTTCTGGGCTATGCTGCTGCTTGTCCTCGCCGGCGTTGCATGGACCCGCCTGCCCGACAAGCACGCATGGCAAGTGGGATTGACGCTGCTGCTGCCGCTGGCGCTGCTCGCGGTGTTGCTGCTCCTGAACGCCGGAACCATGCGCGGCCTGCTCAACCAGGAGCAGGGGCGTGTCCCACTGGCTATGGGCGCACTCACGCTCCTGATCTGGGCCGCCATTGTCTGGGGCGCTTGGGCAATTCTCGACTGGTGCGACGATCAGATTCCCTTATGGGCGGGATATCTGAACTCGCGCGCCTCGGCTCACGCGCGGGCCACGCTCTTCACTTACGAGCACATTCAAACCTGGCTCACGCTCCTCGTCTGGATTTGGCGTTGGATTGTGGTGCCGGCGAAAGTGATTCCCAATGCCATGGCCTCGGCGCAGTGGGGCTGGCGGCTGCCATGGAGAAAGCTCATCCGTCTCCTGCTCAACTGGCGCTGGTGGCTCGCTGCGGTGATTGCGGCGCTCGTGGCCGTCACGCTGCCAAGCCATTTCTTCACCGGCGAACCTCACGGAACGGTGGCGCATCAGGTGTGGGCCGTGGCGCTCAAGCTGGCCGGCGCCTATTTGCTGGCTGTAGCAAGTTGGGTCCTGCTGCTGGCGTGGGCGGCAGTGCAGTTGAACCGTAGCGGGCACACCGCGGAGCAACCCGGCGACGATTCCCTCATTACTGCTCCCGTGCACTCCGGACCGCTTGACGAAGACTCCGTCCGGCTACCGCTGCCTGAGGGAGGCGGCGACTCCGCTGGGAAGGCCTGAACGCAGCCATTCGAGCAACTGCGCGCGGCCGTAGCGCGCGAGCAGTTGCGCGGTGTACCAGGCGGCGGCGCGATGCGCGGTTTCCGACGCAACTTCAGTCGATGCGTGCGCCAGCGCGGAATCCACGGCGTCGGGCGAGAGCGAGGGGGCGGGTGTGGATTTGGACCCGCGCGGCGGATTGATCTCGGCGCCGGGTCCGCTCCATACTTCCACCAGCCCCTCACGCAGCCAAAGCGGCGCGTTGGGGCCGGCCTGCAGCTCCACCAGCGCGTGCAGAAACTCGTGGCGCATGGTTCCGGCCAGGAGATGGCGCGCAGCCAGCGTGCGTAATGGCTGGGTTCCGATCCAATTGCCCTCAGTAAAAGCCGCCACCCATCCGGGCGCAAGCGTGGCCTCACGAAAGGCAGGCGTGGAAACGAAGGCGCGCACGGTGAAGGGAGCGGTTGCGTTCAGGCCCGAGCGCTCCGACGCCTCGGCCAGCGCGCGGTCCAGATCGGGTATGTATGCCGCGTCGGCGCCATCGAGAGATTCGAGAACAAACCCGCTGCCTGCAAGGCTCCTCCATGACTGCCCGGTTGCTTCGTCGTCGGCCTCCGCGCCGGGGAAATACTGCCGCAGAATTTCGCGCGCCGTGTGCCCCTGCGCGGCCATCGCCGCCGCGCCCTTCTGGCACAGGCCCACGCCATGGCCCCATCCGCGCCCATGAAATTCAAAATGATCGCCCTGGCGGCTCACCTCAAACCATGTGCTCGGAATCCGGTTCCATCCCAGCGATTCGCCGACGGCCAGCCGGAACTCCTCGGCGTCGATCTCGTGCCCGTCGAGTTTAAGCGCGACAGCGCGGCCGGAGTCGCCACGGCGGGCGACGCTGAGGGCCTGCCATCCGGGCGCGGCGAGCCCATGCGCGGCGAGGGCCGCAGACAACTCCGCACGCGTGATCTCAGCCGCCCACTCGCTTCCGCCGTCCGCCGTGCAGAATCGATCGGGCTGCGATGGCATGTAGGGAACCGGCCTGGCATGAGGCCAAATCTCGGCCGGTGAAGCGGTCCGTCCGCCGCAGTCCTTCCCAAAGTAGGCCAGCGCGCGCTCACCGTGGAACCATAACGTCTCCCCCGCGGTCGCCAGCGTGGCCGCGTGCGCCGCACCCATGTGCCCGCTGTGTTTGCCCCAGTGCAAGAGCTGGCAGTGAGTCGAGTCGCACAAGTCGTAATCCGCGTGTCCGTGCGCCTCGTGCAGCGCGAAACTCCGCACCACGATCGCCAAGGCCTTCAGCGACTCCTGGCTGTCCGCAGGGCCGCTCTCGCTTGCCACCACCCGCTCAACATAGCTCTCCACCGGAAGAGTCACGACGATCGCCAGCGCGCCGGCCTTTGCGGTGATGGTCGCGGGATTCTGAAGCGTTACGCTCTCGCCGTGCGCCGTGAGCGTGACGGGACCAGCAAGCGAGAGACGCTTCGCGCTTCCCGTTCTGCCCGCCGCCGTCAGCCTCACAGCATCCCCCTCGGCTTTCACATGGGCGGGTTCAGCAAATGTGAGGGTGGCGCACCCGGCGCAGCTTCGCAACACGACTTTGCGATCCGGCCCAATCGGTGTCACGACGACTTCGCGGTCATGCCATAGCGTCCACATTCCCACACGCAACGTTTCCCGCGCAACGGGCGGCGCCGCGGCAGCAATCACTGTACGCCGCGGCACGGATTGGACTCCGCTCAAAACCACGCCGGCAGCCGCCAGCAGGCTCGCCAATGATCGCGCAACCCATGGTCTGTTCACGGCCGCTCCAGAGGCGCGTTAGCTAAAAGCTCCCCCGCCACGTGCGCCGCATCCGTGCCCCGGCCTGCAGGCAGGTACACAGCGATCACCACTTCGGGTTTCTGCGCAGGCGCGAGGCCCACAAACCAGCCATGAGACTGGCTCGATGCCGCGCTACCGGCCGTTCCCGTTTTTCCCAGCACAGCAACGCCGCCCAAACTCGCCTGCCCAGCCATGCCGAAACTGGCCGAGTCCTCGAGCCCTGCGCGCACCACCCTGGCTGCTTCGGAATCGGGATGGGCCACGAGTTCCAGCGCCAGCCAGCGATAGGCCACGGCCAACTCCAGCGGCGTCACGCGCACGCCTTCCACGCCTAACAAAGTCAACTGCTCCGCATCCACGGACATCGGTTCGCGAAACTCGGCCACCGCTTCTTCGCGCGCAAGGCCAGTTGCGCCGAGCAAACCGGTGGGCCGAAGCAAGCGGCCCAATTCACCGGGCTGCAGTGTGCGCGCCACGGCGGCAAAGTAGGAATTGCACGACCACGTAAGGGCTTCGCGGGCATCGAAGGGCGGCGCGGGCGGGTGCGTACATGCCAGCCGATGCCCGGCGACCACGAGTTGCCGGTTGCAGGCTATGCGGTTCGCCGGGTCCCAGCGCCCCGCGCTCACCAGACCATACAGAACCAGCGGTTTCAGCGTTGAGCCAGGTGCTGCCAGCGTACGTGCTGCGTCGGTGAGCCTGTATGCCGCCACTAAACGTCCGCTCGCGATGTCCAGCACCGCAATTCTCGCCTGCGGCGCCTGGCGTGCCGCTCGCTCGGCTGCGTTCTGCCACGCCGGCGCAATTGTCTGGCAATGAGCGCCCAGACACCCACATGCCGCCACAAAAGCCACTGTCCCGAGGATTCTATGCACAGGAAAAGTATGACCTATGCGCGTCCGGAAGCAACCTCTTGTTGTGAACCACCCGGTGCAACGGCTTCGCCACTCTGGCTGGACTAAATGGAAGAAGGCATCTCACAGCAACCGGGGATAAGGGAAGAAAGCCCTGGCAGGTCCTTCGCAACGCACGCCTGACTGCGGAACAGATTGCATTCGCAGTGCTGCGTAAAGGCTCGTTGATCGCGAACCGTACTTTTCCCTGTTCCCTGCTCCCACTTCCCTGTCTTTCTCACTCCTCGCGCAACGTCTCAAGAGGACGCAGGCCGAGGATCCGGTAACTGGCGATCCAGCCCGTGGCCGTGGCCAGCACCGCGGTTCCGGCGAGCGCCGCGAGCGTCGCGCCCCATTCGATTTGAAAGGTCACGTCGAGCCGGTGCAAAAGGACGCGCGCGAGCAGGTTGGCGAAAACGACACCGACCGCGCCTGCCAGCAGACCCAGAACGCTGAACTCCACGCTGAAGGTGCGTACGATACGCATACGCGTGGCGCCCAGCGTTTTGAGCACGACCGCCTCTTGCATGCGGCGGAAGCGCGTGCCGGCGATGCTCGAAGCGAGAATCGTTAAGCCCGCGAGCATCGAGAACCCGGCGAGCAGCCGCACCACGAAAGTGATCTGATCGACCACGCTCTCTATCCGCTCCAGCACATCGGCGACGTTGATGACGGTAATGGTGGGATAAGCCAAGTACAAAGCGCGCTCCAGCGCGGCCACCTGTTGGGGATCGATATGCGCGCCACCGTACCATGTGGACGGCTGATCGGAGATCAACCCAGACGGCAGAACAAACTGCACGCGCGCACCCAGATGCTGACCGTCGGCGCGATAGATGGCGGCTACTTTGAGCGTCCGCGTCGTTCCCCCGGTCTCCAGCTCCATCGTCGAACCCACGCTAAGATGGAGGCGTTGAGCCACGGAGGTGCTTACCGCAAGTTGCGCAGCGCTGGCGTTCGTCCACCACGCGCCTTCCGTCACTTTGTCGCCTTCAGGCGGCGCATCGGCCCAACTCAGTTCGGCGCTCTCCAGCATGCGGCGCGGGTAGTGCTGGCCTTTCATCTCTTGCACAGGCTGCCCGTTGATCGAGACGAACCGTCCCATTACCACGGGAATCAGGTTCGGCGGCTGGCTGACGCCCGGCTGATGCGAAAAGAACGCTTTGACACCATCGACCTCATCGGTCCGCACATCAATCAAGAACACATTGGGCAGCTTGGGCGATGCCGTTTCCCGCAGATCGCGCAGGAGGCCATTCTGCATGAGATAGACCGTGAGAATGAGCATGACTCCCGAGCCCAGCGCCGCCAGCACCGCGGCGGACTGGTTGCCCGGCCGGTAAAGATTGGCGAGGCCGTGGCGCAGCGACGAAGGCAGGCGCAAACGCGTGCGATCGAGCAGAAACCGAACCGTGCGCAGCGCCACGGCAGCCATCGCGAGCAGAACCACAAGAGCAATGGTGAACAGCAAAGCAAACCACGCGCCCACCCTGGGCGAATCGGAGAGCGCCCACGCGATGGCGCCCAGCGCGACCACCACTGCCGCGGCGATCCCGAGTTGCACGCTACGCGCCCACCAGCGCGCAAACCATCCGCCAATGCCCGGCGCTCCCTGCTCCACCAGCCTGCGCAGCACCAGCACCGGCCTTACTGCGCGCACGTCGAGCAGCGGCGGCAGGCAGAACAGCAGCGTGGTCAAAAGTCCCGTCCCCAGTCCGGCCAGCGCCGACTGCCAGGGAAACCGAAGAATCACGTGCAGGGGAAGCAAATGGACAAAGGCTGCGGGCAGCGCCGCCATCACGGCCACGCCCGCGGCCACGCCCAGCAAGCCGCCGGCAAGGCCCAGACCCAGCGTCTGCAAAAGAAAGATGCGCAGCAGGTCCGAAGAGTCCGCGCCCAGCGCCTTGAGGATCGCCAGCATGTCCATGCGCTGCTCGAGGTGCGCGTGCATGGCCATGGCTACACCGATGGCGCCCAGCACCATGGCCACCAGGCAGATGAGACTCAAGATGGAAGTCGCATTGTCGAGGCCGCGAGTGAGCGCGGGATTACCCTCGCGAAAGTCGATCACTTGCGCCTCGGGCAGCGCCGCTTCCAGTTGCGCGCGGACCGCCGCGGCCTCGGCGTCGGCGGTGAGTCCGCGCGGCGGCTTGTCCGGCAGCTTGACGAGTAATCGCCGGCTTGCACGACTGCCAGGCGCCAGCAATCCGGTACGCGCGAGGGCTGCCTGCGAGATCATCACGCGCGGCCCCAATCCCATGCCCGAGGAGATGCGGTCGGGCTCCTGTTTCAGCACCGCTGCGATGCGGAAGTCTCTGCCACCCAGTCGCAGCGTGCCGCCGACGCGTGCGTTGAGGCGGATGAGGAATTCATCCGCCACCACGGCGGAGTCGTCCTGGAGAGCCTGCCGCAGCGGCATCGCCGGATCCAGTTCCGCCGTTCCATAGTAGGGATACTCCGCGGGATCAACCGCCTTGAGCGAGACCGGCAGCGGCACGGGATCCGTTGAAACGGAAGCCATGGAGACGGTTTCAGTGACCCATGTGGCGCGGATTGCACCGCCGCTTTGCGCTTCGATCGCAACAACCTTGCTGAGCTCCTCGGGCGTGGGCGCACGAAACATGCGCGCGCTCAGATCGGCGGCCAGCAGCGAGCGCGCCTCTGTATTGAAAGTGCCGCGAAAGCTATCGCTTAGCCCGCGCACACCCACCAGCGCAGCTACGCCAACGGCCACGGACAAAACGACAAAGGCGAACTTGCCGGGTGCGGACTTGAGGTCCCGCCAGCCGATGGCCGCCGCGCGCTTCCAGCTCAATGCGCGCTTGGCCATTGCTCTCCTTGCTGTGGATGCGGGTCAGGCGGAAACGGACCGGGCTTTGAGTCCTCGACCACAAGGCCATCCTTAAGCACAATCCTGCGGTCGGCGCGGCTGGCGACTTCAGGATCGTGCGTAACCAGAACCAATGTGGTTCCCGCCTTGCGATTCCGTTCGAGGAGCAGATCGAGAACCATCCGGCCGTTCGCCGAGTCGAGGTTGCCGGTGGGCTCATCGGCCATCACGATCGGGGGCTCGACAACAAAGGCCCGCGCCAGGGCCACGCGCTGCTGCTCGCCGCCAGAAAGCTGCACGGGATAGTGATCCATGCGCTCACCCAAACCCACCGCATCGAGCATGCGGCGCGCCTGTGCCAGACCGTTGCCTTCCACGTTTAGTTCGTAAGGCAGCAGCACATTCTCGAGAGCGGTAAGCGTTTGAATCAGCTGGTAGGACTGGAAGACAAAGCCGATCTTGCGCCCGCGCACCGCTGCCAGTTCAGTCTCCGCCAGGTTGTGGATGGGTACGCCATCCAGCCAGATCTCGCCCTCGCTGGGCGTGTCGAGGCCGGCGAGCAAACCCAGCAGCGTGCTCTTGCCGCTTCCACTCGCACCGATAATGGCCACAAACTCCCCCGCCGGAATCTCCAGCGAGATTCCCTGCAGAATGTCCACGCGCCGCGCGCCGTTCTGGATCCACTTCTTCGCGCCTTTGACCTGAATCAATCCGCCCTCCTGCCACTCGCAGTGTAATTGCCCGATCCTCTGAACTTTGGCGCGGATGCGCCCTCGCGCGCGCAGCTACACTGTATACGTGGACGTTCGGCGCGCGGTTCTTGTTGCATGTTGCCTGCTTGTGTCGCTGGCGGGGCCGCTCCATGCCGCCGATCGGCCGATCCTTGTTTGCTATGGCGACAGCATCACCGCCGGGTACGGCCTTTCCTTCGGCCAAGCTTATCCCGACTTCCTGCAGAGCATCCTCGATGCGCAGGGTTACGCATACAAGGTGATCAACCAGGGAACGCCCGGCGCCACCACCAAAGACGCGCTTGCCGGCCTGCCCTACGTGTTGCAGCTGCATCCTACCATCGTGATTGTGGAGTTTGGCGGGAACGACGGCCTGCGCGGCCTGCCCGTCGACCAGACGCGCAACAATCTCGACCAGGTGCTCACGGGCCTGGAGAAAGCTCACGTGAAGATCGTGCTCGCCGGCATCACGCTTCCGCCGGATTATGGGCCTGACTACATCCGGTCGTTCGATCGGATCTTCCGCGATCTCGCCGCACGGCACCACGTGGCATTGGTGCCCATGCTCTACAAGAATCTGGTCCACGTTCCGGGAACCATCCAGAGCGATGGCATACATCCCACCTCGAAGGGGTCAGAGATCATCGCCTATACGCTTTATCCGGTTCTTAAGCCGCTGCTGCGCAAGAATCCGTGAGCCGGCATGACGCGCCAGCCGAGAAGAAGAGATTGTGCGACTGCCACCTGGCAGCGCGCGTGCTGGAGAAACCTCGGGGCAAAAAGCTACAGCCGGGATCGCTCCCGGCTGCTCGTGTTCTGCCGATTGAATCTGCGGCAACGGCTCCGTTACGCCTTGGCAGTGGCCAGAGCCTTCAGGCGCGCGTTCAAACGGCTCTTGTAGCGGGAAACGGTGTTCGAGTGGAGTACGCCCTTTTGCACGCTTTTGTCGAGGGCCGAAACGGTGGCCCGGTACTGCGCCTGTGCTTCTTTCACATTGCCCTTGGCCAGAGCCTCGCGCAGCGAACGCAGGCTCGAGCGCACGCGGCTGCGGTTGGCGCGATTGACTTCAGTGCGGGTTTCGGTCTGGCGGACGCGCTTCAGCGCTGATACGTGATTTGCCATGGTTTTGCTTCCATCTCCAAAGCCTGAAGTGCAGGGGTGGTCCTGTTTTCAGGGAAAATGATGCGGTGTGGAAGGCAGCTCGAGCCGCATCCCTCGCAATCTTTAAGTCTACGGGAATCCGAGGGGCGGGTCAATCGGCGCGGGGCATGCCATGCGGCCGCGATGGCGGTGAGCGGAATGCAGTGATGTTTCGTTCTCCCGCCATGGACTTGCACGGTGCGGGCCGGTTTGACCCGGTTTTCGCCGCCCGGTATACTCGAACTTGCGTCAAGCGGGAGTAGCTCAGTGGTAGAGCATCGCCTTGCCAAGGCGAGGGTCGCGAGTTCAAGTCTCGTCTCCCGCTCCATTCCGTATCTTCCCGGAGCATTTCGGCCGGCTGGATCGCGGCGTGGACCGATCCGCATCCGGTGAGGCGGGCAGCCCGAGGCGCGGTACCCAAGTGGTAAGGGAGAGGTCTGCAAAACCTTTATGCGCCGGTTCGATCCCGGCCCGCGCCTCCAAATCCTTCAATAACTCCAGCCGATCAACCGCTGAGCGTCATTCTGTCACTGTGGGGACTGCTTGCATTTTCTCTCTTCCCAGCGCTGTCTTTCGGACCACGTTTGGCGACGTTTGGCAACGAAAATCGCCGCGGTTTTGAGCCTTTTTGGACGGGCCGTTATTGATTCTGAAAGACTTAGACTGGAAAATGAGCGGTTTTGATACCCCACCTGGGTATAGGGGGGTAGGGGTGAAAAGCAGCTCTTAGCTTTTAGCTTCTAGCTTCCAGCTCGTGTTGCTGAATTGGATAGCCTGTAGCCGGTTGCGAAAGACGGGGGACAGGAGATACCCCGGCTTCGCTCAGGACGGGTTCCGGGACGCAGGACGGACATCTCAGACGATGTATACAGACATTGTGCGCTGAACAAGGGAAATTCTCTGCAAACATGAGGGAACGAGGGAGCGAGGGGACAAGAGACTAAGAAAACAACGACTTAGGACAAATGAGGAGGTTCGATCCGGGCGGCGGGGGGCTTGACAACTTCCGAATGGCTCAACCGCAACGATTGCGGAGGAGAGACCACGTCGCTTCAGGCGCTTCATCAGGCAAGAGATACGGGCTTATTTCCGGGCGGATACGCAGACGGAATCGATCCGCGCCGGCTGCGGATCGGGAAAATAGCGGCGCTGAAAGAAGAGTGCCACGTTGACCAAGGCAATCATCACGGGAACTTCGACCAGCGGCCCGATGACGGCGGCGAAGGCAGCTCCCGAATTGATGCCGAAGACGGAGACGGCGACAGCGATAGCCAGCTCGAAGTTGTTCGAGGCGGCGGTGAAGGAAAGCGTCGTGGTTATGGAATAGTCCGCGCCGAGCCTGCGGCTCATGTAGAACGAGACCAGAAACATGACGACGAAATAGACTAGGAGCGGCGCGGCAATCCTGAGGACATCGAGGGGGAGACGGACAATGTAGCTCCCTTTGAGCGAGAACATGACGACGATGGTGAAGAGGAGAGCCACGAGGGTGAGCGGACCGACGCGCGGGACGAAGTTGTGGTCGTACCAAGCGCGGCCTTTGGCGCGGACGAGCACGGTGCGGGTGAGGAATCCGGCAAGACAGGGGACGCCCAGGTAGATGAATACGCTCTGCGCGATTTGACCGATGGAGACATGGACGACCGCGCCCTGCAACCCGAGCTTCGCCGGGAGAACGGTGATGAAGACCCAGGCATAGAGCGAGTAGAAGAAGACCTGAAAGAGAGAGTTGAAGGCCACCAGGCCGGCTGCGTAATCGGTGTCGCCCTTGGCGAGCTCGTTCCACACGATGACCATGGCGATGCAGCGCGCGAGGCCGATCATAATTAGGCCGGCCATATATTCCGGGTAGCCGCGCAGGAACACGACGGCCAGGACGAACATAAGAACGGGCCCAATGAGCCAGTTCTGCACCAGCGAGAGGCCGAGCACTTTCTTGTTGCGAAAGACTTCGTGCAGCTCTTCGTACCGGACCTTGGTGAAGGGCGGGTACATCATCACGATCAGGCCCACGGCGATGGGAATGGAGGTGGTGCCGATGCTGAAGCGGTTGAGAAATGGAACGACGCCTGGAACGAGCCATCCGAGCGCCACACCCACCACCATGGCGGCGAAGATCCACGCGGTGAGATAGCGATCGAGAAACGAGAGCCGGCGTGTCATCTTCATAAGCAAACCTCAGAACAAAGAAATATACTTGCCGCCTTGCGGCGCGAACCGCTAGTCAGGAGCGGCCGATCAGGAGCGGCCGATTTTGTCGATCTCGCGCTGGATGGCGAGCTGCTCGAGCGAAGCAAGCGGCAACGAGAGGAACAGGCTGATACGCCGGTCGAGGATGGAAAAGGCGTCGCGGAAGGCGCGATCAATCTGTTCCGGTGTGCCCGTCACCGCGGCTGGATCGGGGACGCCCCAGTGCGCGGTCATGGGCTGGCCGGGCCAGTAGGGGCAGGTTTCCTTGGCCGCGTTGTCGCAGACGGTGAAGACGAAGTCCATCTTGGGCGCGGAGGGTGCGGCGAACTCGTCCCAGGATTTGCTGCGCAGGCCGGCGGTGGGTATGTGCGCAAGGTCAAGCTGGTTCAGCGCCTCGGGCCGGACCGTTCCAGACGGATGGCTGCCGGCACTGTAGGCAGTAAAAATGCCCCTGCCCTTGCGATTCAGGATGGCCTCAGCCAGAATGGACCGCGCGGAGTTCCCGGTGCAGAGAAAGAGGACGTTGTAGTGGTTGGGCATGATGCGGCTCCTAGTGTGGTGACTCCGAATTTCGTGACAAAAAAGCGAAGAACAACCGCAGATCCTTCGACTCCGTCCGCCGCGGCGGACTCCGCTCAGGATGACAATTTTCTATTGATACGAACTTTAGACTCAGGACACTCGATCTCTCGTCGTGCAATTCCTTGGTTCGCGATTTGAGCTGGCGCTATCCGAGGTCCCAAAATCGGGACCTCCACCCCACAGACAAAGACCTGTCTGTGGGGACCCCGGGACCTGGGGCACCCCGGGTTTACACAGGATTAACGGCCAGAGGCCTACGATGTTGCACCCTCGCCGCAGCACCCGGGCGCGCAGCAAGAGGGTTGAGGTTTGACGGCGCGGATGAAGGCGCTCAAGAACTTGCCTTCGACCTGGGGAGCGATGGCGTCGACATCGACGCCCGCCTCGGTGAGCGACCTGCGGGCATCTTCGACGTTGTAGATGCGCGTGGGCTCGATGGTGACATCGGTGAAGCCGGCGGCGATGAGCCTGGCGCGGTAGTCCTGCTCTTCCAGAGCGCCCGCCATGCAGCCCACCCATAGCAACATGCTCTGGCGCACGGCACTGGGAACGGCGCCGAGCACGACGATGTCAGAGACGGCGAAGCGGCCGCCCGGCTTGAGCACGCGAAACGTCTCGCGCAGGACCCGGTCCTTGTCAGCAGAGAGGTTGATGACGCAGTTGGAGATGACCACGTCGACCGAGTTGCCGGGCAGGGGAATGTTTTCGATCTCGCCTTTGAGGAACTCGACGTTTTCGACGCCTGCCTTGCGCTGGTTTTCGCGGGCCAGGGCGAGCATGTCATCGGTCATATCGAGGCCGTAAGCCTTGCCGCCGGGAGCCACGCGGCGCGCGGAGAGCAGCACATCGATACCGCCGCCGGAGCCGAGGTCGAGCACCACGTCACCGGGTTTGAGATCGATGAGCGCGGTGGGATTGCCGCAGCCCAGCGAGGCCTGCACGGCCTTCTCAGGGATGAGGCCCTTTTCGCCGTCGCTGTAGAGATTGGCGGTGATGGGGTCGCAGCAGCGCAGGCCGGGGTCGCAGCATGCCTGCAAAGTGCCCGACTCCGCCACGGCGCGCGCCGCGCTGCCATACTTCTGCTTCACTTGTTCTTTCACTTCCGCCGGGGCTGCCATTCGCGCCCTCCTTCGCATATGCTTAAGCGAATATATTCCCGGCGATTATATTTGTCAAGGCGTATATTTAGAGAGATGGGACGTGGCCCTCAATCCTTTGACCTGCCTCGCCTGTTTGCAGCCCTGGGCGACCGCACGCGGCTGCGCCTGCTGAACCTGATGAGCGGGCGCGAAGTGTGCGTGTGCTACTTCGTAGAGATCCTGAAGCAGGGCCAGCCGAAGGTGTCGCGGCACCTTGCGTATCTGCGCCGGGCGGGGATTGTGAAGGCGCGGCGCGAGGGCAAATGGATGCACTACAGAATCGAGCGGCCCGCGGATGCCGGAGCGGCCGCGATTCTGCAAGCCACGCTGGAATCGCTGGGCGCAGACCGGGAGATGCAGGCGGATCTGGCGCAGCTAGAGAAAGCTTGTTGCCGGCCCGAACGATTCGTGACACTTGCAGGGGCGCCGGTCCCAGTCGAACTGCAATCGGAAATCGCGTGATGCGGAGCTACGGCGCGGAGGGTGGTCTGTGGAGCGGCCGTCGCGGCACGCCGGTTCAGGTTTCCCGATCAGGATTATTGATCCGGCCCGATATTGTTGCTACAAAATAAGGCCCCAGCAAAAGCAACCGCAGATCCCCATTCGACTCGTTCGCTGCGGCGAACTCGCTCAGGGCAGGCTTTCGACTGCGTCCGCCGCGGCGGACTTCGCTCAGGATGACAGCTTTGTACGTTGCAATCATTTCGGGCCGGATCCATAAGGCGGGGTAGTTCCCGCGGGGGGTTGGCGCCCGCTAGCTTCCACCGAAACCACGGCTCGTTTCGATTTGCGGTAAACGTTGGCAACGGCAAGCGTCCAGAGAGGAACAAAATCGACACCAGGCACGAGCTTGGCGAGAAACGACGGCGCAAACTCCCAATGCCAGCCGAGGAGAAGGGTGAGCACGCCCCCAATGCAGAGATCGAGGATGTCGTCAGCGGGCGAGGCGGCGCCCTCGACGAAGAACGGAAAAACGGCGATCTGGAATACGTCCGCGAGGATGGCGAGGATGAGGGCTGCTTTCAGGCGTGGACCCGGGGAGATGATGACGGCGTCCTGGTTCGCGCCCACGGGCTTGAGCGACCACTGCATATAGAGAGTATCGTCCATGCGCCAGGGCGGGCCGAGACGAAAGCCGGGCCGTAACTCAACCGCGCCCCCCTCGGGATGGCAAGAGCCGGGTAGATTCCGCGCGGATGGCGATGCGGCATTCGGGGCTTTTCAGACGCCCGCTTCTGTGTCATGCTTGCGAACATGGGTAACAAGGACAAGGGAAGAAAAGAGACGAAGAAGGCTCCCAAGCCGAAACCGAAACCGGAACCGGGGCAGAGGCGCGAGATCTTTGCGCCGCCGCCCGCGCCGCCGAAGTAGCCGGCGGTTTTCGCGCCTGAATCGTCTTGCGGCTGAAGCGCCGGCGATGGGGAGAGTGTACAGGTGCGTGCAGTTTTACGCCGGGCGCGAAACCCTTCCGCAATGCAATCCGGCGCGGGCCGGGACGTGAGCGCCGCGGGCAATTCAAGGAATAAGAAGGCCATCCGCAAGGGATGGCCTTTTTGGCATGGATGGAAGCGGCGATGCGGAGTTACGGCTGCGAGGCTGCGCCCAGTGTTTCCGCGGCGCGGGCCTGCGCCTTTTCAGCGAGGACCTTGTGAGCGTTATCCTCGAGGGCCTGGGCTTCCGGCATGTAGCCGAGCGCCTTCTGGATCATGGGATCCCAGTCGGCGATGACGCGCAGGCCGGCGAGCTGGCCGAATTGGATGGTGATGATATCCTTCTTGATTTGCGCCTTGAGCCAGTCCGTGCAACCGTTCAGGTCGGCTTCGGTCCAGTCAATGTCCTGGCTGGTGAGGAACTTCTTGAAGTCGGCCAGGACGGCGTCGTCGACCTGGAAGTTCTTGTCTACGGTGTGCGTGGCCACGTAAACCGGCGCGAAGCGGAAGAAGACGTCCTTATAGTCGAGCTCGTCCTGGAAGCGAGCGGTCTTGGGCGACTCGATCTTTTCGTCGGGCGTGATGCCGCCGCCGCCGTAAACGGTGCGGCCCGAGTCAGTGAGCTTGACCTCGCGGTTACTGGAGTCGGAAGAGGGCCCGCCGCCGGCGTGATTGTAGTAGTCGTAGAGCGAAACCCCCTGGTAATTGCGCTGAATCAGACGGCCGGAGGGCGTGTAGTAGTGATAGGTGGTGAGGGCGAGGCCAGTGTCCTCGCTGAGGTTGTAGACGGTCTGCACCAGGCCTTTGCCGAAGGTGGTTTCGCCCACGATGAGGGCGCGGTCGTGGTCCTGCAACGCGCCGGAGACGATCTCCGCGGCGGAGGCAGTACCGCGGTTGACCAGCACAACGATGGGAAAGGTTTTGCCGCCGTTGCCGTGGGTGGCCACGTAGTTCTGATCCGAGTAGGCGCGGCCGCGCTGGGTGACGATGGTTTGGCCCTTGGCGAGCAGGCGGTCGCAGACGTCCACGGCCTGGCTTAGCAGGCCGCCGGGATTCTCGCGCAGATCGAGGACCAGGCCCTTCAGGTCGCCAAAGCTATTGATGGCGTCGTCCATCTCGTCGCCGGTGGTTTCCTGGAACTCCGTGAGATGGATGTAGCCGATGCCGGGGCGGATCTCGAACTTGAGATCGATGGAGGGGTGGGGAATCTCGTCGCGGACGAGGTCGAAGATCAGCGGCTTGGTCTGGCCGTAGCGAACCATCGAGACCTGGACGTGCGTGCCCTTGGGGCCTTTGAGCGCCTTGGCTACCTGATCAGCGGACCAGCCGTCAGCGGATTTTCCGTCGATCGCGGCAATCAGGTCGCCGGGGTGGATGCCGGCGCGGTAGGAGGGCGTGTCCTCATACGGGGTCACGACATAAACGTTGGTCTTGCCGCCGTCGTTTTGCTGCCGGATGATCATGCCCACTCCATAGTAGTGGCCGCGCTGGTCTTCGCGCAGGCGGGCGTAGGCCTTGGGATCGTAGAAATGCGAGTGCGGGTCGAGGACCTGCAACATGCCCGGGATGGCGCCGTCGTAAACGGCGTCATCGGCTTTGTCGGAAGTGATGGGCTCGGCGTAGTTCTGCTCCACGACCGCGTAGACATCGGTGAAGGATTTCAGGCTGTCGCGGAGCTGGCTCTCATCCTGCGAGGCTTGAGCGCCCACGCGGCGCTCGAGAACGGCGCCGGCCACGGCGCAGACGGCGAAAAAGAGGGTAATGGCGAACAGTGCGCGGCGCGCACGGGGGGTCATAGACAAACCGAACCTCCGGACGGCAAACGCGCCGTGCGCCTGGCGGCGAACTCCCCCCGCCCGAGAGCGAATCCACCGGCTGCTGGATCGGCGCTCGATAAAAATTGACCTTGCCCGTTAACGGCAAGGCCGGCGAGATGGAAGAGCCGCTCGCGCTGAGGCCGCGAGACCGTCTTCGGCTAAAGTATAGCACCGTAGGATTTGACGCGTACGGACCCGGCGCGGTAGCAGAGGGTTGCGGAGCCTATTTGCTGGAACACGAGGCCCGATGGGCTGGCGAAAGCAGCAGCGGTCGTGCGCCCGCTTTCCGTTTCTGCTCTCCGGGGATTTACAATGGCGTCTATGCATCAGGCGGCAGAGGACCACGCGCCAGCCACCCGGCCGGTACCCGATTTTATGACTTTGAGACTTCATCGCATTTGCGCAGCGCTCGTGGTCGCCACGGCGCTGCTTGTGGCCGCCAGCCCGGCGCGGGGCCAGGCCAACGAGCCAGGGAGCCCCTATGGCGGGACGACGGTCGAGGACATCATCGCCCGCGTCAACGACCAGATCATCACCCAGTCGGATTACAACCGTGCGCTGGACGAACAGGACCAGGAGGGGCGGCAGCGCGGCGAATCGATGCAGGAGATGGCGGAGGCGCGCAAGGATCTGCTGCGCAACCTGATCGACCAGCAATTGTGGCTCTCAAAGGGCAAGGAACTGGGCATTACCGGCGAGACAGAACTGGTAAAGCGCCTGGACGAGTATCGCAAGCAGTACAACCTGGATTCGATGGAGGACCTCGAGAAGGCGGCCAAGGAACAGGGCGTTTCGTTCGAGGACTTCAAGGCCAGCATCCGCAACCAGATCATCACCCAGGAGGTGATGCGGCAGGAGGTTGGGGAACACATCCAGATCACGCTGGGCGAGGTGGAGCGGTACTACGAGGCGCACAAGCAGGATTATGCGCAGCCGGAAAGCGTGCGGCTGGGCGAGATTCTCATCTCGATGGGGCAGGCGAACGAGGACGATCCGGCCAAGGTGGCGGCGGCCAAGGCGAAGGCCGACGACATAGAAGCCAGGCTGCACGCGGGCGGCGACTTTGCGCAGTTGGCGCGGAGCTTCAGCGACGGTTCGACGGCTGCCTCGGGCGGCGATCTGGGGCAGTACAAGCGGGGCCAACTGCCCAAAGTGCTTGAGGACAAGACATTCGGCCTGAGCGCGGGGCAGTACACCGAACCGATTCTCACGCGGCAGGGCTACATCATTCTGAAAGTGATACAACACACTCCGGGCGGGCCACGGCCCTTCAAGGACGTGCAGGAGGACGTGGGGCAGGCGTATTACATGTCGCTAATGGGGCCGGCAATTCGCGAGTATGAGAACAAGATGCGCGATGAGGCCTTCATCCAGATCAAGCAGGGATATGTCGACACCGGTGCGACGCCCGCCGAACTGCATTCGAGCATCACGTTCAGCGCGTACGTGCCGCCGGCGCCCAAGAAGAAGGCTAAGGTGGAGCGGACGCGGTTCCGCGAGAGCACGCACACGTTCCGGCAGAAGCCGGGAGCGGCCGCGCCGCCAGCGGCGCAGGCCTCGGCGACGGAGACAAACGCAGCGTCAACAACACCGGCGGCGGCCGAGAAAAAGAAGAAGAGCAGAAAGAAGGAAGAAGCCGCCACAGAGAAGCCCGGCAAGCGAGAAAAGATCCGCTATGGGCAGGCGCCGCGCGAAACGCTGCCCGCCGCCACAAGCAATACGGCCACGGAGAACGCGGGCGCGCTGCCGGAGACGGCCTCGAGCACGGAGCAGCCGGCCAATCCGCTGGAGCCTACCGCTCCCACACCACAGAAGACCCGGTTCAGCGCTCGCGCGCGAGCGCCAAAGAAGTCAAAGGCGAGCGGAGGTGAGGCGCAGGCGGGTTCGACAGGGCCTGCGCCACCGGGTGCGGCCGAGGTTGCCGACCAGCAGACACAATCGGCTCCGCTGGGCATTGCGGGCGACACTTCGAACAAGAAGAAGAAGAAAGCGGCCAACGCCGTCGCGGAGAAGACCCGCCTGGCGAACAAGAAGAAGAGCCCGGAGGAGTCCCAGCCCAAGCCGGTGCAGCAGCCGACGCCCATTCCTGCCGTGCCCGGAGCGCCTGCGCCTGCCGACCACCCCACGGCGCCCCAGCCTCAGCCAGACTCACAGCCGACCGGGTTATAGCGCCGCGGCTCAGACAAGAGAACAAAGGGCGGGCCTGGGAGCTGATTCCCGGGCCCGCGGTGTTTTTGGCGTGTGTGGGTTTTCGGCCCGGAGTGGGATTTTTGGGCAGGGCAGGCCGATTGCGTTAATCTTTCGGCAGAATGAAAGACATCTACATCGCCGATCTGATGGGCTTTGACGAGGGAAAGCTCTTCGACAGCTTTTTTCTCGTTCTGGCCAAGCAGCAACGAACCACAAAGCAAAACAAGCCGTACCTGAACCTGATCCTGGGCGACAAGACCGGGCAAATCGAAGGGCGCGTGTGGGATCCAGGCGACCCGCGCATCGCCAGAGATTTCGAGCGCGGCGATCTGGTGAAGGCGCGCGGCAGCGTTTCGAAGTACGAGGATCGTACGCAAGTGAAGGTGGATCAACTGCGCAAGGCGCACGAGGGCGAGGCGGACAGGATGGACATGCTGCCCGCGACCACGCGCGACGTGGTCGAGCTGTGGGCCGCGCTCGAGGCGAGCGTCGCCAGCCTTACGAATCCCGACCTGAAGCGGCTGCTTGAAACGGTGCTTGCCGATCCGGCGATGGCGCAGGCGTACCGCGAAGCGCCGGCGGCGCGGCAGCTCCATCACGCGTGGCTGGGAGGGCTGCTGGAACACGTGGTGAGCCTGCTGGGGTTGGCCGATCGCGTGGCGGCGCATTATCCCATGCTCGACCGCGATCTGCTCGTCACGGGCGTGGTGTTGCACGATATCGGCAAGATCCGCGAGCTGACGTGGGAGACGGGCTTCGACTACACGGTGGAGGGCGTGCTGCTGGGGCACATCCAGATGGGCGTGGACCTGGTGGAGAAGACCATTGCGGGCCTGCCCGGTTTTCCCGACCGGCTGCGCACACTGGTGCTGCACATGATCCTGGCGCACCACGGCAAGCTGGAGTTCGGCTCGCCCAAGCTGCCCATGATTCCCGAGGCGCTGGTGCTGAACTTCCTCGACGATCTGGACGCCAAGATGCAGGCTATGGCCAGCGAGTTCGAGAAGTCGGCGCGGGAGGGCAGAGCGCCGGATGAGATGACGGGGAAGGTGTGGGCGCTGGATCAGCGGCAGTTGCTGAACACGAGGGCGTGGCTGGGGAAAAGCGGGGAGTAGGTCAGAATCTGCGCCGGTATTCTTCCGGCGTTTCAATGACAAACGCCGTCTGCCCAGCCAGCGCCAGCAGGTCTTCGTCACCGGTCACCAGCAGGCCGGCTTTGCCGCAGTGGGCCAGATCGAGGAAGGGTTGATCCTTGGCATCGCGGCAGGAGACCGGGCATTTCTCCGTGGGATCGAATTGCTCGCAGTAGGGAAGGTAGTCGCCCTGCAACTCCAATCGGCGTTCTACGGAAAGTTGAAATTTAGAATACGCCAGAATGCGTATCAGTTCCGCGACAGTGGCGCGGGAGACAAGCGGAACGCAGGCGTAGTCCCGCCAGTGCAAGCGCAGCCACGCCAGGCGGCTGGTAGTAAATACAAGGGCTGAAATGACGGTATTCGTGTCGAAGACGACGCGCGGGACTGGCTGCACGGTCACTCAGTTTCGCGCGCCCACTTAACGGCGTCGCTCACATCCTGCTCGGTGATTCCAAGTTGAGCGAGATATTCCCGCACCTCGTCGGCCCGGCTGCGCTCGAATGGGCGGAGCGTAATGGAGCTTCCGTCGGTGCTGACGTCAAAGTATTCCACTCCTGCGAAAGACTTAACTACCGCCTTGGGCAGGGTGAGTTGGTTTTTAACGGTCAATTTGGCCAGCATGGCGCTCCTCCGCAAGCAAGGAAGTAAGGAAACAAGGAAATCTTACTACATTGTTTCCTTACTTTGCAAACCAATCCCACTGGTCTTTGGTGAGCGGGACGACGGAGAGGCGGCCGATTATGAGCAGTGGCGAGCGGGCAAAGAGCTTTTCGGCTTTGATTTCAGCGAGCGTCCTGAGGCGCTTGAGGCGCTTGCCGGCCTTGACGCGGACGATGGGAACCTTGGGATCGGACGCATCGACGCTCAGAACCGTGCCAGTGCCCACGGCGGTACGTTCGTCGCCGGTGTGATAGAAAATCCACTTCGTTCCCGGCTTCATCTCGCGCAGGTGCTTTACGGCGGTGGGATTCGTGACGCCGTCCCACACGGTTTCGCCGTCGCGCAGCAGGTCGTCGAAGGAGTAGACACCGGGCTCGGATTTGAAGAGGAAGCAGGGCATAAACAGTGGTCAGTGGTCAGTGGTCAGTGGTCAGTGAGTTGGATGCTTCAAGAGGGACAGGACTTCAATCTTCGCACATTCTTAGCAGGTGTTACATTACCATTTCCGGCTGTTTTGGGGTATCGCCCTCAGGGGCTAAAGCCCTTTGTTTTGGCGCTTTATTTCGGCCCGCGACCCACCCACTACTGGGTGGGTGCCCCGGTCGTGCCCTTGTTACAAAGCTGCTGATGGGCTTCGCTCCCTTGTTCCCTCGCTCCCTGTTCCCTTGGTCCCTTGGTTCCTTGTTCCATTAGTCCCTTGTTCCCTTAGTCCCTTGGTCCACTGGTTCCTGCTCTTCTATTCCCTGCCCTTTTTGCGGATCTCGATGTTGAGGCGCTTGATCTTCTGGTTGAGGGTAGAGAGGGGGATGCGGAACTGCTCGGCGGCTTCGGTCTGGTTCCAATTCGAGCGCTCGAGCTTTTCCATGATGATGCGGCGCTCGATGACTTCGAGGATGTCGAAGAGCGAGGAGTTGGGGTTGTGCTCGAGGAGCGCGTCCTGGAAGCTGCGTCCGGTGATGTGTCCGGGGAGGAGCTCGGCGCCGATGACGGGGCCGGAGGAAAGGACGACGCCGCGTTCGATGGCGTTCTCAAGCTCGCGCACGTTGCCGGGCCAGTCGTAATCGATGAGGGCGCGCATGGCGTCGGGCGAGAGTTTGCGCGAGGCGAAGCTGTTCTCGCTGGCGTAGAAGTCGAGGAAGTGCTGGACTAGCAGCGGAATGTCTTCACGGCGGGCGCGCAAGGGCGGCAGATCGACGGCGATGACGTTGAGGCGGTAGAAGAGATCCTCGCGGAAGCGGCCATCGCGGACGGCCTGGCGCAGATCGACGTTGGTGGCGGCAAGAATGCGCACGTCCACCTGGATCTCCTGAATGCCGCCGAGGTGCATGAAGCGCTTGTCCTGCAGCACGCGCAGAATCTTGGACTGCGTGTCGAGGCCCATGGTGGCGATCTCGTCGAGGAAGAGCGTGCCGCCGTTGGCCACCTCGAAGAGGCCTTTCTTGGAGGCAATGGCCGACGTGAAGGCGCCCTTGACGTGCCCGAAGAGCGTGGACTCGAGCAGCTCGGAGGGCATAGCGCCGGTGTTGATGGGGACAAAAGGCTTGTCGCGGCGCGGCGAGTTGGCATGGATGGCCTTGGCGATGATCTCCTTGCCGGTGCCGCTCTCGCCCTGAATGAGGACGGTGGAGCGGCTGGGGGCGACCTGCGCCACCAGGTCGAAGACTTTCAGCATGGACTCGCTTTTGCCCACGATGTTGGAGAAGTTATAGCGCTGCTTGAGGGTGCGCTTGAGTTGAAGGTTTTCCTCCTCGGCGCGGCGGCGGGCCACGGCGGAGCGAATGTCGGCGAGCAGCTTCTCGTTGTCCCAGGGCTTCTGGATGAAGTTCTCCGCGCCGGCGCGGATGGCCTCGACGACGTTATCCACGGTGCCGTAGGCGGTGATCATGATAATGGGCAGATCGGGCTGCCGCTCCTTGAATTGCGGCAGGAGCTCGAGGCCGCTCTGGCCTGGCAAGGCGAGGTCGAGCAGGACCAGGTCGAAGGCCGACTGATCGAGCAGGCGCAGTCCTTCCTCGCCGTTGGCCGCGGTTTGAACGGCGTAGTTTTCGAGTGAAAGCAACACTTCCAGCGATTCCCGGATGCCGGCCTCATCATCGACCACAAGGATGGAGGCCGCGGGGACAGCGCCGTCGCTTGCCGGGGCCGAAACCGGCACGTTCATGGGCAATGTATCCTCTGCTACGCGCTCAGGCATGGACGGAATTCCTTAATAGGGGAAACTCAAGATGAAACGTGGTGCCGGAGCCGACCGCGCTTTCCACATGGATTTTGCCGGCGTGTTCCTGAATGATGCCGTAAGAAACAGAGAGGCCAAGGCCGGTGCCGCGCCTATCGCCCGACAGGTTCTTGGTGGTGAAGAAGGGGTCGTAGATTCGCTTGAGGTGCTCGGGCGCGATGCCGGAGCCGGAGTCGGAGATAACGGCCTCGATTTGGCCATTGAGGAGCGTAGCCACGCGCAACTGCCCACCGCCGGGCATGGCGTCCTTGGCATTCAGCAGCAGATTGAGGAAAACCTGCTGCAGTTTGCCCGGATTGCCGTGGATGGGCGGAAGATCGCCGGCTAGATCGAGATCGACAAGAATATGCGCGGTCTTGAACTGGTGTTCGAGCAGCGAAAGCGTGTCGCGAATCACCTGGTTGAGATCGGTGGAGCGGAACTCGGTGGTCGAAGTGCGGGAGAAGTTGAGCAGGCCGTTGGCAATTTCGGCGGCGCGGAAGCTCTGCTGCGTGATCTTGTCGAGCACGGGGCCGAGGCGCGTATCGCCGCGCAGTTGCTTGGCCAGCATCTGGGCGTAGGAGGAAATGACGGCCAGCGGCGTATTGATCTCGTGCGCGACTCCGGCGGCAAGCAGACCGATGGAGCTGAGTTTATCGGCCTGGGCTAGCTGGGTTTCGAGGGTGACGCGCTCGGTGATGTCGTCCACCAGGACGATGCGGCCCACGGGAACGAAGTCGCGCGAGAGCAGAGGCGCGATGGCGATGTTGGTGGTGCGCTGCTCGCCGGCGCGCGTGGTGAGAGGGAACTTATAGAGGTGGTGCACGCCCTGCTCGCCGCGGAAACCTTCCAATGCCTCAATAAATTCCGCCGGGAAAACGGAACCAAGTTCCTGGCCGATGGCTTCAGCGCGGCTGAGGGCGTACATGGCCTCCATCTGCGCGTTCCAGCTTTCGATGCGGTCGCCGAGATCGGTGGCGAAGATGCCCACGTTGATGGACTCGACGATGTTCTCGTTGAACTCCTTGAGGCGCTCGAACTCGGCGATCTTCTCCTCCAGGCGCGCGTACAGGCTGGCGTTCTGCAGGGCGATGCCGATGTAGCCGGCCAGGGATTCGAGAAGCTCGACGTCTTCGCTCGACAGGAAGTCGCCGCCCAGCGTGCGGCCGAGGCCAATGACGGCGATGGTGCGGCTGGCGGTCTCGCCGCTATCGAGATGCACAGGGGCCACGCGGCACGGCAAGTAGTAGTTCAGGTCAAGCAGGGCCGCGGCGCGCTGTTGATCCGGCGGCAGATGAAGGACGGCTTGAGCGTTTTCGAAAAAGATGTGGGAGTGGTCCTTGGCGCGGTCGAAGTTGAGGAAGCCGAGCGCCAGCTTGTCCTGAGCGGCGCTGATCTCTTCGGGCAGGCCATGAGAAGCTGCCAGGCGCAGGCGGCCAGACTCCTCGGTGAGGAAGATGGCTACGCGGGCAACCAGAAGAGTGCGCGGCAACTGCTCGACGATGGAGTTGAGCAGGGCCTGGAGGTCAGTTTCGGAGCTGAGCCCGCGGCCGAACTCGACCAGAGCCCTGCGATAGTCGTAGCGATGGCGGTCGAAGGCGCGATCGACCCAGCCCTGAATGCGGCGCTTGAGGGGGTCGAAGACGGCGGCCGTGACGAGGATGGCAATGACCAGCGCCGATTCGCGCATGGTTTCAGGCATGCGCTGGTGGGCTACCAGGGCGATGAGCGCGATGACGCCGAAGTAACCGCCGGCGATGAGGGCGGTGGCCAGCGTGTAAGCCACGCCGCGCTTGAAGATGAGGTCGGTGTCCATCAGCCGGTAGCGGACGATGGCCCAACTGAAAGTGAGCGGCAAAAAGACCAGCGAAAGACCGGCCAAATCGGTGAGGAGCCGCGGCGGGTTGAGGTCGAGCAGGTAAGGGATGGCGTAAAAGAACGTAAAGGGGAGAACCGCGAGCAGAGTGCCTCGCGTGACCCACTTCAACTGCTGGCGCAGCAGGGGGCTGGTGGCTCGGCTGTAGCTGAGCAGGAAGAGGAGAGCGGCGGCCACGTAGAAGATGGCATCGTACGCGGTCGCGGTCTGGTCCAGGCGATGCTTCAGCAGTCCGGTTGCCAAGCGGGTTTCAATGGCCCAGACCCACAGCCCTACCAGCGCTACGCCGGGCGCGTAAACCAGCGGCAACAGCCAGCGGCGGCGCAGATTCTTGAACCGCTCCTCCGGAAAACTGAGCGCAAAGTGCAGAAAGAGCGCCGGCTGCAACGCTTCAGCTACGACATTCGTCCAGAAGACGGTCCAGTCCAGCGTGCCGAAGGTCCCCGTGTACTTGAGCGCATAGAGCGCGAAAGAGACCAGGCAGAACATGTAGAAGTGAGTGGCGCGCGGAGCCGTCCAGCGGCGAAACAGCACGTACATGCCGATAGCCAGGTAGATGAGTCCGATCAGACGCTGCCCCAGCGCCAGACTTCGGTCCATCGGCTCCGGGATCACCTCGACGATCACCTCCGCCGGCCTGCCCCCAGAGATACCGTTGCGGCTGACCCGGTAATAGATTTGGAAGTAGTTGCCTGTGCGGTAAAGGGCGCGCTCCAGATCCGCCGATCTGACAATGGGGGAGAAATTGACCTCGGTGGATAGGGCAAGCGGCTCGTTGCCGGCGCTCTGGGCGGTTTCCTCCGGCAGTTCTTTCACTCCTCCAACCAGCGGCTCGTGCGGGCGAATACCTGTGTGCAGGCCCGCTCCGACAGTTCCCACAGGCAGGATATTGACTCCGGTGAGCAGGTCTCCCGCGCGGATGCCCGCGCGCTGTCCGGGGCTGTCCGGCAGCACCTTGTCGGCCACCAGACCGCTGCCATCGGCGGCCTCGCGCCACCAGACGCCGTCGTCGGGTTGCTGAGAATGGCGCTCCTCAACAAAATTCAACACTGCCAGCAGCACCAGACCGGCCGTGACCACGGCCAGCAGTGTCGCCTGCAAGCGGTTGAAGAGACTCGTCTCCATCAGGGAAACACCCTACATCCTTCTGTTTTGCTGCACGTCTGTTGCCATGGGTAAAAAATACGGCGAACACCTAAAACGGAAATGCAATCGATTGAGAATACGCGAG
>PMYE01000055.1 GCA_003171315.1 Acidobacteriaceae bacterium
GCGGACCCAGATGTTGCGGAAGCTCAGCGGCGCGCTCTTGTCGCCATGGGCCTGGAGCTTGATGGGCGCGCGGTCGTACTTCTTGTAGAAGGGCTGGCCGATGTAAAGGGTCTGGCCCTTGAGCTCGAAGTGGTCATCGACCAGGACGCCGTTGAAAAAGACGGTGGCGTAAGCGGGCGTTTTCAGCGTGCCGTCGTCGTTGAAGATGGGCGCGGTCCACACCACGTCGTAGGTCTGCCACTCGCCCGNNCTGGAGTTCGTAGCCGGCGTCGCCAGGGCCGGTCGAGGCGAGCATGACGCCGCTGTTGCCGCGGCCCTGGCCGGTGCCGGTGATATCAGCGGGAACGCGCCACTCGATGTGCAGTTGGTAGTCCTTGAAAGTGCGCCGGGTCTCGATGTTGCCGGCGCCTTTGGCGACGGTGAGCAGGCCGTGGGCGACGATCCACTTTGCCGGCGTGTGGTCCTGCGCGGAGACCCATTCGTCCTCATTCTTGCCATTGAAGAGGATGATGGCGTCGGAGGGTGGCGCGCCGCAGGTAGCGCCCGGCGTCACGACAAGCGGGACGGGCTTCCAGATTTCCGTGTCCTCGGGTTTGGGTTTAGCTTCCTGGGCGGCGGCAAGAGTGGCGGAGGCGAGAAGAACGAGGGTGCACAGGACGGTGCGTTTCATCAAGTGGAGTGTACAGCAGGGGACAGACGCAGTTCACCGTTCGTAGTTCACATCTGGAAGGGCCAGGTGGCCCATATCTCAGGGATTCTCGCCCGGCCGCGAATCGCGGGTGCCCCAGGGTCTCGTCCGCCGCGGCGGAAGACCTGGGATACAACAATTTCTCGCATCCACAGCTAAGTCGTGAAAAACGCCTATCGCAAGAAGAACCCTCGCCCTTCGCGCCGCCCCGCGCCTTCTCTCCCTCAGCCCTGTTTCCTCGTTCCCTCAGCCCCCGGGTTTCTGATCCCTGTTCCCTGATCCCTGTTATGTCAAGCCCCCCACCTGCCCCAACCATCCCGCATCTCCTTGATTCCAAACCGCATCCATCTCTCCGCGAGTTTGCAGTTTATTTCGGCCCTTCGGCGCATACTGAAAGCAAATCGAACTCCAGGGCCGGAAGGGAACTGACCACTGACCACTGACCACTGTTCCCACGATGCGGCACGAAAAGCCGCAAAAGCCCCGGGAAATGCCCGTAACTCCAGTGAATTGTAATATTTGCGAGATGCGGCCCTTTGGAATCAGATATTTACGGAGGTAACAAATAACTTGACAAACCCATGCCACTTAGACTAATCTGGGTTAGTTAAGTTTTGAGGTTGCCACTAACATGCAGAATCCAAAGACACTTATCGAAGCAGTTCGGTACTTCTCTAATCCTCAGACCTGCATTGACGCGGTTGCAGCGATGCGCTGGGAAGATGGCAAGCCTGTGTGCCCCAAGTGCGGTCTGTGCGAAGGTGAGCGCAAACACTACTGGCTTGCGAAGGTAAGACGGTGGAAATGCTACGGATGCCGCAAGCAATTCACCGTCAAGATGGGAACTATCTTCGAGGACTCGCCGCTTGAACTACATATCTGGCTCACCGCTATGTGGCTGCTCTGCAACTGCAAGAATGGCGTGTCCTCTTATGAGATTGCGCGGGCAACGAACATATCGCAGAAGTCCGCATGGTTTGTCCTACAGCGGTTGCGGCATGTTCTGAAAGATCAAAACGTAAAACCGATGGGAATTGGTCCGGTCGAAGTGGATGAGTGCTACATTGGCCCCAAACCTACCAACATGCACAAAGACAAGCGGCTAGCCAGGAAGATCGCCATGCACGGCTATACCGACAAGACCACGGTTGTGGGTCTGTTAGATAGAGGAGCACGTGAGGTTCGGGCAAAGGTCATTCCTAACGCCAAGCGGGAGACGTTACAGCAAGAGATTCTAGACCGCGTAGGCTTCGGCTCTACGCTCTACACAGACGGTTGGCAGGGATATGACCAACTCGCCCGCGCTGAATACGTCCATGAGACGGTAAATCACATGGATGAGTACGTCCGTGGCAGCGTCCATACGCAGGGCATTGAGAATTTCTGGTCCTGCCTGAAGCGGACACTCAAAGGCACGTACATTGCCGTCGAAGCGTTCCACATGGACAGCTATCTCGCAGAGCAATGCTTCCGGTTTAACAATCGCGGCACGAAAGACACGCCAATGTACGATGGCGACCGCTTCACAAAGGCTCTTGCTCAGGTTAGTGGCAAGCGTCTGACTTGGAATGAATTGACCGGGAAGGAGGCAGGGGCGAAAGCCTAAGCGCGGCGCTTTGCGGGGACGTACTTGTATCGCTCTCGCAGCAAAACTGGCCCTCGTTTCGCCGCCCGAATCGCGGATCGCACGGCCTTCCGTGGAGCGGTCACGGCGCGCCGCAGAGCGGAAGAAAATGTCTCATTCTCGCTAGCCGACGATGAAGGCTCAATCTTCATTGCACCACTTTAGCACACGTTTCCTACTGATAGCATAGCAAAATGCAAGACTTTACCGGCATCGGCGAAAAGCTAAAAAGGGCCAAAGAGAACATCGGCAATCTCTACCTCGAAATGCAGAGGTTCTTTGAGGAAAGCGACTACCCCTTTATCCCAGAGCACGACAGAGAGATGCTGCGCAAGGCCACCGAGTATCATGCGAATCGCGCTATCCCTCCACGCTTCAGTGTGCTTGCCGGAGAGACGATTCATCACTTTCGATCCTGCCTTGACCACGTTGTTTGGCATTTCTCCGACCCTGGGAAAGTAAAGGACATTCGACGAATCGAGTTCCCAGTTTTCTTGAAAGAGCCACTCAGCTCTGACGAACGCCGAAGATTTGAAGGAAAAATAGAAGGAATCACGGACCCAAATGTCCGAGGTCTTATCAAACGATTTCAGCCCTATAAAGCCACCGACCCGACGGACGATCCCCTTTGTCTGATCCACGATTTCGACATTTTCGATAAGCACAGAGAACTCGTCGTCTGCGTTGCTACAACCGCAATCGTTTTGCCCTCGGAGATGCGCGAAATCTTGGAGATTTATCAGCGTGAACATTCCGAACTTAGCCCCGCCCAAGTCGCACATCACTTTAAGAGCGACAGCGCCGCCCGATTCTGTATATCGTTCAGGAATTTTGGTCAGCGGGGAGTCAAGTCTGTGTCGGAAGGATTGATTGAGTTGTTCAATTACACCTTCACCATGCTTGACGAGTTCAGAAACATCTAATTGCACTCCTGCCGCCGGGTAGCAGCAAATTTACGGTGGGTTTGCCAACGTAGTTGCTACCTTTACGGATATACCCATCCCGTAAACCCTTTGNNCTTTGTTATCAAATATGGAGGTATGGCATACCGGGGGAGGGGGGGACCCCCCTCAAATAGGCATTGGAAGTCATATTCCGCCCTCCGCCCCGCGCACTCCGAGCGAATGGCTGCAAGCGAATAGCTAATAGCTAAAAGCTAGCAGCTAGTAGCCGCCTTTCACAACCTGCGCCACCGTGGCGCCAATCTCCGCGGGCGAAACGACAACGTGAATTCCCGCCGCGGCCATGGCCTTCATCTTGTCGGCTGCGGTGCCCTGGCCGCCGCTGATGATGGCCCCCGCGTGGCCCATGCGCCGGCCGGGAGGCGCGGTCTGGCCGGCGATGAAGCCCACCACCGGCTTTTTCACGTGCTGTTTCACAAATTCCGCCGCGGCCTCCTCGGCCGAGCCGCCAATCTCGCCGATCAGGACAATGGCTTCGGTCCCGGGATCGTCGTTGAACAGGCGCAGCGCGTCGATGTGCGTAGTGCCGACGATGGGATCGCCGCCGATGCCGATGGCCGTCGACTGGCCGATGCCGCGCTGTGTGAGTTGATGCACCGCCTCATAGGTGAGCGTGCCCGAGCGCGAAACAATCCCGATCGATCCTTCCATATGAATCCGTCCCGGCATGATGCCGATCTTGGCCTTTCCGGGCGAGATGACGCCGGGGCAGTTGGGTCCGACCAGGCGCGACTTCGAGTTCTTCAGCTTGGCCCACACCTTCACCATGTCCAGCGTGGGAATGCCTTCGGTGATGCACACGATGAGCGGAATCCCCGCGTCTTCGGCTTCGAGGATGGCGTCGGCGGCAAACGGCGGAGGAACAAAAATCATGGTCGCGTTGGCGCCGGTCTTCGCCACGGCTTCCGCCACGGTATTAAAGACGGGCCAGCCTTCATGCATCGTTCCGCCCTTTCCGGGCGTCACCCCTCCAACCACCTTCGTGCCGTACTCCGCGCACCCCATGGCGTGGAACGTGCCTTCTTTGCCCGTGATGCCCTGCACAATGAGCCGCGTATTGTTATCGACCAAAACCGCCATGAAAAACAGCTCCTAGCTGCTAGCTTCTAGCTACTAGCCTTTCAAAGACTGAATGAACGCCCCGAGCATCTTGGAAGTTTCTATGCAAAGGGATTCAGCCATCTTTCGCATTGCTTGATCGCCAATTGTTAGTCGCTTGGCGAGTAAAAGCTGCGTTTGAACTTCGTAAGTTGAGCCCAGCGCGATATTCAGAAACTGTCTAAAGTCGCGATCTGTAGCTCTTCCCCGGCCCTCGGCGATGTTGCTTGCGATCGAGACGCTGGCGCGCCGAAGCTGGGAAGTTAATCCGTAAATCTCATCCTTTGGAAATGTTTTCGTGAGATTGTAGACGACTTCAGTCAATTCCATCGCTCGTTGCCAAACTGTCAGATCCTGGAAATCTTGCGACACGCCTCATCTCCCCGAGCGGCGATGTTGAGCTAGCAGCTAGAAGCTAGGAGCTAGAAGCTGCCTTTACAACAAATTCCGCGGCTTCCTTCATCGTTGCGCCCACCTGGAAGTTCAGGCCCGACTCCTTCAGAATCCTGCGCCCTTCTTCAACATTGGTTCCTTCCAGCCGCAGCACGATCGGCGCCTTCACGTCGAGCTTGCGCGCCGCAGCCACCACGCCCGTGGCCAGCCGGTCTACGCGCAGAATGCCGCCGAAGATGTTAATCAAGATGGCCTTCACGTTGGCATCGGCGAGCAGGATCTCGAAGGCGTGCTCGATCTGTTCCTGCGTCGCGCCGCCGCCCACATCCAGGAAATTCGCCGGTCTGCCGCCCGCGTACTGAATAATGTCCATCGTCGCCATCGCCAGCCCCGCGCCGTTCACCATGCACGCGATGGTCCCATCGAGCTTGATGTAGTTCAGGGCGTATTTGCTCGCTTCCACTTCCAGCGGATCCTCTTCGGCGATGTCGCGCAGCGCCTTGATGTCGGCGTGGCGGAAGAGCGCATTGTCGTCGAAGTTGATCTTGGCGTCGAGGGCGAGCAGCTTGCCGTCGGTCGTGGTGATGAAGGGATTGATCTCCACCAGCGAGGCATCTGTCTCGGTGAAGGCCTTGTAGAGGTTCTGGAAGAAGCTGACGGCTTGATTGATCTGCGCGGGCTTCAGTCCCAGCGCGAACGCCAGCTTGCGCGCCTGCCACGCGCCGAAGCCCACGGCCGGGTCGATCGTCTCCTTGAAGATCGCCTCAGGCGTCTTTGCGGCCACCTCCTCGATCTCCATCCCCCCGGCCTGCGATGCCATAAAGACCAGCTTGCCCGCGGCGCGGTCCAGCACTATACCCAGGTAGAGCTCGCGTTCGATCGCCGCGGTCTCCTCGATGAGAAGCCGCTGCACCTTCTGGCCCTGGGGTCCGGTCTGGTGGGTCACCAGCGTCATGCCCAGAATGTTCTTGGCGTGCCGCTCGGCCTCCTCGCGCGTCCGGGCCACCTTCACGCCGCCGCCTTTGCCGCGGCCTCCGGCGTGGATCTGCGCCTTCACCGCCACGCCCGCGGCGCCTTCGGCAAACAGCTTGCGCGCCACGTCGTTGGCTTCTTCCAGCGTGTTGGCAACTTCGCCCTTGGGCACGGGGACGCCGTACTTCGCCAGGATTTCTTTAGCTTGATATTCGTGGATTTTCATTCGGGTTGAACCACTCGGGCTACCATCGATTGAGGGAATCTGAGGACGCGAGCCATGGAATGCAGGGGATAGCGAAACCTCCGCAGCCCGCGAGTCCATAGTATCTTGGCGACCGAAGGAGGGGCAAACCCCGAACCCGCATAGGCTACGCAATTACCATTGAAATAGCTATGAGCCAACTGAAGGAGTTTCTGAGGCCACTGGCGGAAGACGGCGCGTCGCTGACTAGGGAGCAGGCGGCCGAAGTCCTCGAAGAGATTCTCGCCGGCGGCGTGCCGGAGGTGGAAATCGCCGCGCTGCTCACCGTGCTGGCCACGCGCGGCGAGCAGGCGCCGGAGCTTGCCGGCTTTGTGGATGCGATGCGCCGGCACTCCGTGCATTTACCCTTTGGACCGGATGAGCGGGACCAACTGGTCGACTGCGTTGGCACTGGCGGCGGTGGACCCCAAACCTTCAATATCTCTTGCGGCGCCGCGCTCGTCGCCTCAGCTGCGGGTGCCCGTGTCGCCAAACACGGCAACCGCGCCGTCACCTCGCGCTGCGGCGCTGCCGATGTGCTTGAGGCTCTTGGCGTTCCTATTGAACTCCCGCCGGAGCTTGCCGTCGAATGTCTCCGCGAAACAGGCTTCGTCTTTCTTTTTGCGCCGCTGTATCACCCGGCGATGAAAGTGCTCGGGCCGCTTCGCCGCGCGCTCGGTTTCCGCACCATCTTCAATCTCGTGGGCCCGCTCACCAACCCGGCGCACGCGCGCACGCAGGTGGTCGGCGTGCTCGCCCCCAGCCGCGTTTTGCTCGTGGGCCGCACGCTCGCTGCGCTCGGAGCCAAACGCGCCTTCGTAGTCCACGGTACTGACGGCATCGACGAGCTGACCACCACAGGTGAATCGGTCGTGGCGCGCATCGAGGAGACAGAAACAGGCGAGGCGCAACTCAAGGCCGCGCGCATCACGCCGGAGATGGCCGGCCTCGAGCGCACCACGCTCGATCAGTTCATCGGCGGCGACGTGGCCACGAACAAAGCGCTGCTTTACGACGTGTTGACCGGCGTTCCCGGCGCGCGGCGCGACGTTGTATTGCTCAACGCAGCGGCTGTATTGGTCGCCGCCGGCCTCGCCGGGGATCTAAAGCAAGGCGTTGCAATGGGCGCTGACGCCATCGACTCGGGCCAGGCCGCCGCGACCCTCGAAAAACTGCGCCGCTTCGGCGCGAGGCACAGTAAGTAGACGCAGGCAGACCTCCTGACGACGATTTGTGACAATCTTCGTGCGAACTGAGGAGGAGCTTTATGATTCGTCTTCCGCAGCCCGCTGCCTCTGCAGCTCCACCTGGGCCATCTACGCGTTTGACGAATGGGCCGCAGACGAAGAGAATAGAAGAGTTACTTTCCCGTGTGGGCCTGTGGCGCAGTTTGGGAGCGCGCTTCCATGGCATGGAAGAGGTCGTCGGTTCGATCCCGACCAGGTCCACCAAATCGACAAATAAAGGAGCGCGTCCCGGCCTGCCGGGGAGGTCCTCGGTTCGATTCTGTCAAGGTCCATCATTCCTTCGTCATGCCAAGCGTCTACATTCTGGAAAGCCAGTCCAGTAAGCGTTTTTATATCGGATCGGCAAACGATGTAGAGATACGTTTGGCAGCGCATCAGCGTGGGCAGACCCCATCCACGCGAGGCAGAGGACCTTGGGTGCCGGTCTACCGCGAGGAGTTTGACACCATTGCCGAAGCGCGACGACGCGAGCGGCAATTGAAGAGTTGGAAATCACATCGCTCGATTCAGCAGCTGATCGATTTGAATCGTTGAGATGAGAGCGCGTCCCGGCCTGCCGGGGAGGTCGTCGGTTCGATCCCGANNATGGCATGGAAGAGGTCGTCGGTTCGATCCCGACCAGGTCCACCAAATCAATTCAATAATTTATAGCCCTATTCTTAATTCTCGGTCTGTTTCTGAGGACACAGGCAACTACCGGCTCTTTTGAACTCAAAAACGAAACCATCACCGAAGTCATCGGCGTCCGCCACTGCAGCGAGGCCTAGCGTCGATCTGTCTCGCAATCGGTGATGTCTTTGGAAGCAGCCCTTCGCTGCTTGGGTGGAGCGACAGATCCTCGTCGCTGGGGCGGCTCACTCCCTGTCTTTCACACCCGCCAGGCGTCGGCGCGCCAATCCTTGATCCGCTCTTTGATCTGTTTGCGGTTCAGATTGTGCTCGAGGGCCTGCTTGGCCAACTCGACGACTTCGTCGTCGGCCGCGAACCGCAGCCCGATGAGTTGGTCCTCGCTAAGGCGGTAGATCTGCGAGTGCCATTCGGCCGGCGCCAGCGCCTGCAGGCGCAGCCGCTCTTCCAACCGGATCACGCGGTCCTGCACCTTGAGCGGATACTGGCGCATCCGGAATAGCGCGATAAACGCTGCTACCGACAGCACCACGAACCACGCCGAATAGAAACACGGGTGGCGGACGACGACGATGATCGAGACGATCAGGTTGGCAAGGACAACGAAAACCAGAACGAAGTGGTACGCCGGATCCAGCCGTCCATGGTTCTTGAGATTCTGTGGCTCTCGCTTACTCATCTGCGGCTCCGATTCCTCGCAGGCCGGAATTCGCTCCCGTGGCAGTTTGCGCTTGAGCAGTGCCGCCTGAAGCGGCGCCGGGGGCCTGGGCGCCGGCGCTGGCGGAATTCTCCTGGTTCGCGGCCGGCGTTGTCAACGCGGATAAATTGCCGGGCCCCAGAACTTCGGGATGCTTGGGGATCAAATGGTAGCGCCCGCGCACCAGGTAGTCCACAAACAGGCCGCCTGCCAGATACGGGTTCGCGAATGCGATCGGGATCGCGTAGACGCTGGTCACGAACGACTCCTCGATGCCCTTCACGGAGCGGCTCCCGCGCCGGTAGCCGGGAATCTGCGGGATTTCAAACACCGTCAACTGCGTCTCCGGATGCTTGCGCGCATACCGTACCAGCTTGTAGGTGATCTGCTTGGGGGTGGTCATGCCGGCATCGTGGAAAACACTGCGCCTGAAGGCGCGGGGAAAGTAGCCGTTGAGCACCACACGCGCGAAATCCGCGCAATTGCTGAAGAGCAGATTGAAGTGGGTCCGGTTCGGTCCCGCATTCAGCCTCTCAATCAGAGCGTCGTCTTGCTCTGGCGTTGTGTTGAAGCGAAAGGCGTAAATACGCCGCTCATATGCCGCGCCCAGCAGCTCGGTCCAGCCGCCGTGCACAAGATTGCCCGCTGACAAATGCGGTCCCAGGCTCCCGAGATGCTCTTCGCGGTAGCGGTTGCGCAAGCGGATCACTGTCTCGCGGTCCACATGAGGAGGAACGTCGGCGGCGTTCTCCACCGAGTACAGGTAGGGAATCAGCGGAATAGCGACCCAGTCGTACCCGTCAACCCCCTGATAGCGGGCAATCACCGCGCCCATCTCGCCCGGCCGGCAGCGCCGCAGCGTCACGGGAGTTTCCGCGCAGATTCGCTCGAAGTAAATGGAGTTGTGCCCGGTCGGGTTCAGGGCGCCAAAGAAGCCGTACGGCTCCTCCATGAGCAGAGCTGCCTGCGCGTGCCCATACGCGCACAAAACTACCCCTAACAGGACAAAGGCAAAGGAAAGAATGCGTGACTGGCGATTTGAGAGCATCGGTTTCCCTTGGGGTTAGAGCTACAAATTCTCTCCTTTTCAGTATGCACCAACTTCGGTGAGGAATTGCGAAAAAGATCCTTCTGCATTCGTCAAACCACTGACGATTAAGGATTTCTGCGCGAGAGCACGGCGCTGGCCGCGGACGCTCCCGCGCAACACACTTACGGCTACTTGTTAAGACGCGATTGGGACCAGATTGTTGCGCTTTGCCCCTATGTGCCGGCTGCAGATTGAATGCCGCTTGTCTAAGAACCTGTTTAAAAACTA
>PMYE01000012.1 GCA_003171315.1 Acidobacteriaceae bacterium
GGGGTGGGGTTATCAAAACGTAAACACTGATACAAGTAGAAGCACTTTTGCCGCCGTCAAAGTACCCGATTTCCCGGTTTTTCCGGAGTTTCGCGAATCCTCGTATGCCAAGCGATACGAAATTCTGTGACGAAACTTGTAAGGGAGCGACTCTACGACAGCGCGGCGGCTACCGTTTGCGGGCGGGCTTTCGTGCGCGCTTGGGGCGAGTCTTCTTCGCTGAAGCTGACTCGCGGAGTTTCTCCACGTCGGCGAGGTCCTGGTGCCGTCCGACGGCGAGCTTGTTTTGAATTAAATGCTCGCGCGAGATGACATGCGCAGGCGTGTCCTCATCGAGAAGCCTCTCTTCGCGGCATTTCCATGCTTCGTCGAAGGTGACTCCCGCAATTCCCTGCAGAATGTCGATGCGATCGGGTTCGACTCCAAGCTGAAAAATGGAGGACGGTTTGTCGTTGAAGTCGGCAGGGGTCACCTTGCCGAGCGGGGCGCCATACTCGGCCAGAGCGGCGAAAACCGCCTTGCTGTTTGCCGCATCGGCCTTGATAAAAACATCGAGGTCCTTAGTGCCGCGAGGCTCGGAGTGGATTCCTACAGCGTGGGCGCCAATCACGAGGTACTTGACACCGTGGGCATTGAATACGGCCAGGAGGTCTCTCTGATCTTTCAGCATCCTGCAACGCCTTTCCTCTGGTTCGGCTTTCAGGCCGCTTTCCAATCGGGGCATACAAGACGGGTCAGCGTCCTGACCGTTTGCCTGCGATCCAGATCAATCCCTTTGGCGAAGTATGCTTCCCTGACGACTTCTTCGATGGCGTCCATACGATCGGCGGCTGAGCGGCTTTGCCAATAGCGGTAGGCTTCCATTCGCTGTGCCTTGAGATCGGTTACACGGCGGATTGTCTTGTCCATGGCATTTGCTCCGATCCGCGACGCTACCAAGCTTACTGCAGCAGCGGCGGCTGCTCTTCGTGGTTGTTGCCGTTGCCGTTCAGCTCTTNNACTGCAACAGCGTCGGCTCGTCGTGGTTGCCGTTGCCGTTCAGCTCTTCGGGCGGGATGATGACCGTGGCGGCGACCTTATCGTCGGGCTCGAGGTTGAGGATGCGGACGCCCTGGGTGGCGCGGCCGGCGGAGCGAATGGTCTTGGTGTCGCAGCGGATGATCTTGCCGAATTGGCTGATGACCATCAGCTCCGACGAATCATCGACCATTTGAATGGAATTCACGCGGCCGACGCGATCGGTGACGGAGAGGTTCTTGACGCCCTTGCCGCCGCGCGTCTGCAGGCGATACTCCTCGACATTGGTGCGCTTGCCGAAGCCGTTTTCGGTGACGGAGAGGATGCGGTACGCGCCGGGGGCGTGCTCCTTGGGCGTGACTACGGCGCCGACCACGTAGTCGTTTTTGATGAGGGCGATGCCGCGCACGCCGTAAGCGGGACGGCCCATGGAGCGCACGTCGCTCTCTTCAAAGCGGATGCCCATGCCGAGGTGCGTGGCGATGAAGATGACCTGCGAACCATCGGTGATGCGGGCGGCGACGAGCTCGTCGTCCGTGTCGATGCCGATGGCGATGATGCCCCGCGACATCACGTTGGAAAAGTCTTTGAGCGGCGTCTTCTTGACGGTGCCCTTCTGCGTAGCGAACAAGATGTACTTGCCCTCCTCTTCGAGGTCACGGACAGGCAGGATGGCGCATACTTTTTCGCCGGACTGGAGATCGAGCAGGCTCTGCATCGACTTGCCTTTGCCTGCGGCGCTGACGTCGGGAATCTCGTAGACCTTGAGCCAGTAGACGCGGCCCGTGTTGGTGAAGCAGAGGAGGTAAGCATGCGTGGAGTTGACGATGAGCTGCGAGACGAAGTCCTCCTCGCGGGTCTTCATGCCCATGCGTCCCGTGCCGCCGCGGCGCTGCTGGCGGTAGATGGAGATGGGCGTGCGCTTGAGGTAGCCCTGATGGCTGACGGTGACGGCGACCTGCTCGTCGGCGATGAGGTCTTCGAGCTGCAGTTCCGCGCTTTCGTCGACGATCTCGGTGCGCCGTTTGTCGCCGTACTTGTCGCGCACCTCTTCGAGCTCCTTGACGATGACCGAGCGCAGCTTCTTTTCGCTGGCCAGGATCTCCTCGTAATCGGCGATCTTGAGGCGAAGCTCCTTCAGCTCTTTCAGCAGTTCGTCGACGGAGAGCTGGGTGAGGCGATAGAGCTGGAGTTCGAGGATGGCATCGACCTGGCGGAGGGTGAGGCCGCGCTCCTCGTGACGCTCGAGCTCGCGGTCGAGAACGATGACGATCTCAGTGCCCTTGCCCCACGCGTAGAGGTTTTCGCGCGCCTCGGCCCGCGAGGCGGACGCGCGAATGATCCTGATCACGGTGTCGAGGTTGTCGAGCGCGATCTTGAGGCCTTCCAAGATGTGCTCGCGCTCGCGCGCCTTGCGCAAGAGGTAGACGGTGCGGCGCTGGACGACGTCGATGCGATGGTCGATGAAGACGCGGATGGCTTCGTGGAGGCCCATCTCGCGCGGCTGGCCGTTGACCACGGCCAGGAAGATCATGGAGAAGCTCTCCTGCANNTGCGTGTGCTTGTAGAGCTGGTTGAGCACGATCTCAGGCTGCGCGCCGCGCTTGAGGCCGATCACGAATCTCATGCCGTCGCGGTCGCTCTCGTCGCGCGTGCGGTCGCTGCCGATGTCGATATCGCTGATGACTTTGTTCTCCACCAGCTCGGCGATGCGCTTGAAGAGCGTGGCCTTGTTCACCTGATAGGGAAGCTCGGTGACGACCAGCGCCTTGAGTTCCTTGGTGACGCTTTCGGTAGCCACGCGGGCGCGCATGAGGAATCGTCCGCGGCCGGTGCGATAAGCCTCCGCAATTCCGCTGCGGCCATAGAGGATGGCGCCGGTAGGGAAGTCCGGCCCGTGCACGTGCTTCAGCACCTCGGCCAGGCCGGCTTTGGGATTTTTGATCAGATCGATGGCGGCGTTCACTACTTCGGTCAAATTGTGCGGAGGAATGTTCGTCGCCATGCCCACGGCGATGCCGCTCGATCCGTTCACGATCAGGTTGGGGATTCGCGTGGGCAGAACCGTCGGCTCCTCGGTGGACTCGTCATAGTTGGGCACGAAGTCCACGGTCTCCATCTCGATGTCGGCCAGCAACTCGCCGGCAATGCGCTCCATGCGGCATTCGGTGTAGCGCATGGCGGCGGGCGGATCGCCGTCGACGGAGCCGAAGTTGCCCTGGCCGTCGACCATGGGGTAACGGAGGCTGAAGGGCTGGGCCATGCGGACCATGGTGTCGTAGATGGCGGAGTCGCCGTGGGGGTGGTAGTTGCCCATGACGTGGCCGACGACCTTGGCGGACTTGGTGTATTTCTTGTTGAACTGGAGGCCCATCTCCTGCATTCCAAAGAGGATGCGGCGGTGGACGGGCTTGAGGCCGTCGCGGGCGTCGGGCAGGGCGCGTCCGACGATGACGCTCATCGCATAATCGATGTACGAGGAGCGCATTTCCTCTTCGATGTTGATTGGAGTGACGTTCTCGGTCGGGGGTACGGGAGTGGTTTCGTTCGTGTCCATCGTGTCGATTTCCGGGGGTGATTAGATGTCCAGGTTCTTTA
>PMYE01000104.1 GCA_003171315.1 Acidobacteriaceae bacterium
GGATTGACACGAAAGCATTCCCCACGCTCAACCACCCCAACGACGAAGCCTGTCGTTGGGGACCCCGGTGAAAGCGCGGGGCTAATTCGCCACGGCGAACGCCTACGGCGCGGGAGAAGGAGGGTTGGGAGGCGGGACTTCGCTTTTTTTCGGGGCGGGGCGGGACCAGCGGAACTGGGCGACAAGAGAAGCGAAGAAAGCGATGAGCAGGAGCAGAGCGCCGAGGATCACGAGAGGAATGCCGATCAGTACGACGCCTCCGGTGCTGGTGGTGTCGATCGCGAGCTTCGTCCCAGACAACGGATAGGCAAAACTGAGGCCCACGGAACCGTGGCACCAGGCAAAGAGGAGCCACAAGCCTGTGACGAGAGAAACAAATGAGACAATCAGCCAACGATCGGCTCTCATAGCGCGATCTCCTTTCGATGCGTTAGTTCTGCAATCATACTCCCGTGACGCGTGAACGAAGGCAAGGAGCAAGGGAACGAGGAACGAGGAACAAAGGAACGGGAGAACGAGAAAGCGAGACAGGGGGCGCGATGAAAAGCAACCGCAGATCTTTCGACTCCGGCCGCTCGCCGCGACGAGCGGCCTTCGCTCAAGATGACAGCGCTGAGGGAGGGGATCGAGGTTTCCCGCCCTAGCCGCAAAAACGCGGCTAGGGGCACCCGGCTTTTGGTCCGCTCAGGAGGGCACGGCGTTCGGGAGTGCGGGTTAGGACTACGGCTCACGGGACGGTGAAGGGGCGGGGGCCGTCGGCGGGAAAGAGGCCGGTGGGAGCGGCGGCGGCAGAGGGCTGCTCGCGGAACATGAAGCGGACGAAGAATCCGACCGAGGAATAGGAGTAGTTGCGCGTATTGTTGGCGGCGAGGTAGGCGCCGGCGAACCAGTGCGGGCCGATCTGGTAAGCCATCTGGCTACGGAAATCGTAGTTGGCGCTGATGCTGGTGACGGCGGGCAGCATGGGATTGTTCTGGCTGGTTTCGAGCGGCTTGTCGACGGCGAGGGGCCAGAGCGGCGTGGAGTCTTCTTGAAAGGCCTGCACGCCGAGAGCGCCGACGATGTTGTAGTGCCAGCGGGTCTGGTAGTGGCCGGTCCAGGTGAAGGGAACGCTGCCCAGGAAGTAGGCCTGCGGGCTGAAATAGCCGCCCATGCCGTGGGTGAAGGCGTTCTGGTTGTTGGAGTAGCGCATGGCGAAGAAGTTGGCGCCGACGTTCAGGCTGCCGAACTCGGGCGACGCGTACACGCGCCAGTAAGCGCCGCCCGTGCCGTCGACGCGATTGTTCTTCTCGACGTTGTGGCCGGTGAGGTACTGGCCGGCGGCGGCAAAGTAGAAGCCGGACTCCGCGTCGCCGTGCGCGACCTGAACGAGGCCCTGATTGGAGATGACTCCGCCCCAGATCTGGCCGGGGGTGGTGAGCGTGTTTCCGGCGGGATCGCGAAGGCCCGCATAAGAGAGCTGGGAGTCCTTCTCAGAGTCGCGCACCAGGCTGAGGGTGACGGGGCCGTTGCCGGGCTGCCACTGGAAGCGGGCGGTGAAGGTGGAGACGAGGAAGTTGGCGGGGGTGTAGCCGCCGGCGATGGTCAGGTGGGGGAAGGCGAGCTGCAACTCCCCGCCCAGGCCGAAGGAGTTTTGCTGGGCGGGCGGCGCGAGCGTGCCAAGCGAAGGTGACGTGCAAGGCGTCGAGTTCTGGGAAGCGGCGTAGGTGCCGATGGGCTCGGGAATGGTGACGAGGCAGCTTGTGCCGGATTCGAATTCGAGGACGGAGAGGTTGGCGGCGCCGGTGGCCTGGCCTGAATCGAGAAAGACAGGCTTGGCGATGGCGGTGACGCGCGCGTGGTAGCCGAGCGGGGCCGAGGCCTCGAATGGAGACTCGATGGCGGCCAACTGGCTGTAGCCCGGATCGCCGTTGCGATAGTTCACCAGCGATGTGCCGCCGAGCCATCCGCTGTAACCGCTCTCGATGGCGCTTAACTGCTCTTCCGCCTGCTCGCGCGGGCTGGGCGGATGGGCCTGACGCTGAATGCGGACCCAGGGGCCATGCAGCGGCGGCAGATTGCGCTGCTCGAGTTGCTGGTCAGAGAGGCCGGTTCCGGTGGTGGTTTCGGAGGGGGTTTGTTCCGTGGTGGCGGCCGGCTGCTGCGCCTGGGCTGGTGGAGCGGATGGAACGGCGGGAGTTGCGGCCTCGCCGATTGGAGCGTTGCCAAGGGTCTGGACTGGCGGCTGATTCGCTGGCTGCTGGGCGGGCTTGCGGCGGCGCTTGTGCCTGGTGGCGGAGGTAGAGGGCGGCTTGGCCGGTCTGCACCCGGAGGGGCATGCAGGCGCGGCTGCGGGCTGAGCGGGCGGGGGCGCCGGCTGTTGCTGGGGCGCGGAGAATGCGCCTGAGGCCGCATCCTGCGCGGAGGGCGTGTATTGTGCCACGTTGTAGACGCTGGGGTTCTCAGTTTCAGCGGGGCCTGTGGAACCAATGTTTTCTTCAGAAGGCGGCAGATGCACTTTGCCTGTAAGCGGCGCAGGCGACGGGAGGGGCCCGGACGGTGCGCTATTTGCCGCGGGCTGAATGAGCTTGTGCTGCGTCGTGCCTGGCTCAACAAAAACCGGCGCGGTGGGCGCGGTGTTCCGGCTGACGCCGTGCGGAACGTAGGCGGGCGCAGTTCCCTGCTCCGCGGGCGCGTAATCGGGATTGGAGCCCATGTATGGAAGCGGCAGGGGGTTCCTGGATGGCGCCGAGATCTGCGGCTGCCCGGGAGCTTCCGGCGGCAAGGTTTCAATCGGGGCCGGCGCGGGAGGTTGCGGCTTATACGAAGGCAGGGGCGCGATCTCTTCAGCCGTTGGATGGACATCGAGGCTCGGGTCGAGCAGACGCCTGGTTTCACCGGGGCCGGGCTCGGAAGAGAGACCAGTGGCCACGTCGAACCCGGTCCCCTGGCTGTTCATTGCCGATCCGGGAGGAATCGCCGCAAGGGCAGCGCGCCAGAATTCGCCGGCGCGCACGTTGTTGCCGCGGGCCTGCTCAAAGCGAGCGGCAAGCCCCAGAACGTTCGGATCGCTGGGAAAGCGGTTCAGCGCAACGCGAAGCCAAATCTCCGCCTGGGCCATATCTTTGGCGGCGAGGGCCGCACCGATGGCGCCCTGAAACTCGCCGGAGCCGGCGTTGCTCATGGGGATGGACTTGTAAAGGGCGAGAGCGTCCTGCGCACGGCCGATGCGCGCATAGGCGGCGGCGGCCGCGAAGCGCACGCTCAGGTTGTCGGGGAAGTCCTGCGAAGCGGCCTGGAGAATCTCGAGGCCGCGCGGCAAATTGCCGCTGTCCATGGCCTGGTTGGCGCGGCGGATGGCCCAGTCGGCCCAGAGCGCCTGAACCTGGCTGCGCTGGCCGGCGGTCAGGTCCTGGCGCGCGTCGAGGCGAGTGAGAACGGGATAGAGCGCGGCATCGTTCCCGACGTTGTAGAGGAGCCAGGCGTGCTGCACTTCGAGGTTTGCAGGAGCCTGGGCGCGGTGCAACAGATAGTAATTTTCGACGCGCTTGATGTAGTAGTTGGCATCCGGCGCGTCGCCGACGGCAACGTAGAGGCTGGCAACGGCCTGCACCCACTCGATGTCGGTTTCGAGCAGGCGGCGCACAGCAATGGGAATCTTGTTGAGCTCCTCAAGCGCCTCGGCATTGCGGTTGGCGGCCATGAGCGAGAAGACCAGGCCCTTCCAGTCGTCAGAGGCAAGCGAGTGCGGAGGATTGAGGGTGATCTGGGCCTGGCCGGAGGGTTCGCTGGAGGCTTGCATCGCGGCGGGGCGGGCGATTCTGAAGCGTAACGCGCGAGGCTGTTCGCCAAAGGAGGGCCGGGTGAGCGTCCATGAGGCAAGGACGAGATGCGCCGAGGGGCCCCGTGGATGTGCGGGCGTGGACGCCCACACGACAGCCGGTCTTGAGACCGGCGCTACGCTTTCAAGCTGCAACACGTTTTGCGGGCGTGACGCAGGGCGGAATTCGAGCGCTGCATGAGGAACCGGCGCCGGCAGCGGCAGATCGTGCGTGCCGGGCGCCGTGCTGTCTGGAGATGGAGTTTGCGAGGCTGGCTGCATCTGCGGAAGGACAACGGGCGTTCTGCCGTCATAAGGATCGGGGCCAAAGGCGGGCAGTGGCGGAAGCGTTGTGGTTTTGGCGAAGGGCTCGTAGTCGGGGTCGAGCAGGCGCTGCAGGTCGGCCGCAGTGACGGCGCGATGAACCCTGAGATCCTGCTCGGGATAGACAAGCTCATGGGCAAGCCGATCGACGGGCGAAACGGCGGGCATGGCGGCGATGGAGGCGCGGTAATAATCAGCCGCGCGCTGGTTGTCGCCCAGAGCCTGCTCGTAGCGCGCGGCGAGAGAGAGCACGGCGGGATCGCGCGGGAAGCGCGCGAGGGCCTGACGCAGCCACAGCTCGGCCTGGTTCTTGTCGTTGGTGGCAAGCGCTGCTCCAATGGCTCCTTCAAAGTCGCCCGCGGAGGCATCCTGCATGGGGACGGTTTTGTAGATCGCCAGCGCCTCCCTGGCGCGGCCCACGCGCGCGTAGCCGCCGGCAACCGCCTTGCGTACGGTCAGGTTGTTGGGGAAGGCCAGCGATGCGGCGTCGAGAATGTCCACCGCGTGCTGCGCGTTGCCGTTGTCCATAGCCGCGGCGGCGCGGCGCACGCTCCAGTTGGCCCAGATGTTCTCGACCATCTCGCGCTGCGCGATGGTGAGGTCCGAGCGGCCGCCGATGCGCATGAGCGCGGCATACAGCTCGCGGTCGTTGCCGATGCTGTAGAGCAGCCAGGCGTTCTGGATGTCGACGCCCGGAGGCGGTTGCTGCCTGAGCCTGGCGTAGTACGCCTGCACGCGGTCCATGTAACGCAGCGCAGTGTTGGCGTCGCCGGCGGCGGCGTAAAGGCCGGCCTCGGTTTGAACGAAATCAATATCGGTTTCAAGCTGCTTGCGCACCGGCGCGGGAATCTGCGCGATCTCCTCAAGCGCCTGGGCGCTACGGTTGGTGGCGGCGAGCGTGGAGATGAGGCCTTTCCAGGCGCCGGAGATGTCAGGATGGCCTGTCAGCACCTGGCGGTACATGGCGTAAGCCTGGTCCGTATTGTTTAGCAGCATGTAGATCGCGGCCAGTTGCAATTGCAGAGAGACACTGGGCTGGCGGCCAGCGGCGAGCTCGAGTTTTTGCGCACGCTCCAACATGCCCTGGGCCACGTCATACTGATGGGCCTGCTGATAGATCCCGCCCAGTTCGGAGAGAAAGGCGGCGTCGCCCAATGCCGTTTCGTAAGTGGCCGGAGGCATCCTTTGCACGTCGCCGATGGCCAGAGCATCCTGGCCCAGCTCATGATGGGCGCTGACGAGGCCCATCCAGGCCGAAACGTTCGTGGCATCCGCAGCGACAACCTGCGAGTAAAGCGCAGCCGCCTGAGGAAAACGTTTGGCATCCATCAGAATGCCGGCATATTGCATTTTGGTGTCGAGTTTGAGGGTGTTGCCGTTATCGGGAAAAGGCAGCGCCAGCGCCAAAGCAAGAACGCGCTCGGCATCGGCAGTACGGCCCTGAGCCTGGTAGATGGCGGCTAATGTGCGCAGGACCTCCGGATCTTTGTTGAGCGACGCGCGGACGCTCGCCGGGAAGCGCTCCGTGACAGCAAGAGTCTTGTCATTCTCACCGGCTCGCGCGCAGGCGAGGAACAAACCGCGCCAGCCGTCGAGCGAGGCGGGCTGGAGGCGGAGAAGCTGCCGATAGACGTCCGCGGCGACAAGGAATTGCTGCTGCCGGATGTAGACGCCGGCGAGACCGTTTAGAGCTTCGGGACTGCGCGGATTCATGCCGAGCGCGGCGCGGTACCTGACCGCGGCCACCTCGAGCTGATTTTGGCCGAAAGCCTGCTTCGCCTCGCCCATGGCCTGCCAGAAGCGCGAAGCCGCCAGCGCATTTTCGACGGTTTCTGCCTTGTATCCGTGCTGCTCGGCGCGCGTGAACCAAGTGATGGCGTCGCCGAAGTTCTGTTGCCTCATGCGCAGGAAGCCCATGCCCGCTTCAACGCGTCCGTTGTCTGGCTCCTGCTGGAGCAGCGCGGTGAAGCGCTTATCGGCCTCGTCGAGGCGCTGCGCGTTGAGCGCCGCGAAGGCCGCGCGCTCAGCGGGATTGCGCGCGATGCCGGAGTTCATTTGCGCCAGCCTGGCTTCGTTCCCCTTGAGAAGCGTGGCGACTTCGGTGTCCTGGGGATGCGTTTTAAGATACTCGCGCAGTCCGGCAGCCGAAGCGGGATTTGCGGAGTCCCAAATGAGCGCCTGGCGCAAAGCGGCCTGGGCAGAGGGATCTTTGGGATGCGCCTGGAGAATGCGAATGCCTTCGGAGCGAGTGTGCTGTTCATACGTGAGCATGGCGCCCAGAGCGATGGAGTAGCGCGGATCGCCGGGATTGCGGTCCACCAGCGCGCGCATTCCGTCAATGGCCGCCTGCTTGCCATTCGCCGTGCCGTAAAGAGTTTGATAGTAGGCCAAAGCAATGTCGCCGTTGGGCGGTTGATCGCCGTAGAGCTGGCGATAGATGCGCATGGCGTCGTCGTTGCGGCCCTGCCGCGTGAACTCGCCCGCCTGGCGAAGCTGCCCGCTTTCGGCGCTGGTGCTGGACATGGCCTCGATTTTGGCGATCTCAGGATCGTTGGGGCTGATTTTGCGCAAGCGATCGAGGGCCTGATTGGCTTGATCTACAGAGCCAATCAGTTTGTAGTCTCTGGCCAGAGCGGCGAGCACTTCAGTGTTTTCAGGGGTTGAGAGCAGAATCTGCTGCCACAACTGGATGGCCATGTCGGGCCGGCCACGAGCCTCGAGGGCGCGGGCTTTTTCAACGAGACTGGCGCGGGCGGCATTGGCGGAGTTGGCGACGGAACTATTTTGAGCGCGAACTATCGGGAGCGTCAGCAACAGGCAGCCCGCTACCATCCAACTCGCTTTCCAAGCTCCCCAGCCCACCCTCATTGGCGCATCCATTCTACGTTTAGCTCGCCCCTGGAGCCAAACCGGAATCTGGCGTCGAGAAATCCAGTAGCGAACAGGGCAAGACACTGATCGTAATACGCTTTGTCTTTACCATACAATCCCGATGTTCGATCCTTTTGCGCACTCAGGCGAATCATCTGCCGGGCGCTGGCTCTGGAGAGATCGGGAAAGGCGCGGAGGTAGGGCAGGACGGCCGCGGAGAAGCCAATTGGTCCCTCGTTTTGCACAGGGATTCCGTCCTGGCTGACTTTTTCGGGAGGGGCGTCGTGATTCGCAAGCCAGACACTCATGGCCGGAACGGCATTGAGGATTGCGCCGTGCATGGCATCGTCCGGGTTGGTCATGCCGGCCCAGAGGTACACGCGGATGGCGTCATAACTGCCGACCGGATCGCCGCCGCTACCGGCTGGGCCCGGCAAGGCGGGAGCGGCTGCCGGATAGAAGCCGTCCGCGGGAACGTACTCGACCCAATCCATCGCGTAGCCGTGGCGGGCGCTCTGCTCGAGCAGCCTGGGGACATTGAGAGCGATCTCGCGCCACGGGCCGGAGGGATCGACGGATGCGAGGCGCTCGAAGAGAAACGGCGGCAGATAGCTGGGATTGAGAATCCACGTGTTGCCGTGTTGAAAGCCCGTGGGGCCGGGAAGCAGCATAAGGCCGAATCCAGGCAGATTGGCGACTTCGTTTTTGGCGATGAGCGCCATCACGGCATGGCCGAGGCGAATGTCGCTGGGCGAGTTCCAAAGACGGCCTGCTTCGAGGAGCGAGTAAGCCATCCAGACATCGGCGTCGGAGGCTGAGTTGGCGTCGAGAACCTTCCATTGACCGTCCTTGTTCTTGCCCCAGAGCCACGCGGGGAGGCGGGTGGAGAGATCGCCGGCGGCCAGATTCGTTTGTGTCCAGGCGAGAACACGGTCGAAGGTGGGGCGATCGTTGGCGGCGAGGGCGAAGAACAAGGCGTAGGCCTGGCCTTCAGAGGTGGTGTGCCGGTCTCCGCTGGGGTCAGACACGTCGCCGCTTAGGACTCTACCGCTTCGCGGGTCGATAAAATGCGACGAATAGGACTGCCAAAGCTGCCAGGGGGCCTGCTTGCAGCCACAGGAGAACGAAAGAATGCAGAAAGCCGCGATCAGGAAAAATCGCTTCCCTGGCCTAGAGTTCGAATGGCTCATCGTACATATTCTCTACCCAGGGGCAGGCGTTGCGACGAAACTCCAGTAGTGGAGATGTCCGCTTTCAGGTTTCTGATCGCGTGAATTTGTATTTGGAGCATCGTGGTATCGCAGGTCCCAAAAGTGGGGCCTGGGGCACCCGGCAGTCACGCAGCGCAAGGTTGCGCGGTCAAACGGGAAATACTACAGAGCATTCCCGAACTCTCTCACGGTCAATTGATCGTGCTATCCTTCGCGGGTCGGAATCTTCTCAATTATGGCCGCCGCAAGTTGCGCATAAAGCGTGGAATGAGTTGTAGGCTTTCCGAGGGAGGGCCTATGAAAATCAAAGGTCCATTCACACCATCCGATGTTGCCGCTTGGATGCTGTCTGAATTCAACCGAAACCAAGTCCTATTTCACGATATAGCTGCCTGCCGAATACGAGAACAATTCGGCACCGAATTCACGTGCCTAACCGAAGATGGCAATTTCTCGATTGAACCAAGAGTCCTTCTCGCGTTTCGAATAATGACAAAGGATACGGTTGTTTGGGAGCGCCGAAAGCGTTACTGGCGCAAGCGCGCAGACTACGACGAGCCAGGTCGTAGCCAAGACTCTGTCCGGAGGGCCATGTCTCAGCGAGCACAAGATGTTTCCAAATTCTTGACAGCACACGCGGGGCAATACTTCTGTGATAGGTGCATCAGTGAACTCAGCGGAGTCAAGCCGCCGAATCAGTTGAGACGCCCGGCTTTCAGTGGAACGCTGTACTGCCACAGGGCCGAGGCGGAATGCGTCCATTGTCGTCAGAAACGGATTGCAACCGCCTTCCTGTCAGCGTAGCCAACGAATCCAAATTGACGGAATTATCGGTACGCACACGCTCAAAATCAGGTACATATCAATGAAGACACCGATTGGCGGGTGGCCCGGTTTTGAGATGCCGACCCGCGACGGAAGCGGGTGCGACGAATTCGACGTTCGTTGAAAAGCAACCGCAGATCCTTCGACTTCGGTCGCCACGGCGACCTTCGCTCAGGATGACAGCAGCGTTGTGGAACGAAATCGCGGTTTTGAACTAGGCCCCGATTCAGGCGATTGGCTCTAGTCCTCCATCGTCGTCAGGCGGGCTCTGGCCCTGGAGCGCAGCCATTGCCGAGTCCAGATGGCCAGCAGAAACGCGAGAACGACGACCACCACCGCAATCAGCCATGGATATTCGGCAGCCCACAGCCGCAACTGCGTCCACCATGGCAGCGCTCCCACATAATAAACCTCGGCGCCGACGCGGAAGGATTGAAATTGGGTTCCGTGGAGAACGGAGACGGAGCCGGAGATGTCGCTGGACTGCTGCACGTCGAGGAAGGTGCTGATGAAGGGATCGAAGGTGGTTCCGTCCTTGAGGTGGATGGCGACGATGCTGCGGTTTCCGCCGATGTCGTAGGGAGACTCGATGCCCTCGATGACGGCATCGGGAGTACCGCCGGCGGTCATGGCGCCGGACTCGGCGTGCTGGTTCGACCGGAGCTTCCACCATGCATTGTGGAGGAGACGGACAAAGAAGCCTTGCGTATCCTGCACCTGGATCTGCCCGCTGCCCAGGGAAACGGGAAGGTGGGTTCCGAGCTTGTCGAAGGCGGGTTGGTCGTCGCCGGCGCCGATGATGAGAAAGTCAGTGGCGGCGCCGTCGTGGAGAGCGTCGGGACCGGCAACGGTTACGCGCAAACCGGGAAACCCAGTCTGGCGGCCGAAGTGGCCCATCAAGGTGACGAAGGCCTCGATCTCTTGCGAGGTGGGCATGGGCGGCAGCACCACCGTAGTCTCGCTCAGGTCGGCGAGGCGCGTGAACGGAAAGCCGGCATTCGAAAAGATCTCGAGATTGGGCAAGGGCGTCCAGTGCGGGTAGCCGCGCAGATCGAGGTAGGAGTCGCGCAGAATAGCGCCCTGGAGGTTGATGGGAGTCGAGTCGTAGCAGTTTTGTTTGCGGGCCAGTTGGAAGGTGAAATCGAAGGACAACGTGTTTGAGAATGGACGCAGGTTCACGACGGGGACGGGCACGTCGGTCTGCGTGGTTCGGGAAATCTCCTGGCCGGGAATGAGCGGAGTGGAATCGAGGAAGGCGTTGTTGAGGCGCACTTGCAGGCTGGAGATGGGACCGATGGGAATGGCGTTGTAACGATCGACGAGGTGCAGCCTGGTGTTGGGCCCGCCGGTGTCGTAAAAGAGATCGGGCGGAATGCGGAAGTACGCATTGAGCGGGGCCGTTCCGTCGCCTTGCAACTGTTCGGCAGTGGCGTAATCCCACAAGGGAATGGTCTGGTCAGTGCGCGCCCAGCGCGGCGCGGCGTCGGGAGCCTGCTGGTTGGGGAGCTTCAGGTTCCCGATGGTGGTAAGAGCGCCGGCGAGCATGTCACTGTGCAGAGCGATGGCCTGAGCCGCAAGGACGATGTCATCGGCGTTCGCGCCGGTCACAATCAGGAGCTTGCCGTAGGGATCGTTGGGGTTGGTGCGCATGGCCACGGTTGGCGATCCGGCGGCAGGAAGATTCAAGCTCGCCGGGAGGCTCGCGGGGTTTTCGGCGATGACGATGGCGTTGCCCTGAGGTATGGCTCCGATGCGCACTGGGAAACGTACGGGCCGGTTTTCAGAGATCATGCCAAAGTAGCCGGCGACGATGCCTGCGGCCTGAATCGCTTTGAAGGAGGGGGGCGCGGGAAACACTATGGGAAGACTGACGGGCTGAATCACGGCCGGATCGACAAACGGCGTGGGCAGTTGCTTCAAATCGTCGGCAAGAGGCAGCAGGTCGCCCTGGATATCGAGATAGGTGTTGCGGTGAACGCGGGCCCACAGCGCCGAATTCGCGGGATCCTCGCAGCTCATGGTGTAGTGGCCGACGAACTCGATGGTCAGCGCATTGTTATGGACGAGCAGCTCGGGAGGGATATTGAATTCGGCCTCCTGGTCGCTGCCGTCAGAGCCTCCAAACTTGCCCGGAGCGGGTTGGATGGTGGCGAAGAGGGTTCCGTTCAGGATGAGCTTGAGCTGGCTGAGTTGCGGGATGAGGGCGGGAGAAAAGGCGTAGTACATATGAATCTTCGCGCTGCGCACGACGTGGGTAAGGGGCAGCGTGAAGTAGATATTGTGCATCCTGTCGATGCTGCGCAGCTCGATCTGCGGCGAGCCTGCATCGGCGAGGGTGAAGGTGTCACGATATTGGCCTGGGAGAACAGCGGAGTTAGCGGAGTTGGCGGAGCTAGCGGGGTTCGGCACGGATTGGGCAAAGGCCTTTGGCGCGCCGGCAGCGAGAAACGCGGCGAGAAGCAGGATCACCCCCGGCTGAACGATGGAGAGCGAGTTGGACTGGCGGGCTGACTTGTCCCGGCCGCTAAAGATGCCGATGAACGTAGTTTTTAGCCCGCGCATGGAGATCCGGAAGATGCGGGCCAGGCTGCGCAGCACGTTATCGGTGTCGCGCGCTTCGCCCCAGCCCAGCCAGGAGTCGGCTCGGGAATACAGCGCAACGGTGAGAACTTCCTGTTCGGCAAGCGACAAATCTTCAAAACGAACGCGCAACACCGATCCCTCCAAGGAAACAACGGCAGCGCGCAGATCGGTGGCCGCCGATGGAAACGGAAAAGCCAGACTCACCCGTGATTCCGGGGCAAGATCGAGAGCCTCGCTGAGACGAATGCCGACGCCGCCGTTGGACAAGTCCACGGTCTCACCGGCGATCGACCGTCCATCCGGCAGCTTGACGGCGAGCGGAGTAACGACGTTGATGCGAACCGTGGTGCGAAGCTGCTTTAATTCCCGCGCCACCGCGGTGCAGACGCCGAGAATGACCACATTAAAGCAGCACCACATCACATTCATCAGCACCGTGCCCCGGCGGTCAACGTCCCAGATGAAAAAGCGCGGAATGGCGACGAGAAGGCCGGCGATGTTGAAGATGAGCATGACGAGAAACGGCTGCGCGATCCGCGAATCGAAGAAGGTGCGCTTGACCACACCGCCTTTGGCGGTGACGTTGAACTTGCCCAGCCGGGGACTGATGAGCGCCATCATGGTGGGCAGCAGAATGTAGGGCGAGAGCACGGTTTCGTAGATCTCATTCCAGAAGGAATACCGGTGTTCGCCCTGAATCCGCGAGTTGGTGACGTTGGAGAGCGTGAGGTGGGGAAGCGCGTAGGCGAGGATGGCGGCCCAGTAGCCGGGAATATTGGTGTGATTCAGGAGCAGGTAGATGAGCGGAGCAGTGAGAAAGATGAGGCGCGGCACGGCATAGAGAAAATGTCCCACGGCATTGAAGTAGCAAAGTCTTTGAGGTAAGGTGAGCCCGCGGGCGAAGAGCGGGTTTTCCATGCGCAGAACCTGGATCATCCCGCGCGCCCAGCGGATGCGCTGCCCGACGTGCGCCGAGAGCCGCTCGGTAGCGAGTCCGGCAGCCTGGGGAATGTTGATGTAGGCCGTATTCCAGCCGGCCATCTGCATACGCAGAGAGGTGTGAGCATCTTCGGTCACGGTTTCCACCGCGATGCCGCCGATCTCGTCCAGCGCCTTGCGCCGCAGGATCGCGCAGGAGCCGCAGAAGAAAGAGGAATTCCAGAAGTCGTTGCCGTCCTGGACGATCCCGTAGAACAACTCGCCCTCGTTGGGAATCAAGTGGAACTGTCCCAGATTGCGTTCAAACGGATCGGGCGAGTAGAAGTGGTGGGGCGTTTGCAGCACCGCCAGCCTGGAATCGCGCAGGAACCAGCCCACGGTCATCTGCAGGAAGCTGCGAGTGGGGACGTGATCGCAATCAAAGACGGCGACCAACGGTGAAGACATGCTTTTGAGCGCGGCGTTGATGTTGCCGGCTTTGGCATATTTGTTGTCGGGCCGGGATTTGTAGCCGATGCCGGCTTCGAAAGCGAACCGCTCGAACTCCTTGCGCCGTCCGTCGTCGAGGATGTAGACGTGCAGTTTGTCAGCCGGCCAATCCATATTGAGCGCGCCCAGAGCGGTGTAACGCACCACTTCGAGCGGCTCGTTGTAGGTGGGGATGAGGACGTCAATATCCGGCCAATCGTCGGGATTCTCAGGCAGCGCCACTGGAGCGCGGCGCAAGGGCCAGATGGTTTGAAAGTAGCCCAGGAAGAGAATGACGAACGCGTAGGCCTCGGCAAGCAGCAGGCACAAGATGAAGAAGGCGTCCAAAGCTCCCCAGTGATTGGCCGGATCCTGGAAGAAGCGAACGACCTGCGCGATGCGCCAATATCCGTACCGCAAGGTGCAGAACATCGACAGCATCATGAGAGTGAGCGTGACCAGATAGGAATCGGAGCTGCGCGCCATAGCCAGCGCCAGCAAAAGGCTCAGCAGACCCAGAACCGCTTGTTGCGGCCAGGTGAGGGGCACAACGGCCAGAAAGCAGAGAATGGCTCCGGCGGCAAGCAAAAAGAACAGACGGAAGGTCCTGGTGAAGAGATTCTCCCCTGCCCCGATATTCTGCCAGAGACCCGTTGCCGTCATCGCTCACTCCAGCGCACGCCGCGGAAACTGGTGGTGGCGGCCGCGGAAAGGCTCTTCACCCATCCCGCCAGGCTGGCAAAGTCCTCGGCCACGGGAGAGTTGGGAGCATAATCCATCACCGTCATGCCTTCAGCCAGTGCCTCGCTGACGGCCGGAGTGCGGCGCAGCACAAAGGGAAGCAGACGATCGCCCAACTGCCCGCGAAGCACCTCTCTCACGTCCAAATGCAGCGGGAGTGAGGAATCAAATTGGTTGAGCAGGTAATGGGGAAGCGAAGGGTTGGCCATCGTACCACTGTTGTGGTCGAAGAAAGCGTCAATGGAGCTGACGCTGACCACGGAGTTCATATCGGGAACCAAGGGAACAAGAATTTGCGGCGAGAGGCGCATAATGCGCCGCGTTGTGGCGCCGGAGGCCGTGGCCAGATCGATGATGACGCGGCCCACTCCGCGAGCATGCTTGGAAATTTCTGCAGTGAGCGCCTCCTGCGCGGCCGTCCCCGGGCCAAAGCTTTCCGGATCGAGCGTGATGATCTGGATGGGGGCATCGCCGCTGGCGGCCGGGGGACTGAAGGTGCGTAACAACCCGGGGCGCTGATCGCAAGCGCCAAAGAAAAACGGCAACAGTCCGTAGGCCGCGGTATCCACCAGCAAAACGCGCTCTCCGCGAGCGGAAAGGGCCCGGCCAAGCGTAGCGACGAGGCTGGTTTTGCCCACCCCGCCGGCGAGCGAAAAGACCGCCAACGCCGGAGCGCGCGCGGCGACCGGAGCCGGCGTGGCCTGTGCGGGCGGCAAGTTGCCCTCGAGGACGCCGCGAAGCGCATACCAGCGCGTGGCGAGGCGCTCGCGCGATCCCTGCAGCGTATCTTCTGGCACGGGCGGGAGACCAGGCTGGCCAACCGCTTCACCGCGCTCCGGCATAAGCCATGCCGGACGGCCTGCGCTCTCACCGGCGTTGGCATCGGACCAGGGATGACGGAGCGGCGCGGCACCTTCCTCGCGCAGGGGCGCATGAGGCGACGCACCCGGCTCCGGCCGGTACGACGGCGGCACAGCTAAATTGCGTAAAGCGGAGGCGAGGTCTTCGCGGCCGGGATGTTCTGGATGCGGCCGTTCCCCCGGCGCACCGGTCGCCGCGGTAGATTGAGCAGGGCGCGGCGGTTGGCCGGCGAGCGGTTGCTCTGCTTGCTGTGCCGGGAGCTCGGCTTTGCGCGTGTCGCCGTTGCCACTCTTTGACTCGGCGCTCTGTTGCGTCCGCTGGCGTTCCGTTTCCATAGCTTGCTCAACGCGTTGCCGGGCCTTCTCTCGGGTTTGCGCCCGCGATGCGGAAAAGTCGCGGTACTTCGCGCCGTGCAAATTCGCCCAAGAGTACAACGACGCCACGTCTTCCGGAGTTTCGTTCTGGTCGAACTGCCCTGTCCGCTCCGTCATGATCGATCCCAGCAACTTCCGCCGTCACGCGATTTCCCACGTCTCGGAGCCCTGACGCGGCTGTTGCAATGTAGAACACGGGAACGCGTGCCCCATGGGGCGGATGACACTTATCCTTCCCGGTAATCGTAGTGGCGCGGTAGCGCCTTGAACAATAACACTTGCAAGGCCACCGAGCTAACACTTTTCCGTCATCTAAAAGGCGTGAAATGCCTCATTCTCTGCGTGATGCGGGCTTCTATCCCCCATGAGTAATCTGTTTCCTGGCGGCCCACGAGTACCATAGTACCAGCAGTGCAAATTACCGCGCCGGAGAGATGGCGGCGGTAGTCCGGCGCTCGTGTAGCTGTCGTGAATCGAGACGTCCCGAAGAAGCCTGAATCGTGGTTGAGCTCTCCGGTTTCGCGGTTCACGGATGGTGAAGCATCAACACTGGCTCTGTGGTAGCTTGGAAGGAGCGGCCTTAAAACGAGCTCGTAGCTCAGTTGGTAGAGCAACGCCCTTTTAAGGCGTGGGTCCTGGGTTCGATTCCCAGCGAGCTCACCACCCCTGGCCGTTGTATCCCTGTCTCATGTAGTTTTCCGTGGAACGCCGCTGCGGTTGCAACTCTTGTTTTGCGCGCGCGATGGAGGGCCGGGGCCAGGACGCGCGCGATCCGGCCCATCCCATGGAACACAAGAACCCGGTTTGGACCCCGGGAGACGGTCGTTCTACGATGGGATCTGCGGCGAAAAGCCGCTCGGCGCAAAGGACGGATGAGAATGGTTTCGGCAACGGAAATCGCCGCTCTGCAGGATCGGCTGACGTATGCGTGGCACACGACGCCGAACACACAAGACGGCGCTTCGATGTCCGGCTATGCGCGCGCAACGGGCGACGCAAAGGACTCCGGGGACGGCTGGCTGAAGCTGGTGACGCGCCAGCATCGCGCCAACTTCGACCTGTGGCACATCGAGGACGAGGCGCGCGCGCCAGGCGCGAGCGACGCGGCCATTGCCGCGGTGAAGCGCCGCGTGGACCGGACCAATCAGTTGCGCAACGATCTGGTCGAGGAGTTGGATCGGACGCTGCTGGGCTGGATGGAATCTCGCGGGTTACCCAATCCCACAGCCCCGCTCCACTCCGAGCCGCCGGGCATGATGATCGACCGTCTTTCGATCCTGGCGCTGAAGATTTACCACACTCGCGAAGAAGCGCAGCGGGCGGATGCGCCGTCAGACCACGCGGCGCGTAATCGCGAGCGCCTTGTCATCCTGGAGGAGCAGCGCGGCGATCTCGCCCGCTGTCTTGACGGGCTATGGCAGGAGACCCTGCACGGAACAAAGCGCTTCAAGCTGTACCGGCAGTTGAAGATGTACAACGATCCCGCGCTGAACCCGGCGATCTACGGGAAATCCCCGGCTGCAAACGCACGGTAACCGTCCGCTTCGAGTGCCCCATTGACGGAAGGCGGGGTTCTGCGTATAAACATGGCCTAAGAAGAGTTCCCCGGTAAGTTCCCCGCTGGCATGCATCCGGCGCAAGGGGGAAAGGAATGTACCCTTCCGGTAACACCATGACGCAAGAAGCTCGAACCGCGGCGTCCAGCCGCAAAAAAACTCCGTTGACGGCGGACAAATCCGGCGGCGCTGCCCGTTCCGGCACGGGACCTGTGTTCCAGCACTATCAAAATGCCGTACTACTGCTCCAGCAAGGCAAGTACGAAAAGGCGCTCAATATGCTGGAAAAGTTGCTTCCCGAAGCCCCCGCTGAGATCCAGGACCGTTGCCGCATGTACATCAGCGCCTGCCGCCGGCAACTGGAGAAGGCCGGTCTCTCGTTTCTGACGCCCGAGGAACACTATGACTACGCGATCTCGCAGCTGAATACCGGCTATTACGAGGAAGCGCGCGAGCAATTCAACGGTATTTTGAACGCCCATCCCGATGCCGACTATGCGTTTTATGGGCTGGCGGTGCTGGGAGCAATTACCGGCAACATCCAGGACTGCCTTTACAACCTGGCGCGGGCCATCGAACTGAATCCCAAGAACCGTCTGCAGGCACGCGTCGACAACGACTTCCAGAGCATGGTGGACGACCCGCGCTTTACCGAGTTGCTTTATCCTGAGGTTCCATAGGGCCTGCTTTGAACACTGCGATCGAAAAGGGCGAAGCCGAGGGCGCGCCCGAACGCGAGCACGCCGCCGCGTCTCAAGCGAGCCCGCTGCGCGTTGTCGCCATCGGAGGCGGCACGGGTCTCTCCACGCTGCTGCGCGGTTTACACCGCTACGTCCCGGCGCCGGGCCAAAGCCCCGACGCAACCAAAACCATTGCCGACCTGGCCGCCGTGGTTACGGTTACCGACGACGGCGGCTCGTCGGGGCGGCTGAGGCAGGATTTCAACATGCTGCCGCCCGGCGATCTGCGCAACTGCATGGTTGCGCTCAGCGAAGAAGAAGATCTGCTGGCGCGTCTGTTCACGCATCGCTTTCGCGGAGGCAATGGGCTGAAGGGGCACAACTTCGGGAACCTGTTTGTGGCCGCGCTCACCGAGATCACAGGGGATTTCGCGCAAGCCGTGCAGTTGGCTTCAAAGATTCTGGCTACGCGCGGGCGCATCTATCCGGCCACCACGGCCAATGCCACGCTGGTGGCCAACATGGACGACGGCTCGGTGGTGCGTGGCGAGACGAACATCACCGCGAGCCGAAGACGCATCGTGGAGCTGACCCTGGAGCCGCCCTATCCGGCGCCGCTGCCGGAGACGCTGGAGGCCATTGAACGCGCGGACCTGATCACGGTGGGACCGGGCTCGCTGTACACGTCTCTGATCACCAACCTCCTGGTCGCCGGCATCCCTTCCGCTCTGGGCACAGCGCGCGGCTTGCGCGTTTACATATGCAATTTGATGACACAAGCGAACGAGAGCCTTGGGCTCACCGCCTCCGAACACATCCAGCGCATTTACGACCACACCCGGACGCACATCTTCGACTACGCCATCGTAAACACGGGGCAGTTCTCGCCCGGCACGCTGGCGCGTTACGCGGCCGAGGGCGCGGCGCCGATCGTGCCCGATATCGAGCGCATCGAGGCGATGGGCGTGCGCTGCATCGTTGGAGACTTTGCCAGCGAGGAAAATGTTGTGCGCCACACGGCCAGCCGCGTAGCCGACACCGTACTGGAGTTGGCGCAGAGACGCACCGCGCAGGCGGGAATTCCTCAATAAGAAGTTCTTTTCAGGCCCAGACGACATGGGGTAGAGTCGAGGTGCGCGCTTCCCCCGCTTGCGCGACGAGGAGGAAGTATGAACAAGAGGCAAGTTTCGTTGATGTTGGCTGTTTGTCTTATTGCACTTTCGGCAGTTGGACAGGGCCAGGCAAAGCAGAAGCCGGGTCTGTGGGAGGAGACGGTCACCATGAGCATGGGCGGGGCCAGCGCGCCGCAGTTGCCACCGGGAGTGCAATTGCCGCCTGGGATGCAGATGCCGCAGATCCCGCCGCAAACGATGCAGGTGTGCGTGACCCAAGCGATGATCGACAAATACGGCGGCCCGTACTCCCGCCCGTCCAAGGGAAACTGCACGATGACCAATGTCGTGACGACGCCGACCGGCATGACCGCGAACATGGTCTGTACGGGACAGATGAACGCGACCGGGACGGTGCAGGCGACGTTTGTAGACGCCAACACCACCAAGACGACCGTGCACATGACGGGAACCATGCAAACGGGATCGACCACCAGCCCGATTGACATGACGATGCAGTCGACCTCGACTTACAAGGGACCGGACTGCGGCGACGTCAAGCCGTTGCCGATGCCGGCGAGCCAGTGAGGCGCTTGCAGAGTTTGACCGACAGGAGCGTCTTTATCCCTCCACGGTCCGCTTGAGCTGGCCGCAGGCGGCGAAGATGTCGCGGCCGCGGGGCTGGCGGATGTAGGCGGGAATGCCGTCGGCGGTCAGCGTGCTCTGGAAGGCGGCGACAGCGGCTGGCTCGGGCATTGCGTAGGCGATTCCGGGGCCGGGGTTCCAGGCGATCAGGTTCACTTTTGCGGGCAGGCCGGCGCGGCGCACGAGGCGCGCAACCTCGCGAGCGTGTTCGGGGCGATCGGTGACGCCGCCAAGGAGAACATATTCGAAGGTGATGCGCTCGCGAGGGCGCAGTGGTACGCGGCGGACGGCCTCAATGACCGCCGCGATGGGCCACTTGCGGTTGATGGGCATGATTTCTGCGCGGAGCACGTCGTTGGGCGCGTTGAGACTGATGGCGAGCTTGGGACGAACGCCGGGCGGCTCCGCGGCGAAGCGCTCGATGCCGGGAACGATGCCGGAAGTCGAGACGGTCATGCGCAGCGGGCTCAGTCCGACTTCGTGAACGAGCAGGCGCACCGCGGCCATGAAATTGTCGTAGTTGAGGAACGGCTCGCCCATGCCCATGAAGACCAGGTTCACGCGATCGCGTCCAACGCGAACCGCGTGGCGCTGAAGCACCGCGACCACCTGGCCGGCGATTTCGCCGGCAGTCAGGTTGCCCGCCGCTGCAGGCAGTCCAAGTTTGGCCGTGAGGCAAAACCGGCAGTTGACGGCGCAGCCCACCTGGCTTGAAACGCAGACGGTGGCGCGGTCCCAGCCTTTCTCACCGGCTTCGCTCCCGTCGCCGGCCTCGCCGCCGTCACCCTCGGGCATCCAGACAGTCTCGACCGTGGTGGGGTCGCCGGGGCGGCACTGCACAAGATAGCGCTCGGCGCCATCGGCGGATCGATAGGCCTGGGCAATCGCCGGACGGCCGATCCGCCAGCCCTGGGCAGCCAGCTTTTCGCGCAGAGCCTTGGGCAAAGTTGTAATTTCAGGAAGTTCTGTAATTCGTTGACAATAAATAGATTCAGCGAGCTGCTTTCCGCGCCAGGGCGGTTCTCCCTGCTGCTGCAGCATCGCCGATAGAGCCTCTGCATCTAAACCAAACAGAGGCTCCCGGCTTCCCCCCGGATCTCTGGACGAGTCTAAGAGCTTATCCGTAAATAG
>PMYE01000161.1 GCA_003171315.1 Acidobacteriaceae bacterium
TTTACGGATAAGCTCTAAGTCTCCTTTTGCGTGTTTTGCACCAGAAGTGGGCGCCACAGGTCACGCTCTTGAAACCTGGAAGGCGCTCCGCATGAATCGACCGGCTACGAAACTTTCTCTCTTTCGGTTTTTTGATGGGGGAACCCCGGAGCCTTCCGAATACTTTTCTTGGGAACGCTGTCGAGGAGAGAATCAGCCGCGTGCGCTTCTATTCTTGGCGCAGTCGCCCCCACTCTGCGCGGCCATGCGACAAATGGTCCAGCCCCTAACCCCCTCGCGTAAGGGAGCAGAAGGCTGGACCATGAGGAACAATAAGTTAGGGAGAATAAGACAATCCAAAAATCCAACAGGATTGGCAGACAGGCAAACTCACGTGATGCCGGTCGTTCTGCGGCCGTCAAGCCTTTTTCTTGTATTGTCCACGCCGCGAGGGCAAAATCTGCACCTCGTCCAGGGCCTGCCCGTGTTCTTCTTTTGCGGGACTTTTTCCGCGCCGCGCGGCATTGCCGCTGCCTGCACGCTGCTCCCTGTTCTTGGCGGGCGTCGCACGCTTCGGAGGAAGGAACCTGGGCTGCGCCGTAACCGATCGCGATCCATCGGCTTGCGAAAGGGCTCCATTCGTCGCGGCAGGCACAACCCCGGGTTCGGGAACCGGAATGAAGGTCCGCACAGGAACCGCGATATCGGGCCGTGCTTGCGGCACGGGAGACGACGCTGCACTCTGCGTGGGCGCCATTTGGTCAATTCGCGGTTCGAACGGTGCGATGGCGTTCATCAACAGCTCAGTTTCGGTGCTAGGCGGCTCGGGATGCCTTGCCAGATCCAGCTCCTTGAGCCCCCCTGAGAAATGCATGCCTCTGAGTTCACTCAACCGCGGCAGCTTCACATGCGGGGATGGGTCCATTTCGAGTTTCGCCGTCTCTCGCGTCAGTTCACTACCGCCTGAAGCGGAGAAAGATGGCTGTCCGGCTTCAGTCAGCGGCGGTTGTGGCCGTGTAAGGGCCGTATCGGAAAGCGCAGGATTTTCGATGAGCCCCCAGGGAATCTCACCGGACGGCAGAGCCGCATCTCGCGGCGGGGGCTGAGATTCTTGCCGCGGCGAGGACACTGGCGGCTCTTCCTCTGGTTCGGGCTCTGCCACGGCAACCTGGATGGCCTGCTCGGCGCCTGCAGCAGGTGGCGTAGTCTTTGCGCGCGGATATATCGCCGCTTCCCTCGCCATGGCAGACTCGGGCTCCAGGCTAGCGCGGCCCGATTCTATCGCAAAGCGGAGAGTGCGAAGCATCCGCTGGTCCGAAGGGGAGTTCTCGTTGTGCAGATTCCATTTCATCTCCTGCACCGAATCGCGGAAATCCGGGTCGGCCTTCGCCCACCGCACGCGGTTGAGCACGAACCCCACATCCTGTGCGTTGAGACGCTGGAGGATGGCGGCCGCCGCCCGCAGCTGCGCGCGCGTGGTTACCCCGGATTCGATCACCACGATCGTGCAGTCGGCATGCCGCACCAGGTCCTCTGTTTGCGCCGAAACCATGAGCGGCGCCGCATCGGCAAGAACCAGCTCCGCTTGCCGGCCCTCCACCGTTTTGGCCATGCGCTGAGTGGTGTCCCCTCCGGCGCCCAACCTGCCGTCCGGCGCCGCTGGTGAAAGTCCTCCGGCATCCACGACCACCGCCGCCCAGCCCAGCGACTGGAGCAGCTCTTTCATCCGGGTGGCAATAGCCGTCACGCCGCTTCCGTGGCCGATTCCGGCAAAAACACAATTTCTGAGGCTGCGGCGCTTAGAAACAGATTCGATCTTGGCGGCCAGCCGCAGGAGATACTCTTCGGTTACTTCCTCGGGGACCTCCGTAAAGTCCGGCAACTGCGCCATTGGCACGAATCCCAGAACGTGCTCGACATCGGTGGCGATGTAAACCCGCCGGTTTCTTTTGTGAGCGATTCCTGCGGTCACGGCAGCCAAAGAGATCAACCCAAGAAGCACGAAAAGAGCGCTGCGGATCGGGCCGGAATCCGCAGGATGCAGAGGGACTACAGCGGCGGCGAGGTACGCAGCGCCAGGAGCGTTCTCCTCCAGCATTTGGTTCCGGAATTGCCCCACGACTGATGCGTAACAGTTTCGCAATCGCGCGACTTCGCTTGCGAGGACGCTGGATCGCTGTAGTTTGGGTGTAGCAGCAACCGCAGCCCTGCTCATCTTCGCGGTTCGCGAATCCGGCAGGGCTTCCATTACCGCAGTGCGACCAAGATCTGCGCGTGACGGCTCCGCGAGCTGCGAGGGTGGGGCCGTCTGGGCGCGGAGCAGGTTCTGAACCGGATTAAGGGACCAAAATGCGAGGAGAGTAACCGCGGCAAAGACCAGCCCGGACAAAGCGAGTCCAAGCGCCCGGCGGGGGTTATCGAGGAGCCGGAGAAGGTGAACATGAATCATCGGCCACGCTGCGCCGTCGGCAGGGGCGACGTGCGGTGCTGAACGGAAGGCAGCAGAAGTGCCGCCGGTGTGACGAGACGAATCCAAGAGCGCGATTTGCCTGTAATGCCGGCTCATAAAACCGCTCCTCCGCCCGGAAAAGCCGAACCCTGCAGAGCGCGCTCTATTTCCACTTGCATCACCCGCCTATTTCCTTAGCCACTCATGAGCAGCGATGCGATGGACGCACTTTTTTGAGCTGATGCGATCTGTTGCGCGCATGGTCCGCGCTACTCCTTCTTCGCGAAGAACCGTTTCTCCTGCCTTAAGTAATTCGCGCTTTGGTGTTGTCATCATTCGGCGTTGCTAAACAGCCGGCTTGCAGGTTCATTGCTCCAGGTCGGTGATGAATCGAAATTAGTTATTTGAACCAGCAAGCACAATGCCGCAAAGGTGGGACTCAGTACGGCAGGAGCTGAAGCCTTAGAACCTGTTTAAAAACTA
>PMYE01000128.1 GCA_003171315.1 Acidobacteriaceae bacterium
AAAGGGTTTACGGGACGGGTATATCCGTAAATATCTGATTCTAAAGAACCGTGTCTTGCAAATTGGCAGAATCAAAGGAGTTAGAGAACAGAGAATAGAGAACAGGGATCAGGGTTCAGTGGCCGGAGGAGCTAGCGGGGTTAGCGGAGCTTGCGGCGCTTGCTCCACCATGTCCCGGCGACCCGGCCAGATTCGTGATGTTGAGATCAGGTTAGCAAAACACGCGAATTGATCGGCAAAGTTGGCGTCTTTGTTTGAGTCGCCTTTTCAACGGGTTGCGCGGATTCTTGCAGAGAAGGCACTTGACATGGGTTGGGGGTGACCTTTTTCAGATTCATCCCTCTTGAGAGCGAAGAGGGTGAGCAGCCTCCCTATCCAAACCTGAAGACATCAGCAAGGTCGTGCCGTTCCTTGTAAGCGATGCGGCCCGTCTCTGCCACGGCGCATCGATTGACGCTATCAGAACAACGGAACAGCGCCTTCATTGGCCTCAAGTTGAGCGCAACTTGCAGGAAGACTCCCCGTAAACGCCGCAGTGTCCGATTTTCCTGCCTTGAATCGCCCATCAGGTCACGAGACGCTGGCCGACTTTGCCGGCCTTATCTTGCGGTCTCACGGGATTTTGCACGCTCAGGCGCAGACTGCGCTCCAACTGGCTCAGCACTTTCGTCCTGCGCTCCCTTGCCGTCGATGCGGATGGTTTCCTCTACCTCAGATCTCTCCGTAGTACGAGTGAAATTCATGCGGCCGTAGCACTGATAGGTGATCCAGCAATCGTCGAGGCAGTATTCGGCAATTCTTTTATGATGCCCCTCGCGCCAGAGTTGCAGCACCTGCTCGCCACTCCCGCTTTTCGTCCCTAAACCCAGCCCAGCTGCTAGGGCGTTAAGGGACACATTGCCACGCAATTCCCAGTTTCCCCACACGCACATGGTGTCATATACGAAATCATTGCGATAGCGCCGCAAATCCAGCGGAAATGAGGGTCTGACCTGATTTATCACCGATCGTTTCCATATGTAGGGAAGGTCGAAGCCCAGGCCGTTATGGGCGACGAACGATTTGACATTCTCCCTGCGCAACGTTGACCAGAACTCGCTAAGAAGTTTCGGTTCGTCGTCCGACACGATGGAGGAAGCGGATAAGGCCCTGAAATCATCTAGCACGACAGCGCCAATGCAAATAATCCTGCCGCTCAGGGCGTCAAGTGCTGCCTTCTTTGCCTCGTCGGCGTCCAAAACCTCCTCTGTGGCGGGAATTGTTTCGATGTCCAGAACCATCCTCTTCATTTCTGTTTCCTCTGCCCCCTTGCCTTTTTGACTGCTGCGGCTCCAGCTTCGGGGTTCACAGAGGCCAGCCAAATGATTCTTCCATGCTCAGACTCGCTGAGCTCGCCCTTTCCACGGAAGGCGGCTTTGGTTCCACCTATGATCTCTCTGCGCTTCTCGCGCGGGAGATTTACTTTCTGATTCAACACGAGGCCCGTAAGCTGCTGCCGGTCCTCCTCCCGGTACATAAGCTTCTTTTGGCCATCTTTCAGAGGTTTGATTGCAAACCCCTCGCTCTTGACGATTCGTTCCTGCAGATTTCTCACCTTCCGCAATCGCCTCCCGCCCGATGCGGCGAGGTCGTCAACAAAGCGCGTGTACGTGAAACCATGCTGCTTCGCCACCCCCAACTGACGCCGATCCAAGTTCGCCAGAGCGAGGTTGGCAACGGCGGGGCTTGTTGGAGGCCCTTGGGGAAGTTGGAACTCCCAAGTGGTTAGCTTTACAACAATCGACAGAGCGTCGCCGGAAAAGCCAAGCTCTTCAAAAACCCGTCGCACCCTCTGCACGGTGATGCTAGGGAAGCAGTCTTTGATATCCATAGTGGACAGGACGGGCTTGCCCAAATGGTGCCGTGCGTTCGTAATAATGGATCGCTTTGAGACCCCTCCCTGCACGCAGGCCGGAAGCGGAACCTTGGCAAGAATCTCCGTTTGGATCTTGTCTTGCAAAGGCCGCAGAGGATCACGCGGGATCCATAGGGTCCGCTTCTTGCCATTTGGCTTGAGGCGATCCTTGCGATAATAGAGCGTCCTGAGGTGTGAAAGCACCCACTCGATCTGTTTGACGTCAGCCGAGAGCAGGGAAGCTAGTTCACCGGCACTAGAAACGGAGAATCGAGCTGGGCTAGGCGACATTTTCACCTTCCTCATCGAGACTGCGTAGGTACATCCCTTGAATTCGCGTCAGTAAGTCTCTTAACTCGACCATATTCTGACCCTTGAAAACCGGATCGTCCGTGTCCTGCCACAGAAAAAACAGGCCCACGGGTACACCAAGTTCCTTCGCAATTTTCCGCAAGAAACCCACACTCGGCTCACGGTGATCTTTCTCAACAAGCGAAACGTAGTTCGGACTAACATCCAACTTCCTCGCAAGCGTAAGTTGCTTCACTCCCTTAGCAGTGCGAATCAGCTTGATTGCATTACCTAAGGTCATCGAATACCCCAAAAACGAGAATCACCGACACGTCAGTTGCGCAATTTGATCGTCTCTTTCAGCAGCCGGAGGTAAACTCTTTGATGCAGGGACCAAAACTCCTGTGCGTTTCCCGGAGCATCAACTCGTTCTTTAAGCCGCCTCATATACCGGTCAAACGTTGCCACCGACGTGTCGGTGTTGGGTTGATACGAGTTGCATGACCGTGCGAGGTTCCTATATCGCCCCACCGCCTGATCAAGCAACAGAACTGCCAAGCGTCGCTTGCGACGTGCTTTCTGGCTCATAAAGCCTCCTTGTTGAGTGGAGTCGTGACAGGCCGCCTTACGGCGACCTCCATCTCTCCCGCGAAGCGCCAGCGACAAACCGGAGCTGACTCCCGCGACGCCAGACAGCTCATCTCGTAATGAACTGACGGCGTGACACGCGCCAACTAGCAGCACGGTCTATGTCCCGAAGGACCACGGCAATACAGAGCCCGAAGCGCAGACCGCACGCCCAGGTTTTTCTGTTCACCGGCAGAGGCTAAATTGAGCGACTCGCAAGTTCTTTCTCGCAGTTCGCCCCACTCTCTTTCAAGAACCAAGGCCACTGGCCTCGATCCTGGATAGACAGTACACCGGTTCAGGGGGCAATGCAAGGGAAAAATTGACTGTGTGTTATATAAATCCGCCTGTCTGTGCAAAACAAGGGCGGAAACCAAGGTAGATCCTCGACAACGCCGCAGGCTCCGGAGATGTGCCATCCAACTCCAGCTACCTGAGGACTGGCGCAGTGCCGACAGTTACTACTGCCGGGCCGCCTTAACTTCACCAAGCCGTATCGACGTATCCGCTCTGCGCCAGCGTCGGCCTTTAAAGGGAATCGGGGCGATACGAGGACAACCGCAGATCCTTCGGCTCCGCTTACCCCATGATTGCACGGCAATCATGGGGCCCCGAACGCGCTCCGCTCAGGATGACACCTTAAATTCAATCGCTTAACGGACTGCTATATGTCGATACAGCCTAACTCCTAGCTGCCCCCGCTCCTAAGAACACCCGCTCGTGCTGCCGCAGCTCATGCAGCGGTAGCAACTGCCGTTGCGCACCATGATGGCCCCGCACACGTTACAACTGGGCGCGTCGCCCATGTCGTACATGTCGCGCATGGCATCGGCGGTGTGGTAGATGCCGCGGTCCTGCAGGCTGGGCCCGCGCATGGGGCTTGGCGGCGCCTGGCGCGGCCGAACTTCTGGCGCGATCCCGCCGCCCGCTGCCACGCCGCGCCCTCCGGCCGCCGTCACCTGGCTCAGCCGCTTGGCCACTTCTTCGGCCAGGCGGGCAATGTGCTGCTGCGTCGAGGCGTCAGCGTCTTCATCGGCATCGGTTTCCGGCAACAGGCTCGGCGAGGCAGGCAGTTGCGGCGCCTTCGGCGCCAACCCGGCGAAGAGCGTCAACTGCTCGCCGGAAAGGAAGCGCAGGTTGAGCCAGCGGAACATGTAGTCCATCAGGCTCTTGGCGTAGCCAATCTGCTCGTTCTGCGTCCAGCCCGAGGGCTCGAAGCGCGTGTGCGCAAACTTCTCGCACAGCACTTTCAGTTGTACGCCGTGCTGCAGGGCGAGCGAAACCGAAGTGGCGAACGCATCCATCAGGCCGCTGACCGTCGATCCCTCCTTCGCCATGCGGATGAAGATCTCGCCCGGCTGCCCGTTGGGGTACAGGCCGACGGTGATGTAGCCCTCGTGGCCGGCAATGGAAAACTTGTGCGTGATCGACGCCCGCTCTTCCTGCAACCGGTGGCGCACCGCGCGCGGCGGCGCGTTCAGGTCCTGCTCGTCCTTGGCCGGCTCGTTCCTGGCATCGAGCGCCGGCGTTGCCGTTAGCACTGGCACCGCCGCGGCCGTGGCGATCTCGTCGAGCGCCCGCTGGAAGGCCTGCACAGAGGCCAGCAACTGCATGGCGCTCACCTCCACCTTGTCGCCGGAGTGCGTCTCCAGCGTCTTCAGGTCGGCTTCCGCGGCAGGTTGCGACGCAGCCATGTGCCCCAGCAGACGGTTCCCCACCGCGTCCAGCGGCGAGGGCTCTTTCTTCGCGTCCATGCTCGTATTCAGCGGCTGCGTGCCCTTCGAACCGTCGCGGTAAATGGCCACTGCCTTGATGCCCTGGCGCCAGCTTTCCGCGTAGGCCTCGGCCACGTCTTCCACTGTGGCCTCGTGCGGCAGGTTCACGGTCTTCGAGATCGCGCCGGAGAGGAACGGCTGCGCGGCCGCCATCATCTCGATGTGCCCCATGTAGTGGATGGACCGCGTGCCCTTGGCCGGCTTGAAGCTGCAATCGAACACCGCCAGGTGCTCGGGCTTGATGCCCGGCGCGCCCTCGATTGTGCCCGTGGCGTCTATATAGCTGACAATGGCGTTCACATCGTCCTCGCCATAGCCCAGCTTGAAGAGCGCCGGCGCCACTGTCTGATTGACGATCTTGATCATGCCGCCGCCNNTCGCAATCCATCATGAAGCCGATGGTTCCCGTGGGCGCCAGCACCGTAGTTTGCGAGTTGCGATAGCCATAGCGCTCGCCGTAGAGCAGCGCCATGTCCCAGCTCTCGCGGCTGGCGCCGATCAGCGCGTCCAGTTGCGGCACCGTGAATGGCTCCCGGGGCGCCGCGGCAACCGACTTGCCAATCTTGTTTACCTCCGCGCGGTGCATGCGGACCACATCGAGAAACGGTTCGCGATTCACGTAGTAGCCGGGGCATGCTCCGCCCTGGTGCTCCACGGATGCGGTCAGCGGCGTGGCCGAGCTCAGCGGCGGGCACTGCGCCGCGATGATCGCCGACTGCAGATACGCCTGCCCGGTCATGATCGCGGTCATGCTCGCTGCCAAGTCACGCCCGGCCTCGGAGTCGTAGGGCAGCCCGAACGACATCAACAGCGCGCCCAGGTTGGCGTAGCCCAGCCCCAGCGGCCGGTAGTCGTGCGAGTTGCGGGCGATAGCTTCCGTCGGATATCCCGAGTTGTCCACCAGGATCTCCATCGCCGTGATCAGCACCGAGATTGCGTGCCGGTACGCCGGAATATCGAACGTCCCCGCCGGCGTAACGAACCGCATCAGGTTCAGGCTGGCCAGGTTGCACGCCGAGTTGTCCAGGAACATATACTCACTGCATGGATTAGAAGCGTTGATCCGCGCCGTGTTCTTGCTCGTGTGCCACCTGTTGATCGTGTCGTCGAACTGCATCCCCGGATCGCCGCATTGCCAAGTCGAATCGGCAATCTTGCGCATGATCTCCCGCGCCTTGTAGATCTTCACCGGCTGGTGGCCCTTCACCGTGTACGTCGTGAAGTCGCCGTCAGCCTCGTAGGCGCGCATAAACTCGTCACTGACCCGCACGGAATTGTTGGCGTTCTGGAAGAAGATCGAAGAAAATGCCTCCGAATCCGGCCCGCTTCCGTCGTAGCCCGCCTTGATCAGCGAGAAGGCCTTGGCCTCCTCCCTCGCCTTGCACTCGATAAAGTCCACGATGTCGGGGTGGTCCACGTTCAGGATCACCATCTTCGCCGCGCGGCGCGTCTTGCCGCCGCTCTTAATGACTCCCGCGAAGGCGTCAAACCCGCGCATGAAGCTCAACGGACCGCTGGCTACGCCGCCGCCCGACAAGAGCTCCATCGACCCGCGTAACGACGACAGATTCGTTCCCGTGCCCGAGCCCCACTTGAACAGCATTCCTTCCGTCTTGGCCAGCGTCAGGATCGAATCCAGCGAGTCGTCCACTGCATTAATGAAGCAGGCCGAGCACTGCGGATTCCTGTAGCCCGTCGCCGCGTACTGCACGCCCCCCGTCACCGGATCCCAGTGCCAGTTCTGTCCGTCCGCCTCCGGCTCCAGCCGGTCGCAACCCACGTTGAACCACACCGGCGAGTTGAACGCCGCCTTCTGCGTCAGCAGCAGATGCGCCAGCTCGTCGTGGAAGATCGCCGCATCCAGCGGCGTGGCAAAGTACCCCTCTGCAAGGCCCCAGTCGCGCACCGTCTCCACCACGCGCGCCACCAGTTGCCGTACGCCCGTCTCGCGTTCCGGCGTGTCCAACTGCCCATGCAGGTACTTCGAGGCCACGATGTTCGTCGCTGTCATCGACCAGTCCACCGGGACCTCGACGTCCTTCTGCTCGAAGATCGTGTTGCCCTTGGCGTCCGTGATCAATGCCGTCCGGGATTCCCACTGCACCTCGTCGTAGGGAGAGATGCCCTCCTTCGAAAACCGGCGGGAAAAGGTCAGGCCCTCCTGAGCGCGGGGGGTGGATTGGAAGGCAACAGCCGAAGTCTGAAGGTAAGCCTCGTTCATCTTGATCCCCTCCAGGGGAAAATTCAGTGAAAACATCCTTGCGCCCGGCCGTGAGGCCAGAGTGCGGGCCAGCCCGCAACATTTTGAAAACAAACGGAAGACGGGGTTAAAACTCCACGAGCTTCTGTGTCGCCAACGGCTTGCCGACGCCTCCAGCCTTCCCCTCGTCGCCGTGCCCCGTAGCTATCTTCGCCAAGCAGGAACTGCTGTCGCGTATGCCCACTCGCGAGACGCTGGAAGGAGCACCCGAACTCGGGAATTGCTCGATTCGCTCCGGTCTTGCGTTACAGTCTGTTTACAGCCGCAGATGAAAAAATACCGCTGTCCGTGGTGCGTGTCAACAACAAACCACAACATCTAGTATTTTGGTCACATTTCGCGCACCTGCTCTCTAAACCCCGCCATTTGCCTGTGGAAAGCTTGAAACAGCCTTACGCGGCGCGGGGTTGCGCGGCCCAGAGCGCCTAAATCCTGGAGCAAACACAGCAGTTTCTGAAATGGTATAGCCGCATTCACGAGATTGAAGCCGGCGCGACCAGCAGAGAGCGACGCCCCCTTCAAACGCTTTGATCGGACACGGTACTTCCGAAACTGCTCTACGGCGGTTCTCCTGCAACTCTGAGCCATTTCGGACCGAATTCAAGGTTGCTTTTTCTTGATGAAAAAGCCACTTAGCGATTGTGCCTTGGTCTACACCTGCAGGAGACCCGCTATAGTGGGTTCCACCCTGGCCTTGGCCCACTCCTCCAAGCCTAGCCTTATCCCAACCCCGGCACAAGGCGCAGAAACTGTGCATTTAGCGGCATTCTTGTTTAAGTTGTGGACAATTCAGGCGCAGCGCGTGGGCCCTCTCCCCGCATCGCGACTTGAAGCGCGATCTTACTGCGACTGGCTCAATAGAAAAGACTGACGCCTCCCCCGGGGTTGGCATTACTGACGATTGTCGTGTGTTCGGCAAAGAGCGGGTTTTGCATTGTGTAAGGCGTCCAGTTCAGGGGAGCAGGATTTCCGCCCACCTGAATTTCGATTTGGGCCATTGCCGTGAAAGGTGTTGCAGGATAGGCGTCAGCGCTGTCCACGCCGTAGGCTTCAAGCGTCTCTTCGGCGGCGGTCAGTTCTGTCAGGCCGAGCGCCATCAGAGATGTGCCGGCAACGCCCTGAAACTGGCAGTTGTAGTTTCGCGTGCCGTCATTGAAAACTGCAACCTGGGTCATCACGCCCGTCAGCTTGTCTCCGGGCTGGACGGGGATGGCAGGAGTGCAAAAGGCCTGCCCTTTTCCATCGACGTGCCAGCTTGCGATGCTCCAGAAGTTGCCGCCGCCCGCGCCGGAAACGCCCCATTGCAAGACGGGCTGAAGGATCTCTGAACCGGCCGGGTCCTGGAGGCCGTTAAAGAGATAAACGAGCTGGCCGTCATGTCTGGCAGGGGCAGTTGGAACGGACCAGGTGGTCGCGAACGAAGAGATGGAAGTTCCCGTCTGGTTATTCCACGTAGCCCACGCGCTCCAGCCTCCGGCCTGGTCGGCGGGATCTTTCGGTGCAACTTGGCTAGCCGGACCTTCAGACAAAGCCGCAGTCGCCATGTCCATCAGGTGTGAAACGCCGCCACGCTTAACCACCGATTGGCCTGCCCGCACCACGTGGACGAAGGAGGGCCGGCGAAAGCCGCCGGGGGTATTGACAAGTCCGCGTGCGAGGGCATTTTTCAGTAGTGCGGAGTTCGAAGCGTTCTGTGCCATGAGTCGTCCTGTGCGCTGAGTTAAGGAGTCGTGAAGGAAATTCCCAAACCAAAACCAGCCGTATAGGAAGTGTTGATGGGGGCGGTGGTGAGCGTGGTGGGGGCGGTGCCGTTGACGGTATATCCCTGGCCTACGCTGGCACGACTGCCCAGATGCACGCCGGCGGTGAAGATCATAGTGCGGAAGAGGCCGACGGATGGTCCCATCAGGTACTCCGCTGTTGAGCCGCCGGCGCTCTGGTCGCGAATGTTGGCGGCGATTCCAAAGCTGCCATAGAAGGCGACGTGCTCATTGGGCTCGGCGAAGCGAGCATTCACCATGGCCAGCGGCAGCGGATGAAAGCGCGATGCCGAGGTCTGGTAGATGGTGTTGGTGGGATTGGAGGTTCCCACTGTGCCGGGCGTAGGCGCGACCGCGAACTCGTTGTCGGGAATGGTGCTGAAGGCAACGCCTGCCGAGAGGCTGAAGGGCGAGGTGCACTCCACCGTGACGGTGAGAACGGTCTGCGCGGTCGGATTGGAAAGACCGGGCGTCAGATCGATGCGGGTAAGCGTGACGACTGTGTCCTTTGTGCGGGAAAAGGCAAAGCCGCAATCGGCGGAACGCGACATGGCGAAGGGATCGGGCCCGCCCGGAGGGTTGGCTTGACTCTTGTTCCACGCGTCAAGAATCGACGCCATCTTGTCTCGCCAGTGGACGAGTGCGGCCTGCGCGGCGGCGAAATTGGAGTAGGTGGACGAGGAAGGCGACAAGGCGGCTGCAGAGGTGCTGGCCGTGACGCACTGCGCGATCGCAGCGGTAAAAAGAGCCGACATCTGATTGAGGCTGGCGAGATTCGTTTGCCCTACTTTAATCTCCTGAGCCAGATTACCAAGCTCAGTGTCTACTTCGCCCTGCTGCTGCTGGTTGGGCTGGTTGGAAGCCTTGAACTGACTAAAAGCGGTATTGATCTGGGCCTGCGCTGTGGTTAAAGCGGCCAGCGCCGCTTGGAACACCGGGAGTTCGCTGGAGGCGTAGCTGGAGAATGCGTTGCTCGCGTTATTGAGCGCATTGGCGTCGTCCGCCAGACTGTTCTCCAGGTCCACGACCTTATCGGAGTCTGGCCACTTCGCTTGGATGCCCTCGATCAACGGCGAATTATTGGCTAACTGCCCCTTCGTCGCTTCGACCAACTCGCTCGTTATGTCGCTCGTGGATGACAAGTAGGCGGTGAGCGCTGCTCCGCCCTGCGTTACTAACCCCGTGCTCGTGTTCGCTTGGTCCTGATAGCGCTTAAGCGTGGCTGCTTCCACAGCCAACTTCGTCAATGGGCTGCTGAAATCCGACAGCTTGGCAGAAAGGTCTTCGTTGACCTGGCGGAACGATTTATCGGCCGTTTGCGCCCGTGTCATGGCCTCCTGAACCGGCGCGAAGGCCTTATCACGGGGAGCGCGACGAGGTGGCGTAGCCAATCCCGTACCTTCACTCTTAGCGAGCTGCGGTTGAGGGCCAGGGGCTGCTGTTTGCGGGGCGGTCACGGTTGGAGCTTGCGTTGCCATCGCGCTCAGGCCTGACCATAGATTCTGAGCAGCTTGATAGTTTGTCGCGCTGCCGAACTGGTAATCATAGCGTATCGTGTTCAGATTGAAAGCCGTTATTGTCGCGGGCCCTCGCAACATCTCGCCGGTGTACGTTCCAGACGCAATGTCGTAGCATCCGAGGGGCTTCCCATGCGTTTGTTGCGCTTGACAGGGCGGTTGCGCCTCTACTGCCTGCTGTACACAAACCAACGCGCCGAGAGCACAAGCCCACGTGACTGCAAGTGCCGTTTTTAGTACCAACGCAGAATTCCCCACACCCAGCCTCCTTCTCAGGCTCCTAACAGAGCCCGCACCAAACCCGGGCATTCATTTGCCCTGGGCGTGAACAGTTGCTTTTGGGAGCCGCGGAACAGGAATTTGGGAACGCCCGCGGGTCTCAACAGACAGCAAGCATCAACGAACCCGATTCCTCAGGGAATGGCTAGAGAATAACTGCGGCGAACAGGAAGTCAAGGTGCGCGGGCGTAAAGACAGCCTTACCAACGAACACTGTACGAAAGTAACTAATCACCGTTTACTAACTCAAACATAACTACGGCCCCGCGCGCCTTCGCACGCGAGGCCGATTTTGAGTTCCGGAGAGGATCAGAGGAGCAGCCGTTTCGATCCAGCCGGCAGCACTCCAATCAAGCTCTCACTTCGGCTGAGACGCTTCAGCCGGCTCGTCGCTCTTGATGCGCATACCGTAAAACGAGCGGTAGACGAAAAAGAAGGATATGCCGAAGAATACCGCCGCCAGCAGGTGTGTCCAAAACACGCCGCTGGTAGCGGACATTTGAACCGCCAACTCGACTGCGAGCAAGCCAAAGAGTGTGGTGAACTTGATCACCGGATTGAGCGCCACGGCGGCTGTGTCCTTGAATGGATCGCCCACCAGGTCGCCCACCACAGTCGCCTCATGCAGAGGCGTTCCCTTTTCGTGCAAATCGACTTCGACGATCTTTTTGGCGTTATCCCATGCGCCGCCGGCATTCGCCATGAAGATGGCCTGGTACAGGCCGAAGATCGCAATCGAGATCAGATAGCCGACGAAGAAAAAAGGATCCAGGAAGGCAAAAGCCAACGCGGCAAAAAACAGCGAGATGAAGATGGTCAGCATCCCGCTTTGCGCGTAACGGGTGCAAATGGCCACCACCTTCTTGCTGTCTTCGGTGGAAGCTTTCGCGTTGCCTTCAATGTGGATATTCCTCTTGATGAACTCCACGGCGCGGTAGGCGCCTGTGGTCACCGCCTGGGTTGAAGCTCCGGTGAACCAGTAGATCACTGCGCCACCTGTCACCAGGCCGAGCAGAAAGGGAGCGTGGAGGATCGAGAGCTTGTCAAGATTTTCGGTGAGCGAATTGGTAAGCGCCATGATGGTGGCAAAGATCAGGGTAGTGGCGCCCACCACGGCCGTGCCAATCAACACCGGCTTGGCGCTGGCTTTAAAGGTATTGCCCGCGCCGTCGCCCGCCTCCAGCACCTTCTTGGCGCGCTCGAAATCCACTTCCACGCCGAACTGCTTTTTCACATCCTCGCGCACGCCTGGCTCGTTTTCGATGAGCGACAGCTCGTAGATGGATTGGGCGTTGTCCGTCACCGGTCCAAAAGAATCGACGGCGATGGTTACCGGTCCCATGCCCAGGAAGCCGAATGCAACCAGGCCAAAAGCGAACATCGGCGAAGCCAGAATCACCTGATCGAACCCTGCGGTGCTCACCGCGTAGCCAAGGGACATCAAAATGATGACCGCGCCTCCAAGGTAATAGGCGGAATAATTCCCTGCGACAAACCCCGACAGCAGACCGAGAGCAGCTCCGCCCTCCCTGGCCGACGCCACCACCTCTTGCACATGGCGGGCCTTGGTGGATGTAAACACCTTCACCAGCTCGGGAATGAGTGCGCCCGCAATGGTCCCACAGGAAGCGATGGTCGCAAGTTTCCACCAGAGTGTGGGGTCTCCACCCAGATTGGAAAGCAGCAGATAGGTGACCGGATAGGTTACGCCAATGGTCACCACTGAAGTGATCCACACCAGCGAGGTGAGCGGCGCTTCGAAGTTGAATTCCTCCGCTTTGCCGTACTTCGCCTTGGCGATCAGGCTGTTAATGTAATAGCCGGCAACTGCCGCCACCAGCATGGCCACGCGAACCGCGAACAGCCAGACCAGCAATTGCACTCCAATCACATCACTCTTCGCGCCCAGCATGATGAATGCAATGAGGGCGACCTGAACCACGCCGTAGGTCTCAAAACCGTCGGCAGTAGGACCCACCGAATCGCCGGCATTGTCTCCCGTGCAGTCGGCAATCACGCCCGGGTTGCGGGCATCGTCCTCTTTCACATGGAACACGATTTTCATCAGGTCGGCGCCGATGTCGGCAATCTTGGTGAAAATTCCGCCGGCAAGACGGAGCACGGCGGCGCCCAGCGATTCGCCGATCGCAAAGCCGATGAAACACGGCCCGGCATAGTCTCCCGGTACGAACAGAATGATGCTGAACATCATCAGCAGCTCGATCGAGATCAGCATCATGCCGATGCTCATGCCCGACTTCATCGGAACGCAAAATGTGCGATACGGATTACCGCCCAGCGCAGCATACGCGGTGCGCGAATTCGCCAGCGTATTCAACCGGATGCCAAACCACGCCACAAAGTAGCTGCCCGCCATCCCCAGCACGCTGAACCCAAGAATGATGGTCACGCGCAGCGCGCTGAAGTGAAGCAGCACGGCAAAATAAACCAGGATGACGACCGCAATGAAGGACCAGAGAAGAAGCAGGAATTTGCCCTGGTTGATCAGATAGGTTTTGCAGGTTTCCCATATCACCTGCGACACTTCCTTCATCGCTCGATGCACCGGCAGGCCCTTCAGGTGAACGTACATAAAGAGGCCGAAGACCATTCCTAAAATGCAAAACAGCGGCCCGTACATCAGCAGGCTGTGGCCGTTCATGCCCAAAAATTGGACCTGAGTCAAATCCGGGAGCTTCAGATTGGCTTCGCCTCCGACCGCCTCCACGGGCGCCGCAAAAGCCGCGCCTTTACCAAGCAGGATCAGTGTGGCAATGACGCTCGAGAATCTTGCCCAGCGCCACAAAAACAAATTGCTCTTCATTCGTCTTCCTATGCCCGCTCGCGGGCTTGGGGCGGAAATCTTCTGCATATCCGCCGTGCCAATGCCCGATCCGATCACCTGCCGCGCAAAAAACACGGCCACAAGGAGCGACAACCCGCTCACGCCGAGAAAGAAGTACACCCAACCCAGTGCAGTCACATCTCCTCCATACTTAAGGTTCTGAAGCCGTATGACGGACGGCCCCTGAACGGACCTCGCGAACACCCTAGGGGAACAGTCAACGGCAGGCTATCATCCGGGTATATCTCTGTCGAGTGATAGCTGTCACCGGCCCTCGGCGCGCCTTTCCCGGCTGGTTTTCGTTCCATTCCGGGCCGCGTTCGCAGAGTAACCTCCTGTTCCACGCTCCGCCGCGGGAAGTGTAAAGTACTGGCGGAGGCATCGCTTCGCATCATGACTTCTTCCACACTGCTCACACCGCGCCAGGCCGCGGAGAAGCTTGGCATCAGCTATCCCGCGCTCAAGCACTGGATCCTCGCCGGCCGCATCCAATCCGTCAAAACGCCCGGCGGCCACCATCGCATTCCGCTTGAGGCCCTCGACCAGTTTCTGTCCTCATCGCAGCCGCGCCCGGGCTCTTCTCGCATCAGCGGCCGCAACCAGTTGCTCGGTAAAGTGGCCGAGATTGCCATCGAGGGTCTGCTGGCCAAGGTCGTTCTTTCCATTGGTGACCAGCGCGTCACAGCCATCATCACCGCCGATGCTGTCCGCGAGCTTGCCCTCAAGCCCGGAGACTCGGCCATCGCCCTCATCAAAGCCACCGAAGTGATGATCATCCGGCCGTGACACGGCAGCCCGGGGGTCAGCCGTCACCGCTCAGCCGCCAAAACCCCGCTCGGCGCCCGCAAAACGCTCCATAGCGATCATTTCTGGTTAAATTAATACGACTCAATACGATTTTTGTGTAAAATCGATCTGAAATCGATCTTATTCCCCAGGAGAATCGGTTGCCGTCCCCAAAACCTTCTCTTCTGCTCTCTCTTTTGCTCGCGTCCTCAACTGCTATTGCCGCCCAGAATCCGCCGCCGTCTCCCGTGCAAGACCCATCCTGGACCGGCCGCTGGCTCAGCCGCGTCTCCGCAACCCAGGCTGCGCAGCCCCACTGGATGACGCCCCTTGCCACCGTCACGCCTCGTCTCGAGCAGGAGTTCCGCTTCGACGTTCTCCACGAAGTCACGCCCACCGGCGACGTCACCAATGTTGACAACGGCAAGGGCCTCGAACTGATTCCCTCCAGCCGCGCCGAACTGCTCATCAACCTGCCGCCCTGGCTCTTCCACGAGAACCCAGATGTGCGCGACGGCCCCGGCGACGTTTCCTTCACCATGAAGTACCGTTTCTACGCTCGCAATGAGCAGAAAGGTAACGCTATCCTCACCGCCTTTCTGGGCGGCAGCATTCCCACAGGAACCTATAAGAACGGATCGTCCAGCGCCATCGTCACGCCCACGCTCGCCGGGGGCAAAGGTTGGGGCAAATTCGACGTCCAATCCACCCTTGCCGGCACGCTGCCCGTCAACAGCGTCAATATCCTGGGCCGCGCCATTGTCTCCAACACCGCATTCCAGATTCACGTACTCAAGCGCCTCTGGCCCGAGACCGAAATCAACTCCACCTTTTGGAAGGGCGGCGCCAACGACGGCAAAAAGCAGACCTTCCTCACGCCGGGACTCATCTTCGGCCGCTTCCCCATCCACCATCGCGTCGCATTCGTGGCTGGCGCCGGCTTCCAGATCGCGGCCACTCACTTCAGCCAATACAACCACGCCGTCACCGCCACAGTGCGTGTGCCGTTCTGACGCCTGTTCCCCTGCTCCCTGCCATTCATGTTTTTACCCGCCCCGCCGATGAAGCCAATGTCGCTTGGGTACATGACCTTTGCCACGGAGGCGAGGCACGTTGAGAACCATGCAGAACTCCGCTCATTTCCACTCGCAGCCTGCCGCCTCCGGCCTTGCGCTCGTGGAGCTGGATTCCTCCACTGCCTCCGTCCAGGTTGTCGGCGTCAGCGCCGCATGGCGCAAGTTGCTCATGCAGGCCGAGATGGCCGCGCCCCACTTGCAAGTCGCCGCCATCGAGGGTGAGCATGGCACTGGCAAGCACACTCTTGCCCGCTATCTCTTCAGCCGCTCACCCCTCGTCTCTTCCACCTTTCAGCGCCGCGACGCCCGCGAGTGGCTCGCCACCGACGCCGATCCTTCCACCCTCGCCGGCTTCACCTATCTCGATCGCGTTGACCTCCTCGCCACTCCCGGACAGGGCCTGCTTCTCGGCATTCTCAAGACCCTTCAGGACCGTCCGCCAGGCCGCGCCGCTATCCTCGCCTCCTCGCAAACCCCTCTTCGCCAGATGGCCGGCCAAGGACTTCTGCTTCCCGACCTGGCCTTTCGTCTCACCCCCATCCGCTTCGCTATCCCACCGCTGCGTCAGCGCCGCGAAGACATCGCCCCGCTCACCCAGTTTCTCCTCGAGCGCATTTGCAGCCGCTACCAGCAGCGCCCCGTCGTTCTCGGGCCCGGCGTCCTCGCCCGTCTCCTCCGGCACTCCTGGCCGGGCAACGTGCGCGAGCTCTTGAGCGTCCTCGAAAATGCTCTGCTCGCAGCCGACAGCGGCGTCATCCAACCCGCCGACCTCGCCTTGCCCGATGACCCTCCTCCGTCCTTTGACTCGCAGTTCGCCGCCAATCCTTGGGCCAATCCCATGGCGAACCCCGCCGTGAGCTTCAGCCCGCAATCGGCCGTCCATGCCTCCAGCCTCTCTCTCGATGCCGTCATCCGCCGCCACGTCCAGTACGTCCTCGACCTCAATCGCGGCAACAAGCTCCGCACCGCCCGTCAGCTCGCCATCAGCCGCTCTACCCTATACCGCATCCTCGCCCACGAAAACTTCCTCGCGCGTTGAGGGCTTGAGGTTAGTCTCCCCGGCATGACGACAGAGGGAAGCAGACTGAATGCCGGCCAGTCGCCCAGAATCTTGAATTCAACACGATTTGCGCTCTCAATGCGCTGTCATCCTGAGGCGCAGCCGAAGGATCTGCAGTTGCCTTCTTCACAGATAGCCGCAAACGAAATTGGCAATTGCTCCCGGATTGGCAACCACACAGACAAAAACACCGAACAGTGAGATGATTTCGTGAAATGAAGATTCGTAATGTTGCTCCCTGGATTGCAGTTCTCGTTGCGTTCTCAGGATTGGGGATTGTCGGATGCGAGTACTTCCCCGAGTCGACGTTCCAATTGGCGAATGAATCGAGACTGCCCAAATCGATTACCCTACCGCCGGGCCTTACACGTGCAGACGTCTCAGTGACATTGAACTTCTACGACGCCCCACTCGGAGGCGCTGATGCGACATTTTCATTAACAGATGCGACAGGGAAAAAGCTGGCAGAGGTGAAAGGCAGGACGAAAGAACTAACTCCGTCAATGTATTACCGTATTTCCACTGAAAAGGGCATTACAGAAATAATCAAACTGAAACCATATCAAGAACATGAAAACATGGAACAAAATGGGATACCAGTTGCGCGATTCTATGTCATCGATGACCCAGCCGTAGTGAAAGAGGTTTTGAGCGGCAAGACTCCAAACCCATGATTCATCGGGCTGGTGAATCAGCCGCCCCGAAGCTCGGCTAACTTCCCTACTGCTGCAGCACCACCTGCTCGCCTTCCTTCACGCCGCTCTGAATCTCCGTCACCGACCCATTCGACAGCCCCACCGTAACCGGAACCTTACGCCAGCCCTCTTTCTTATGGCTGTCGGGAACCTCGACGGCAATGACTTCACCGTGATCGGCGAGGTGGCGAGGATCGGCCGCGGCAACAATACCTACGACGACGAGAAGGTCTACATCCCCATCACCACCATGCAGGAACTGTTCCCTCTCAAGGGCGACAATATCCCGCAGGATGCGCTCACCTCGATCCAATATCGCCCCACTATTCAGAACGACGATTCCGCCGCTTCCATCGCCGTGCATCGCGTCATCGCTCAGAATCACGGCTTCGATCCCTCACTCAAGGATGCCTTCAACGAGTGGGACACCATTGAGGAAGCGCATCTCATCGGCATCATCTTCACCGCCATGGACATCTTCCTGGGCAGCGTGGGCATTGTCACCCTCGGCCTGGGAGCCGTCGGCATCATTAACATCATGCTGGTCTCGGTCACCGAACGCACCCGCGAGATCGGCGTCATGAAGGCCGTCGGCGCCACCCGGCGCAGTATTCTGGCGCAGTTCTTCTGGGAAGGTCTTCTCCTCACCGGCATCAGCGGCCTCATCGGCATCGCTGTCTCCGCCGCATTCATGGCCCTTCTGCAGGCCGCGTTCACCGACAAGGTTCCGGGTTTCGATCCGCCGCGCATCGTTCCCTGGTCGGCGGCGCTCGCCCTCGGGTCGCTCACCATCTGCGGTATTGTTTCCGGGCTCTACCCGGCAAGCAAGGCCGCGGCGCTCGACCCCATTGAAGCGCTGCGCAGGGAGTAAAGCAGCTATGAGCCGTTAGCTTTTAGCTGTTAGCCGCGAGGAGTGGCGCCTACGATTTGTTGCAGAAAATTGTGCGTATTGGCTCTGCGGCGAAGGCGGAATATGCAATTCAAGAAGCTAAGGGCTAAAAGCTAAGAGCTAACAGCCAGGAGCAAGACGATGCTGAAAGACATATTGGCGCAAGCCTGGGAAGCGATGCTCTACAACCGCCGCCGCACCGCCATCACCACCATCGGCATGGCTTGGGGCATTGCCACCGTCGTGCTGCTCCTCGCCTATGGCAACGGCTTCTCGAACGCCATCGAGGCCATCTTCGCCCAGTGGGGCACCAACACCATCGGCTTCTTCCCCGGCCGTACCAGCCAGCAGGCCGGCGGCGATAAAGCCGGAGTCAAAGTTCGACTGACCCTCGACGACATCGACCGCGTCACCGCGGCCCTCCCTGAAATCACCCACATCTCGCCCGCCGAGTATCAGGATGTAACGGTGCGGAACGATCTGCACACCTACACATGGACAGTGATCGGTTCGCGCGCCTCCTATGCCGACATTATCAAGCTCGTTCCCGATCAGGGCCGCTTCTTCAATGGCGCCGAAGACGAGCAGCGCGCCCATGTCTGCGTCCTCGGCTCCGAGGCCAAGAGCAAGCTCTTCTCAGGCGGTTGGGCGGTGGGCGAAACCATTCGGCTGAACGGCGTCATCTTCACCATCGTCGGCACGTTGCAACCCAAAATGCAGGAGACCAACGACGACATCAACCGTACCGTCTACGTGCCGTTCAACACCATGAGCGACCTTAAAGACACCACCTACCTCGATGGTGTGTGGATCGGCTACCACGGCGACTACCAGAAGATCGAAACCACCATCCGCAACACGCTCGCCGCCGCCCACCACTTCCGGCCCACCGATCACGACGCCGTCTTTGTCGCCAATCTCCGCTCCCAACTCCACCAGTTCCAAATCCTCACCATCGCCCTTCAGGCGCTGCTCTCGCTGGTCGGCGCACTCACGCTGGGCATTGCCGGCATCGGACTGATGAACATCATGCTCGTCAGCGTGCAGCAGCGCACCCGGGAAATCGGCATCGAGAAAGCCCTCGGCGCGCGCCGCCGTCACATTCTCGTCCAATTCCTCGCTGAAGCTCTTGCCATTACCGGCGTGGGAGGCGTGGGCGGCATCGCCCTCGCCTGGCTCGTCTCCGTGATGGTCGGCCGCATCACCTTCTACAGCGCCATCGCCAAAAACGCCACCTCCGCCGACATCCGCCTCATCATCTCCCCCGCCTCGCTCATCGTGGCGACGGCGATTCTGATCGTCACCGGCTTGGTGAGCGGCATGATCCCCGCCATCCGCGCCGCCAACCTCGACCCCATCGAGGCCCTGCGCTGCGAGTAGTCGCGCGCCGCGCACCCCGCGTGCGGCGCCACCGCCCGGTTCGCGGACAAAGCAGATCATGCTCGCGTTCAGGCGATTCAGTTGCCGCGGTTCCCTCAGTTGGCCGGGGTCACGTCCACAATGCCGCAGTCCACCTTGGCCAGGCCCTGTTGGATTGCTCCCATCGTGAACGGCTTGAAGCTGTCGGTTCCGTTGGGCTGAAGCGGCCCGTTCAGCGTGATCTGCGCGTGCGTCATCATCGTCCCATTGGCGGCGAACTGCGCACACTCCAGCGTCGCCGACTGGATGGTGACATTCGAGTTGTTCCGCCAAAGCGCGTTCGATATCTGGACGATCCCACTGATGTTGTCCCATCGCCCGGTGAATTTCTGCAGCTGGACCAGCGCCGAATTACCGCCCTGCCCCTGCTGCTGGCCCTGATAGGGCTGCTGGCCAACCCCCGGCTGCTGGCCCTGGTTAGGTTGCTGGTCCTGACCCGGTTGCTGGTCCGGGGCCCCGGGCTGCCCTTGAACCGGCTGCTGGCCGGGGGCTGTTCCCGGCTGCTGTGTGGGATTCTGTCCCGGCTGCTGGTTCTGCTGATCGTTCTTGCCGATGTAGTAGAGCCCGTACAAAATCCCGACGACGATGATTACGCCCCAGAGCCAGCCATGGCTCTTGGGTACCGGCTGCGGCATAGTCACGATGGGGATCTGTCCCGGCCCCTGAAAACCCGGGGGTACGGGCGCGAATGGGGGCGCCACGGGAGGGGGCGCAAATGAAGCCGCCGTTACCGGAGGAGCCGCCGCAGCCGCCGCAACCGTCGCGCCCGCCGTCGCGCCTGCCGCGCTCAAATCGTTTCCGCACTTCACGCAGAAGCGCTCATTGCCTTCCAACTGTGCGCCACATTTGCCGCAGAATGCCATATGCTTTTCTTCTCCTCGCCATGCTTTCGCATGCTGCTCTTGCTGCCAGCCCAATCTCCGCTGCCCGGCGCGCCTGCCTGTTTCCGGCCTGCACGGCCTGCTGCAGCGCCCCAACCCGCCTCAGCGCATTCCAGCCCTCGCGGTCCGCTGCGTCTAAGCCACCGGCGCCGTCCCCACCGGCTGCACCGCTATCGTCCCCGGCAACATCGTCGCTTCCACGTTGGCCAGAGTACTCTCCAGATGCATCATCTGCTCTTGCTTCACCTGCTGAAGTCCCTGCTGGACCAGGGTGAAAAGCACATACCACGAGATCAGGCCCGTGATGATCTCGTTCCCTAGGAACGGCAGTTGAATTGGCGCATCCCAGATCGCGTGCATCGCCACGGGAATCGCAAACGCCATCAAGAAGCGCTTATCCAGAAGCATCCCGGCGCTGAACGGCCGGTCCTGCTTGACCCGCCAGAGGGCGCCCGCCGAAATCGCCGTCCAAACCATGTGCCCCAGCGGCGCTGCGGTAAACATGCGCAGGAACAGTTCGCCCATCATCGCCGCGGTGGCTGCGCTCAACGCCTGAGTCTGCCCTGCCTGCGATGTTCCGGCTTGCTGGAGCCCCTGAATGAAGGCCGGGAGGAAACTCTGCAGCCCGTACCCCATGGTCTCAAAGGCCGAAAAACCTGCCCCCACCGTGGCGCCGAACAGGATTCCATTCAGTTGGTACTTGAAGCGCACGCTGCGAACCACAACGATCACGGCGAACAGCTTGGCGCATTCCTCCACGATGCCCGCCTCCGCCGTCAATAGATTGAAGACCGGCAACATATAAAGCACAAGCGCCGCGCACAACGACACCACGGCTCCGGTGACGAACAGTTTTCCCACCAGGTACATCGAAACGTTCCGCGGCGAGTTCAATTCGAAGAAAAGCGTCAGTGTGGCCAGCGGCGTCGCGAACGATCCCAGAAGCAAAAGCGCCGGCACGAGGTTTTGGTTGGCGGTGAAGTGGAACATGACGGCCAGGATCACATAGGCGATCACCAGGGTCGCAAGGACGCGGAAGAACATCCACGGCTTGGGCCAGCCAGTCTCGGCAAGGCCAATGGGCGGCGTGGTATTCTTCGCGCCCACCATAAAGTAATCTTCCAGCTCGTCGACGTCCCGCCGCTTGAACACCTCGCCGAACATCTGCCCCAGGCTGAAGCCCTCGAGCTTATCGGTCGAGGCCATGTTCCGGATGCGCGATCTCAGAACCTGTTTAAAAACTACGCA
>PMYE01000186.1 GCA_003171315.1 Acidobacteriaceae bacterium
GCGGACATCATCGAGACGAACACATTCAACGCGCAATCCATCTCGCTGGCGGATTACGGAATGGAATCGCTGGCTTACGAATTGTCCAAAGCCGGCGCGGAATGCGCGCGCCGCGCGGCGGACGCGGTTGAGAAGGCGCAACCGGGCCGGATTTGTTTTGTCGCCGGCGCCATCGGGCCGACGACAAAAACATCTTCGATTTCAACTGACGTAAATAATCCGGGCGCACGCGGCACGAATTACGACGAACTGGTCAAGGCTTACGGCGAGCAAATCAACGGCCTGCTGGATGGCGGCGCGGATTTGCTGCTGGTGGAGACGATCTTCGACACTTTGAATGCGAAGGCGGCACTGGCGGCGATCCGCGAGGTGTTCAACGAGGATGGGCTGGCAGCGGGCGGAAGAGAATTGCCGGTGATGATTTCGGCGGCGGTGGGACGCGGCGGGGAGACGATGATCTCGGCGCAGACGATTGAGGCGTTCTGGACCGCGGTACGGCACGCGAAGCCGTTTAGCGTGGGGTTGAACTGTTCGCTGGGGCCGGATCTGATGGCGCCGTTTTTGCGCGAGCTGGCGGAGAAGGCGGACGTGGCGATCTCATGCTATCCGAATGCGGGGCTGCCGAATCCGTTGTCGCCGACTGGGTTCGATCTGGGGCCCGAGGACATGGCGCGGTATTTGAGCGGATTCGCGCGCGAAGGAATCCTCAATATTGCCGGCGGATGCTGCGGCAACACGCCGGAGCACATTGCGGCGATTGCGAAGGCGCTGGAAGGCGTGGCGCCGCGCAGGGCGCCGGCCGCGGAGGACTGCGGAGTGGAGGGCGCGGCATGAATTCAAGGAAGCATCCCTCAGGGGCTAAAGCCCCAAGAATTCTCTAACCGTTTTTCGGCACGACTAAAGTCGTGCCCTTTCAAAGCGCGATCTATGAAATCTGTTCTGGAAAAATCCGTAAACACAAGGCCATTGCGATTGTCGGGATCGCAGCCCTTCACGCAACAGCCCGGCATCTTCATTCTGATCGGCGAGCGGACCAACGTGGCCGGGTCGCCGAAGTTCGCCAAGCTGATCAAAGAAGGCAAGTACGAAGAGGCCGTAAGCGTGGCGCGGCAACAAGTAGAGAACGGCGCGAACGTACTCGACATCTGCATGGATGAGGGGATGATCGACGGCGTAGCCGCGATGACGCGCTATCTGCAATTGCTGGCCAGCGAGCCCGAAGTAGCAAAGGTTCCGTTCATGATCGACTCCTCGAAGTGGGAGGTGATTGAGGCGGGGCTGAAGTGCCTGCAGGGCAAGGGCATTGTGAACTCTATTTCGCTGAAGGAGGGCGAGCGGAAGTTTCGCGAGCACGCGGCGGCGGTGCTGAAGTATGGCGCGGCGGCGGTGGTGATGGCTTTCGACGAGCAGGGGCAGGCAGCGGGGTTCGAGGACAAGGCGAGGATCTGCGCGCGCGCCTACCGGATTCTTGTGGATGAGGCCGGATTTCAGCCGGAGGACATTATCTTCGATCCGAACATCCTGACCGTGGCGACGGGAATGGAGGAGCACAACAACTACGCGGTCGATTTCATCCGGGCAACGCGCTGGATCAAGGAGAATTTGCCGCACGCGAAGGTGAGCGGAGGCGTGTCGAATGTCTCCTTCAGCTTTCGCGGCAACAATAAAGTGCGCGAGGCCATGCACGGGGCGTTCTTGTACCATGCGATCGCCGCGGGGCTGGATATGGGTATCGTGAATGCGGGCATGCTGGAGGTTTACGAGGAGATCGAGCCGCGGCTGAAGGAACTGGTGGAGGATGTGCTGCTGAACCGGCGGCCGGAGGCTACGGAACGGCTGGTCGCGTTCGGCGAGGCGCTGAAAGCGGCGGGAGCTTCGGGCGCGGGCGATGATGGCGACGAGAAAAAGATAGAGGAATGGCGCAACGGCACGGTGGAGGAGCGGCTTTCGCACGCGCTGGTGAAGGGAATCGATGAGTACATCGAGGCGGATACCGAGGAGGCGCGCGTGAAGTTGGGACGGCCTCTGGCGGTGATCGAGGGGCCGCTGATGGATGGCATGGGCGTAGTGGGCGACCTGTTCGGCACGGGAAAGATGTTTCTGCCGCAGGTGGTGAAATCGGCGCGCGTGATGAAGAAGGCGGTTGCGTACCTGACGCCGTTTATGGAGGCGGAGAAGGCGCAGATGGCCGCGGCGGGCCAGGCGGTGAGGGTGCAGGGAAAGATCGTGCTGGCGACGGTGAAGGGAGACGTGCACGACATTGGGAAGAACATTGTGGGAGTGGTGCTGGCCTGCAACAACTACGAAGTGATCGACATGGGCGTGATGGTTCCGGCGGAGAAGATTCTGGAGCGCGCGAGAGAGGTGAGGGCGGACATTGTGGGGCTGAGCGGGCTGATTACGCCTTCGCTGGACGAGATGGTACACGTGGCGCGGGAGATGGAGCGGCAGGGAATGAAGCTGCCGCTGCTGATTGGCGGAGCGACGACCAGCCGGGCGCACACGGCGGTGAAGATCGCGCCCCACTACAGCGAACCGGTGGTGCACGTGCTGGACGCGAGCCGTGCTGTGCCGGTGACGACGAGCCTGCTGAGCGAAGAGGGCAAAGCGGAGTTTGTGGCGCGCCATAAGGCTGAATATGAGGCGTTGCGCAAGGCGTATGCCGCGCCGCGGCGGGCGGTTGTGCCGCTGGAGACGGCGCGGGCGCGGCGGACGCCGATCGAGTGGCAGGCGGAGAACCTGGCGAAGCCATCGTTTTTTGGTGTGCGCGTGCTGGAGGATTTTCCCCTTGCAGTGCTGAGAGAGTTCATCGATTGGAGCCCGTTTTTTCATACGTGGGAACTGAAGGGCGTGTATCCGCGAATTCTTGAGGATGAGAAGCAGGGCGAACAGGCGCGGCAGATCTTCGCGGAGGGGAATGCGCTGCTGGATCGGATGATTGCGGAGAGGCTGCTGACGGCGCGCGGCGTGTACGGATTTTTTTCGGCGAACGCGGCGGGCGACGATGTGGAATTGTACACGGATGGCACGCGCGAGAAGGTGCTGGCACGGCTCCAGTTTCTGCGGCAGCAATCGGACCGGGAGGGGAACGAACCGTGCCGGTGCCTGGCGGACTTTGTTGCGCCGAAGGAGACGGGGCTGGCGGATTCGATTGGCGCGTTCGCGGTGACGAGCGGTGTGGGGTTGAAGGAATTGTGCGAACAGTTCAGGGCAGCGCACGACGACTACAACGCGATTATGGCGGAGGCGCTAGCCGACCGGCTGGCCGAGGCATTTGCGGAGTGCCTGCACAAGCGCGCGCGCGAGGAGTGGGGCTACGGACGAAGCGAGAAATTGAGCAGTGATGAGCTGATCCACGAAAAGTATCG
>PMYE01000176.1 GCA_003171315.1 Acidobacteriaceae bacterium
CCACGCCGGCGTCCGTGCCGGCGTTCTTCCGAACGAATGCCGGCACGGACGCCGGCATGGCAGGGGGCCCACAAACCCGGTGGGCGCCCCGGCCCGCTCCACGGGTCGCTGGATAATCGTTGATCTGCATGACGCACTACACTAGCAGGCTGCTGAAAAACTAAGTCATTTGCCGGTCTTACTCCGCTTGCGGTTCATTTTCAGCAGGTTTTGTGCTGCGTTGCGGTTGATTTCCGTACTCTTCGAGCCGTTTTTGCGGCCCGCAGAGACACTACGATCCCATTAGACAGCAGCTGGAATCGGGATCGGCTTTCGCATCCGCACCAGATTGTAAGCCGCTGCCGCGAAGGTAAATATCCACGCCACCTTGAACAGCCCGCGATGTTTCAGCTTACGCAGCAGAGCGATGTCCTTCAGCCAGCCGAAGCACTCTTCGATGCGCTTCCGCTTCTTCTGGCTGACGGCGTAGCTCGAGTGCCGCGTAGTGCGCGAGTCGATGGCGCTGCCACCCGGCCTGCCCGTGTTCTGCGCCACGTGCGGCGTCACGTTCATGTGTCGGCATTCGGCTACGAACTCCGCCGTGTCAAAACCCTTGTCGCCGCCCACCGTGATGCGCCCCTCGCCCGGAACCTGCTCCAGCATCAGCAGTGCCGCATCGCGCTCGGCGCGGCCGTTGGCTTCCAGCAACTCCGCGTTGACGATCGGCCCATGGCGATTCTCCACCTGCAGATTGCCGCTGTAACTCAACTTCGCCTCCTTGCCCGGTCCCTTCCGAGCCAACTTCGCGTCCGGATCGGTCTTCGACGCATGGGTTTCATTCGACCGCTTCTGGCCATGAAAATCCACCGTCGGGTTACCGGGATCGTCCGGCGGTGCAGCCGGCTTCGGTTCCTTCGCCTGAAAACTCTTCAGGCTCGCCCAGGCTTCCAGCAGTGTGCCGTCCACCGTGAAGTGCTCGTCGGAAACCAGGCCCGCTTCCCGCGCCCGCCCCACCACCTGAACCAGAAACTCCCTGGCCACCGACCCCTCCAGCAAGCGGTCGCGGTTCTTCGTAAACGTGGTCGCATCCCACACCGCTTCGTCCAGGTTCAACCCCACAAACCAGCGGAACAAGATGCTGTAGTCGATCTCCTCCATCAGCAGCCGCTCGCTACGCACCGAATACAGCATTTGCAACAACTGCGCCCGCAAAAGCTTCTCCGGTGGAATCGACGGCCGCCCGCATTCGGCATACATGGCGTCGAACAGCGCCGACATGTTGCCCAGAATCTCATCCGTCATGGTCCGCACCGCACGCAGTGGATGATCTTTCCGCACCCGCTGCTCCGGCGACAAGTAACTGAACATATCCGCTTGCTGATGATCGATTCCTCGCATGATCCTTTTTAACCAATCATGCTGTGGAATTGGAGTTACTTTTTCAGCACCCTGCTAGGCATTTGGATTCCAAGGGGACTGAATCCCAACGAATTAGACTATTTTCGCGCTGTAGAAGCGTTTACGGAGCACCAAAAAGGACGATTGAAGAACCAAAACAGGGTGGCCCAGTAACGACGACGTCAGTCTTTGATTCAGGCGAGCAGTTCGCACGAATTAGGACTCGATCTGGCTCCTTTGAAAACAAGAAAAGCCCTGCTCGCACAAGCAGGGCTTTTGGTTCGCAGAGGCGAAAGAGCGCCGCGGATTAGTGCTTCTCGACCTCGGCGGCGGAGGCCATCTTGGCTTCGGCTTCGGAGATGACGCGGAGGGCCGATTTCAGCGCTCATAGACTTCGCGCCTGTGACCGATCTTCACTACGAGTACCCGCAGGATGTCGTCTTCGATGCGGGCAAGAATGCGGTAATCTCCTATGCGGTATTTCCAGAACTCACCAAAGCGCGGGCCTTGCAGCGCTTCGCCAATCAGACGCGGATTATCCAATTTCCCCAGCCGTAGAAAGAGAAAGGCATAAATTCGCTTCGCGATCCGCTTGTCTAGTTTTTCGAGCGTGCGCTCGGCACCGGCATTAAGCTCAATCTGCCAAGTCATCTTCGTTCACCTTGATACCGGCGCGTTTCATGGCAACCTCAAGGGGAACGGTATGGCTGCGGCCCGCGTAAAGATCTTCCAGCGCCTTTTCTGCGTCGTAGATGTCTTCGAGGTCCTCAAGGTGCTTAAGGATCGCTTCACGCGCATAGTAAGTCTTGGTGCGGCCGGTGCGCTTGGCAAGCCGGTCAAGGCGCTTTTCGATGGTTGCAGGGAGCCGGATGGCAAGCATGATAAGTCTCCGCTATACACGTATATCATAGCATGATCGCATTCCATCCTCAAGGACGGGTTGCGACGGCTGTTTAGTGCGGCTTGACGGCCTCGGCGGCGGAGGCCATCTTGGCTTCGGCTTCGGAGATGACGCGGAGGGCCTCGTCGTAGGCTTCCTCGCTTTCGCCGGCTTCCTTCCACATCTTCTGGCCGCGGTCGAGCTGCTGCTCGGCACGCTGCACATCGATCTCCTCCGGCTTGAGCGCGTCGGAGGCGAGAATGGTGACGCGGCCGGGCAGGACCTCGACGAATCCCCAACTGACGTTGTAGCGCGTGATCGCGTCGAGGCCATCCGGACCGCCATGGATGGTGACATCGCCGGCGCCCAGCTCGGCGACAAGTGGAGCGTGGCCGTAGAGCACTTCCATGTAGCCGGACTTCGAGGGCAGCTCGACAGCGGAGGCGTCGCACTCAATGAGGGTACGTTCGGGGGTGACGAGGCGGACGCGGAGTTGATTTGTATCTTCTGCCATAGTTTCTCTGCTTCCAAGCCCTCAGCTTTCAGCCTTCAGCTCTCAGCCACGGATCCTCAGCTTTTCGCCTTTGCTGAAAGCTGAAAGCTGAGAGCTGACGGCTGCTTTACACCGTCGCCTTCAACTTCACGGCTGTCTCCAGCACTTCCTCGATGCCGCCCTTCATGTAAAACGCCTGCTCCGGAACATCGTCGTGCTTGCCCTCGATGATCTCCTTGAAGGCGCGCACCGTGTCGGCAATCTTGACGTAGGCGCCGGGGATTCCGGTGAACTGCTCGGCCACGTGGAAGGGCTGCGACAGGAATTTCTGCACCTTGCGCGCGCGGGCCACGGTGAGCTTGTCGTCTTCAGAGAGCTCGTCGATACCCAGGATGGCGATGATGTCCTGGAGGTCCTTGTAGCGCTGCAGAATTTTCTTCACGCCCTGGGCCACGTCGTAGTGCTCGTCGCCGACGACGCGCGCCGTGAGGATGCGCGAAGTGGAGGCCAGCGGGTCGACCGCGGGATAAATGCCCAGCTCGGAGAGCGGACGGCTGAGCACGGTGGTAGCGTCGAGGTGCGCGAAGGTTGTGGCCGGCGCGGGATCGGTGAGGTCGTCGGCGGGGACGTAGACGGCCTGGACGCTGGTGACCGAGCCCTTGCTGGTCGAGGTGATGCGCTCCTGCAGCTCGCCCATTTCCGTGGCCAGGTTGGGCTGGTAGCCGACGGCCGAGGGCATGCGGCCCAGCAGTGTGGAAACCTCGGAGCCGGCCTGGGTGAAGCGGAAGATGTTGTCGATGAACAGAAGCGTGTCGGCGCCTTCGACGTCGCGGAAGTACTCGGCGACGGTGAGCGCGCTGAGGGCCACGCGCAGGCGCGCCCCAGGCGGCTCGGTCATCTGGCCGTAGACCAGGGCGCACTTCGAGTCCTGCCAATGCCCTGGCTTGATGACGCCGGACTCGGTCATTTCGAGCCACAGGTCGTTGCCCTCGCGGGTACGCTCGCCCACGCCGCCAAACACGGAGTAACCGCCGTGGTTCTTGGCCACGTTGTTGATGAGTTCCATGATGATGACCGTCTTGCCCACGCNNTTGAGGAAGGGCTGGATGAGATCGATGACCTTGATGCCGGTCTCGAACATCTCCTCGCTCGTGGACTGCTCGTCGAAGAGCGGCGCGGGGCGATGGATGGGCATGCGCGACTTTTCGCCGATGGGACCGAGCTCGTCGACCGGTTCGCCGATGACGTTGATGACGCGGCCCAGCGTCTCCTTGCCCACGGGCATGCGGATGGGGCCGCCGAGATCGATGGCGTTCATGCCGCGAACCATGCCGTCGGTGGCCTGCATGGCCACGGTGCGCACGCGGCCCTCGCCCAGGTGCTGCTGCACCTCGAGGATCACGTTGATGGGCGTGGGGACTTTGAAGCCGTCGTCGGTAACGCGCAGCGCCTGATAGATGGGCGGCATGGTGGCTTCTTCGAATTGAACGTCCACGGCGGGGCCGGAGACCTGAATGACTTTGCCGATGTTTTCTGCCATGTTTGAAGCTCCTAGCCTCTAGCTCCTAGCTTCTAGCTTTTTCCTTCTCAACTCCAACTCTGCTCTTTCTGCCGACGCGACATACGGTGCGAAGAGCTAGAGGCTAAAAGCTAGCAGCTAAAAGCTGCTTTTAAAGCGCAGCGGCGCCGGAAACAATCTCAATAATCTCCTTGGTGATGGCGGCCTGGCGCACGCGGTTCATGTGCAGCGTGAGCGCGTCGATCATGTCGGAGGCGTTGTTGGTTGCCGAGTCCATGGCCGTCATACGCGCCGCGTGCTCGGCGGCGACCGACTCGGTCATGGCGTGAAACAGCACGGAAAAAATGTATTGCGGGAGCAGGCCGCGGAAGAGCTCCCCGGCGGGCTGCTCGTAGATGTAGTCGACGTTGGCGGTGCCGAACTTTTTGGCTTCCTCTTCGGCCTCGGTGGTGTCGGCCGGCTCGAGCTCGATACCCGCGGAGAGGGCGGCTTCGGCCAGCCGTTCTTTCTCTTCGGCGGTCTTCTCAACGGCGCCGGTGATCTGCGGAGAGCCCAACTCGATCAGAGGCAGCAAGCGCTCGACGACAAGACGCTGCGCGATCACCGACTTGAACTCGTTGTAGACGATGTAAGCGGCGTCGATCTCCTCGTGCACGTAACGCGCGATAATGTTGTGCGCGAGATCCTCGACGCGCGGGGCTTCGAGCTTGACCAACAAACCGGGATGATCGCCTGTAAGCTCGACCGGGCCCTGGCGCGGGGAGCGGACCTGTCGCAACTTGCCGTTTTCGTCGGCCTGCTCAGTGTAGGCAGCGGTAGGATAGCGGCGGCGCAACTGGTCGCGGCCCTTGCGGCCCACGGCCTCGATGTCGATTTCCTTATCGGGGTTGCCGGCGATGAACTGGTAGGCGGTCTTGAGGATGTTGGCGTTGAAGGCGCCGGCAAAGCCCTTGTCGCCCGAGACCACGATGAGCAGAACGCGTTTCTCGGGCCTCGTCAAAAACAGCGGGTGGCAAAGGTTGCCGGTGGTTTCGTCGTAGAGATCGACGCGGCGCCGGAGCGACTCAAGGACGCTGACGATCATGCGGGCGTAGGGCCGGGCGGCGAGGGCACGCTCCTGCGCGCGGCGCAGTTTGGCCGCGGAGACCATCTTCATGGCCTTGGTGATCTGCCGCGTGTTTTTCACGCTGCGGATGCGGCGTCGTAGATCGAGGACGTTAGCCATTGTTCTTCCAGGGGTCAGGGATCATCTAAGTCATCCTGAAGCAAGAGCCCCTTGTTAAAGATATCGGTTAGTTATTCAGCACACCCAATATCTTGTACGTTTCAGATTCCATTTTCTTGCCGTCCAGGCTGACCGGCCAGAAGAGTTTTGCATTCTTACCTTTGAACTCGACCTGGATTTCATCAACAATCGGCATTCTGCAGCTTCGCCGATTGATGTAATCTCCCTTGGGCGCGTACTTACTTACGCAGTTAACCACCGCAATCCTTCCGTCAGGCAGTAGGAGCGAAAGCGTAGCACCCGTGACGCTGTAGGACACCTCTCTCGGTGCCGTACTGTAACCGTTAGTCGTTGCCGTGCCTGAGCAATTGACATTTGTTGAACCGGCATAGCAGTTGACGTTCGCATTCGTTGTTGAGGTGGAGTGACCAGGAACAAAATTGCTGTACCCCGTCTCATTGTTCTGCCGTTGAACAATCTTCACGTTCATCATTTGTCCGGAGCAGGCAACGGGCAAAAGCCCAACGAATACGATGGCTGCCGCGAGATCTTTAAGTCTGCGATCAAGCATCTTTTCCCTCCCCTTCCAAAACTCCCGATGATGCCCGTTTTTACGTCGTAGCCGCCGCCAGTTCCGCCTTAAAGTTTGCCGCGTACTCCTTCATGGCCGCGTGCAGGCGGCTGCGGAGATCGTCGTCGAGTTGCTTCTTTTGCGTGAGGTCGGCGAGCAACGCCTGCTGCGAGGCGTCGAAGTACTTGTAGAGGCCATCCTCGAAAGCGTGAATGTCCGAGACCTGGAAATCGTCGAGATAGCCCTGCGTGCCCGCGAAGAGGATAATAGCCTGCTGCTGCCAGGTGAGCGGTTGGAACTGCGGCTGCTTGAGCAACTCGGTGAGGCGCACGCCGCGGGCCAACTGCTTCTGCGTGAGCGGATCGAGGTCGGAGCCGAACTGCGCGAATGCCGCCAGTTCACGATACTGCGCCAGGTCAAGCTTGAGCGTCGCGCCCACCTGCTTGGTGGC
>PMYE01000073.1 GCA_003171315.1 Acidobacteriaceae bacterium
ATCTCCGGCAGCATGTTCAGGTCGGCGACGTAGGGATTACATCCATCGGGATGATACTTGTTGGGATTATGAATGACGCCGTACATATTCTTGAGGGCGATGGTGACGCCGGCGCCGTCGTGGTCTTTCAGCACGGGGAGATTGATGAGCACGTTGGAGCGCTGGGTGAGAATCTTAGACAAGAGGCTGCCCACGCTGCCCCATGCGGCCAGGTCTTCCTCGTAGCCGACGCGGTCGGTCCCGTAGCATTGCACGCGGTCTCCGCCTATCGCGAGATGAAAGCCGGCGCGTTCCAGTTCGTTGCTGTCGCGGTCCCAAATCACGATGTCGCCCGCCCTGACGCCGGCCTCCTGCAACCGTTCGCAGATAGCCGCTACGAGCAGAACGTTCGTGGAGATACCGCGGCCTCCCAAAGAATTGACCTTGAGGCTCACCGTCTCGCCGGGGCGGACCAGCTTTCTCCATGCATCGACCGGATGATCGCGGACGAAGAGAGCTACCATGGCGCGATCCAGCAGGGNNCAGCCTACTCCAGGCCTCGATCGCATGGTCGCGGTCGAAGAGAGTCTGCATGGCGCGATCCAGCAGGGCCAGCATCCGGCGGGAATCCACCTTGGTGTCCGCGCCGCGCAGCATTTCGTCGCGCGCGACGACGACCCTGGATTTCGCGCCCCCCGCTCCAGATTCTGCAGCAACAGGTTCCGCGGCGGCCAGTGTTTCCGTCCTGCCACTTGCGCACAAGAGCGCAGCACCGGCAAGAGACTGCTTGAGAAAATCCCTCCGGCTGCCGCTGCTCACATTGCTCATCTGTGTTCTCCGTTAAACCTGCCCTGCCTTAGAAATCAGTCAATGGAAGGGAACAGCCTTGACGGCTGCGAGCAGGCCGTTCGATAACAAAACGAGCCATTCAAAGCCAGGATATGCCCAAAAACAGGACAATCGCGAGTACATCGCTATATTATCTTCTACCGCAAAGCAGCGGAATTTCGCAGTGATGGCCGACACTTGGCGCGGATGTTCTTTCAAATCAAGAAGCGCCAGTCGGGCTTCGCCAGCCTGCTCATTCAGTCAGGGCAAAGAAAGCAAACTGCGCGGCAATTTCGGCAAACAACACCGGCATTCTCGCGAGCTTCGGCTCAATAATTTGAGCGTTTGATTCCGATTCGGTGATTGTAGACTAAAAATGCGCACTGTTCCTCAACTGGATCGCGGGATCTTGCCTGGAGTCCCTCTTTTCTCCGGCCAGCCTCTGCCGCGCAACCCGAGCGGAAGCACAAACTGCGCAAGAGGACTCTTCCCGTGACAACCAACGCTGAAGGCGCCGCGAACCCTGCCAAACCCTCCCTTTCCGCCAAGCGCGGCTACAACCTTTTTCTACTTGTGGTCGCGGGGCTAGGCGGCCTGCTCTTCGGCATGGACATCGGTCTTGTCGGCGGGGCGATGCCCTATTTAGCGGCCACCTTCCAAGGAACAACCGCGGAGCTGTCCGTCATTGTCGCGGCCATGATGCTGGGCGGTGTCTTCTCCACTCTCTTTGCCGGAATGCTGGCTGACTGGATGGGCCGTAAACCGCTGATGAACCTTTGCGGCATCGCATTTGTCATCGCCATCCCCATGATCGCCCTCTCGCATGGCTACTCGATGTTGTTCTTTGGCCGCTTGCTGGAAGGCATCAGCGGCGGATTGATTGGCGTGGTGGTCCCGCTATACCTGGCCGAGTGCCTGGCGGCTTCAGAGCGCGGCAAGGGAACGGCCGTCTTTCAGTGGCTGCCTGTTTCGTCTATGGTCTTTGCTGCGCTGATCGGCATTTATTTCAGTTATCGCGTGATGGCGGTGGCCAATACCGGCGACGCCGCGGCGCTGTTTGCCTACAAGGATCACGCTTGGCGCAACCTCTTCTGGGTTGCTCTGCCGCCCGGAATTCTTTTTCTGCTCGGCAGCCTGCTGGTCTCCGAATCGCCGCGCTGGCTCTTCAAACGCGGCAAGAAGGAACAGGCCCTTGCGGCGCTGTTACGCTCCCGATCCGGTTTGCAAGCCAGGCTCGAGTTGCAAGAGATGGAAGAGGCGGCGCGTAGCGCCTCCACCGTCAGCGCCACCGGCAAGCAGGTGCAGGAGTCGCTTTTGCGCCGCAAGTATGTGGTGCCGTTTGTGCTCGCTTGCCTCGTCCTTTTTTGCACACAGACCACCGGCATCAACTCGATCATTGCGTATAACGGCGCCATCCTGCTGCAAAGCGGTCTCTCCGATCTGCATGCGCACTGGGGCCTGGTCATTTTCATGGCCATGAACTTTTTGCTCACCATGGTGGGCATGGTTCTGGTAGATCGCAAGGGGCGCAAGTTCCTGCTCACGTTGGGCACCAGCGGCATCATTGTTACGTTGGTTGCCGTGGGCATTCTGTTTCTGCGCACTGAAAAGCTTAGCCTGGACGCGCGCCCCCAGGTGCAGGCCATGATCACGCCAAGCCAGGAGATGACGCTGCACTTTGATCGCGACCAGGCCGGCCAACTGCTGGCCGCGCAGGGCGACGCGGGCAAGCGGATTGACGCCGGGCGCGCATCGCTGGCCATCATCTATTCCTACGGCGACTTCACCGCCGCCACCAGCTTTGTGCGCNNGTGCCCGCCAACAAGGTTCTGGCTCTCTTCAAAAATCCACTGGGCAACCTTGAGGCTGCGCAAACCGCGCCGTTGAAGATTGAGAAAGCGCTGGTAGGCCAGGTGCCCAGCGAGAGCCACGGTTGGCGGGTGGCCGTGGGGCTGTTCCTGTTCATGGGATTCTTCGCGGTGGGGCCGGGTGTCTGCGTGTGGCTGGCCCTATCGGAGTTGATGCCCACCCGCAT
>PMYE01000121.1 GCA_003171315.1 Acidobacteriaceae bacterium
TCAAACTTTTCCTTCGCCATTTCTCAACTCTCCGTCTTAGCTTTCAATTCGGTATTTCCGCATTTGCGTGCCGGAGCCTCTCGATCAAACCGAGCACATCAAGCCTGCTAAGCCTAATCGTCACCGAATCTCCGGATACTTCATCCCATCGCTCGCTGATAACTCGCCAGGAGCATCTTTCGAGCATGTTCTCTGTTGGCCCACTCCACTTGTCCGCTTCCGCTTTGGCATCATCGTCAAATTCGATGCGGATCTCTGTGTTTGTACCTTCAACCCAACCGCCGGTGTTCGTCGTAACCACGTACATTCGGCGCCGCCCTCAGTAATAGGCATAGACCTTCAAATACCTCATCCTCAGCTCCAACGGCACCTTCTCCACCAGCCGCAGATACCGCTCTCGCGTCAGCGCCTGGTCTGAAACCGGCAGCGCATGGTACAGCCCGATTGCGTCCTTACCCAGCAACCCGCGATCGAGAATCCTCTCGTAATCGCGGATGCGCCGCTTGGCCTTGCTCACCCGGCTCAGGAAGACTTCCACGTCGCGCGCATCGAACGCTGCATCGATGAGCGCATGAAGCCTCTGATATCCCGGCTCATCTTTGACCGCGATCGCTGCCTGTTCAAACATCCTCTACAACCCTCACTTCAGCCTTTAGCCGTCAGCTTTCAGCTCCGTCTCGCTCGCATCAACCGTCGCCTCAACCCTCCACGGCACAAGCTGAAAGCTGATAGCTGACAGCTAATAGCTGATTCCTGGAGCGGGAGACGGGACTCGAACCCGCGACCAACAGCTTGGAAGGCTGTGACTCTACCACTGAGTTACTCCCGCCCGTAAAACCAGCCTTTAGCTTCTAGCCACTAGCTTCTAGCCCGACTGTTCCGCTTCAAGCCTCGGCGGCTCGTCCGCCGCCGCCAAGCTAAAAGCTAGAGGCTAGTAGCTAGAAGCTGACTTCTGGAGCTGATGACCAGGATTGAACTGGTGACCTCTCCCTTACCAAGGGAGTGCTCTACCAACTGAGCTACATCAGCCCGCTAAACCCTAAGAACCAGCCTTTAGCGATTAGCCACCATCCTTCACCTCATCCTGCTGGCGCGAACCGAATCGGCTCAATCCAGCACCACACAAGCTGAAGGCTGAGAGCTGAAAGCTGTCAGCTGTCTTTTCCCCCCGCCCTGCGAATCTTCTCCGCATGTCGGGCCAAAACCGTTCTCAACGCCAGCCCGCCAATGATGATGAGCGGAACCAGCCTTAACTCCACCGGCCTGCCAAACACGAGCACCGAACCGTCGCCCATCGTCAACCAAGCCAGAGCCGCCAAAACCGCGAACATGGCCAGCGCCGCCCAGAACTTCCGGTCCAACTCCGCTCCGGCATTTATCACTGTCCACTGCCCACCATTCACTGTCCACTGTCATGGTGCACAGGGGAGGATTCGAACCTCCGTAGCTCGCAAGGAGCGGCAGATTTACAGTCTGCTGCCATTAACCGCTCGGCCACCTGTGCCCAACTCAACATCCAGGCTGTCCCACCCTTTTGCGGTCGCCGCAGCGGCCGAAAAGGGTGGGTAACCAAACCCACCCACGCTCAATCTCAACCCCACCGATCCATCTTCCGCGCACGCCGCAACCTCCGGATACCCTCCGGAACTTCTCGACCTTTTGCCTGAAGTGGATTCTCCGAGGAGTTGAGCTCCGGCGTCCAAAAATTCCTGCCCGCCGGTCAACTCTTGCCGCCTTCGTCTCCCGTACCGGTTTCCATTTTGTGGAGCTGGCGAAGGGATTTGAACCCCCGACCCTCTGATTACAAATCAGATGCTCTACCAGCTGAGCTACGCCAGCTCGTTACCCACCCGGAATCCCATCCCGGAAGCCGACTCGTGCGCGGACACACTCCAGCTTTCCGCGTACACGGCACAGTAGTTAAGGTTAGCACAGCGCGGCACTCGCGGCAAACGCCAAACACCAGCTTCCATCCATCAAAAAACGGTTACGAAAATGACCTCCTCCACGCTGCACACCGGCCTCGTTTCTCTTGGCCTTCAGTCCACTGCGTACCGTGTATTGAGCAGCCAATTGCGTACTCCGTCGATTTACCTTGACAGGCGCGCGGGAGAGAACCGACGCTTCTTTTTGAGGCCCCTATCTCTCTCTTTCGAGGTCGTCCGATGAAGTTGAATCGATTCGCGCCCGCCGTGGCGACTCTGTTGGCCCTTGCCGCCCTTTTTGCTGTCCTGCCCGCCAGCGCTCAGTCCACTCCGCGCAAGTCCCGCGTCGCCGTTCTGGACTTCGACTACGCCACCGTGCAAACCACGTCTGCCGCGATGTTCGGCACCAATGTCGATATCGGCAAGGGAATCACCGACCTGCTCATCACCGACTTGGTCAATGATGGAACCTACTCCGTCTTCGAACGCCAGGCCCTGGACAAGCTCATGGCCGAGCAGAACTTCTCCAACTCCAACCGCGCCGACCCCTCCACCGCCGCGCGCCTCGGCAAGCTCGCCGGAGTTGACGTCATCATCATCGGCGCCATCACCGAGTTCGGCAATGAGACCAAGAACCAAAACGTGGGCGGCGGAGGCGGCAACTGGCATGGCTTCGGCGTGGGCGGAATCGGCCACTCCAACACCAAAGCCAACGTCGCCATCAATCTCCGCGTCGTCAATGTTGATACCGGCGAAATTGTTACCGTGGCCGAAGGCACGGGCCAGTCCAACCGCTCCTCCACCTCGCTCCTGGGCGGCGGCGGCAACTGGCACGGCTTCGGCGGCGGCAACGTCGACTTCGGCTCCAGCAACTTCCAGCAAACCATTATCGGCGAGGCGACCAAGGCCGCCGTCGATAAGCTCTCCGCCAACCTCGTTGCCGACGCGCCCCGCGTCACCGTCCGCACCATCACCGTCGAAGGCCTCGTCGCCGCGGTCGATGGCGGACAGATCGTCCTCAACGTCGGCTCCAATGCCGGCGTCAAGGTCGGCGACCAGCTTCAGGTCAGCCGCGTCACCAAGGAGATCAAGGACCCGTCGACCGGCGAGGTCATTCGCCGCCTCAGCTCCACCATCGGCGTCATCAAGGCTACCGATGTCGACGCCAAATCCGCGGTCTGCGTCCCCGTCTCCGGCTCCGGCTTTCAGGAAGGCGACCGCGTCACCTCCGTCACCCAGTAGCCCCCTCCCCGCTCCGCTCCGCCCGCCGCGCTCACCCTGCCCGCAGTGATAGGCTCATTCCTGACGATTCCTCATCGCCCAAGGGAATGAACCGACGCACGCGCAAAACGCTCCTGATCGTCGCCACGGTCCCGCTGTGACGGCGATTACGTCGCGAAACCCATAAAGAGGAGTAGCATTTTGGCCGATTCTTCCTGAGAGGGCAAATTCGCCATGAAACACATTGCACCGATTTTTCTTCTGACCGCACTTCTCCTCGCGGCCGCGCCGCTGTCCGCCAAAGAGAGCCAACCGCCGCAATACAAAACCATTGTCGTGAAGCACTTCATCAACTCCAACGGGGCCGGCCAGTCGCAGGATTTCATCAATTATTTCTGCGACTCCCTTGTCGTCCAACTGGAGAAGATCAAGATTGCCGGCCAGGTTGTTGAAGAGGGGGTTACGGTGCCCGCCGCGGATGCCGCCGCCTCGATCGTGATCGAAGGCAAGTTCACGGAATTCAGCAAAGGCGGCTTGTTCGCGCCCGGCAGCCTCGGAGTGGAGATTGACATCTATCGCCTGAGCGATCGCGCCCTGGTGAAGACCACCACGGCCAAGGTCCCATTCAAGTCGTCTCCGGCCAACAAGGACAAGAACGTAGCCGAGTACACGGGCGCTCAGACCGCCTACCTCGTCAGGCAGGCCCTCAAGAACGTCAGCCTGTCCAGTATTCCTCCCGCGCCGCCGGCAGCCAACGCGCCATCTGGCTCCGCACCCGCCGCAACTGCGCCCTCCGGCCCCGAGGCCACGGCATCCGTCCAGTTCTCTTCCGATCCCACCGGAGCCGAAATCGCGATTGACGGCGACTATGCGGGAGACACGCCCAGCCTGATCAAGTTGAAGCCCGGAACCCACTCCATCAAGATCGCCAAGAACGGCTACCAGCCCTGGGTGCGCTCCATCGAGATCGCGGGCGGCGAGTCGCGCAACCTTGCAGCGGAGCTCGAACCGGCAAAGCCATGACCGCACGCGCAGACACGTCCCCCAACCGGCAGTGTTAGGCTCATTCCTGATGGTTTTGTCTAGCCTTCAAGAATGAACCGACGCACGCGCAAAACGCTTCTCATCGTTGCCGCGATCCTGCTTTTGCTGGCCGTCGCTGTCTTCCTGCGCTCCAAGGCCCCGCCCGAGGCCGCGCGCCTGCTGCCTGAGTCCGATGGCATCGTCTACATCAACCTCAAGGCCATCCGCACCATCTTCCACAAGGAGATTAAGCCGCCCAACCGCGTCCCCGAGTACCAGCAGTTCATCGATGCCATCGGCATCGATCCCGAGCGCGACCTCGACCAGGTGGCCATCGGCCTGCACCGCATGAACGATCCCAACGGCCCCAATGGCCCCGTCGCCTACTCCATGGTCCTGGTAGGCAAAATCACCGGCAAGCGCCTCAACGCGTGGCTCGACGCTCACGCCACCTCGCGCGAGACCTACGTCGGCCACACCATCTACAGCATCCCGTCGGAGGGCCGCACCGTCCGCGTCGCGCAGATCGGCTATGACATGGTGGCTGTCTCCAACACCCCCACACCCGAGCAGATCCACTCTATCCTCGACCGCCATCGCGCCGCCGCGTTGCCCTTTGCCGGCTCTTCACTCCTCGAACACCACTATCACGACGTGCCTCTGCTCTCGCTCGCCTGGGGCGTCGGCCAAATCGGCCTTCCCTTCTCCGAGAGCGGCTCCATCCACGTCTTCGGCCTCGCCCTGCCCCTCCAGCAGGACTCCACCATCGTCGCCAGTGTCGCGCCCGCCTTCCCCGTGCCCGGCTCCTTCGGCACCCTGCGCTTTCGTGTCGAAGACATCGCCCCCAGCGTAGACAAGGCCGCCAGCGAAGCCGCCGGTCTCGCCACTCTCGTCACTCTCGCCCGCGGCCTCGCCCTGCCCCTCGCCAATACCACCGCAAACAACGCCTTCAAGGAACTTCTCAAGACCGCCGAAGTAAGCCAGCACGGCGAGCGCGTCATCGTCACCGCCACGCTGCCCGCCAGCGCGCTCACGCACTTATGATGCGAAGCAGCATGTTGCCTTGAAAGCGCGCCGCGCTACCGGCCCATGGCGGCCTCGATCGTCGAAAGTTTCTGCTGGATCTCCTTCACGCTGGCTGAGAAGAAGTGCCGTTCAATGGTCACCCTCCCTCCGGCCTGCAGCTCGATCCGCAACTCGGTCGACACGGGAATCAGGTTGATTCGGTGCGTGAAGTGAATCAATTGCTTGATCTCGTTCCAGCGAAGGTTGTACTCGACCAGCCGGAAGCGCCCGAACCACCCCTGTTGGGGCAGGCGGATCGCGATCCCATCCGGCCCAGCCTTGAAGTAGCAGTTCCGAGCCAGGGCGCTCACGATGCGCCCCAGTCCGCCGGTGACAAAGCAAAAGCCGGTAAACGCCAGCGCCGCGCCCACCAGATACATCCACCACACCGGCATATCGCCCGGCTGGGCCGGTTTCATATCTCCGCCCCACGTGGCCCAGATGGCAAGTGCTCCCATGAGCCCGATCAGCAATCCGAAAATCGTTCGCATCACGGCCAGCAGCACAATCCGCGCCGGCGCATAGCTGGTCACGGTTTGCATTCCCGTTGCGTCAAAGTTCTCCAAGCGCAGACCCTCCCTGAGATGGCTGCACACAGCGTATCCACAAAGTGACCCGCGCGGCAAGTTGCGACGGTGAAACGAGGCGCGCCAGCGCGGTAGTATATGGGTTGACCGCGGCGCTCGCGCACACGGAAAGACCGATGCCCGCCCAGAAAAAATCCGCAAAGCTCCTGCATTGCCCCACCTGCGGCATGATTGTCCGCCCCCAGGACGAGGACTTCCCTTTCTGCAGCGACCGCTGCCGCAAGATCGACCTGGGGAAATGGGCGGTGGGCGCCTACAAGATCAGCTCGCCGGTCATCGATCCCGAAGTTCTTGAAGACCTCGGCGGCTTGGGCACAAATCGCGGCGGAGGCTCGCATGAATGACATTTCCGCCCCGCCGGTCCAAGACCAGCCTTCAAAAAAGAGCGGATGGGCCTTCGCCATCGCCACCTTCTTCGGCGCAGGTTACTTGAAGCCCGGCCCGGGCACTTGGGCCTCGGCCGCGGCTGTTCTGCTCTGGGCCGGCGCGGCCTGGTGTTTGCGGCTTTCGCCGCATGGTCTCCTGCTGGCTTTGACCATTGGCATCACCCTTGCGCTGGTCTTCGGCATTCCCGCGGCTACCATCGCCGAGCGCGAAAGCGGGCGCCACGATCCCGGCTTCGTGGTTATCGACGAGGTCGCCGGACAATGGATCGCGCTGCTCGCGAGCCCAGCCGATTGGCGCCACGGCCTGATCGCGCTCGTGCTCTTTCGCCTCTTCGATATCGTCAAGCCGTTTCCCGTGCGGCGGCTGGAGAGGCTGCCCGCCGGCTGGGGCATCGTCTTCGACGATGTGGCCGCCGGCCTGTATGCTTTGCTTGTAGCGTCTATTTTGCGCATCTGGGTTTGATGGAACCGATATGGGTCGCACTTCCCCTCAATCCGCTGCTGGAACCATCCAGTTGCCCCGCGTCGACGACGTCGTTCCCTCGGCGGCTTTGCCTCACGGCGAAGTGGAACTGACAGGAGTGTTTCTCGGCCCCAACGGCTTTGGCCTGCCATCTGTTTCAGTCGACGGCCATTCAGCCCGTGTACTGATGAGCCGGCCCACGCGCGTGGTTTTTCGCGTGCCGGAGCAGGCTTCTACCGGCCTGATTGAGGTCCGCACCCCGGTTGGGCTGGCCAACGCCGCGGGGTTGCGCGTGGCCCGCCAACTGAATGATGGACTGCACCCCGTCACCAGCCCCGCCGTCAGCCGTTCCGGGATGGTTTACGCGACGATCTCCGGCCCGCGCGGCAAGCAAACCACTGTTTCGGTGGTGCGCGTGAGCCCCGATGGCCGGGCCACGCCATTCGTCACCGGGATCCTGAACGCGACCGGGCTGGCCTTCTCGCCCGACGGCGGCCTGTTTGTCACCTCGCGCGCCGAAGGCAACGTGTACCGCGTGGACGCGACCGGTGACTTCACCGTCTACGCCGAAGGCATGGGGGTGGCGACGGGCGCGGCTTTCGATGCCGAGGGTAACCTGTATGTCGGCGACCGCAGCGGCACCATTTTCAAGATCGATACGGAGCGGAAGATTTTTGTCCATGCGACGCTTGAGCCGAGCATAGCTGCCTATCACTTGGCAGTAAACGCCGCCGGTACGCTTTTCGTCACTGCGCCGTCTCTCTCCTCGAACGAAGCCATTTGGGCAATCGAGCCAAACGGCGACACCCGCGTGTGGTATCGCGGTCTTGGGCGTCCGCAGGGCCTCGCCATCTCCCGTGAAGGCGATGTCTATCTGGCTGCATGCCTGCATGGACGGCATGGGTTGGTGCGTGTGACGCCCAAAGGCGAGGCGTCACTCGTCCTGGCCGGATCGAACCTGGTGGGCGTTGCGTTTTCTCCTCTTGGCACAACGATTCTCGCCACCAACGACGCCGTTTATGATGTGAACCTGGGAGTGGAAGGACTGAGCCTGTTGTAGCTTCCTGCAGGCAGCTTTCAGCCTCCAGCTTGTGTGGCGGAAATGCAAGCGTTTGCGCCATTCCCCGAACCGATGCGGAAAAGCCGGAGCGCGCTCGCAAAATGCAGGCGTTGAGAGGATCGAGCGAGGAGCCAGGAGCTGTTGCTTTTTATGAAAGCCGAAATCATTGCCGTCGGTTCTGAGATGCTCACACCGTACCGGCAGGACACCAACTCCCTTTACCTCACAGAAAAGCTCAATGGAATCGGCGTCACCGTCGCTTTCAAGACCGTGGTAGGCGACCGGCGCAAGGATTTGGTCAACGCCATTCAAACGGCTCTTGGCCGCATCGACATTCTCATCCTGATGGGCGGTCTGGGCCCCACGGAAGATGATCTGACCCGCGAAGCCGCCGCCGAGGCTCTTTCGCTGACCCTCTGCCGCGACGCTACGCAGGTTGCCGCGCTTCATGCCCGCGCCGCTACGTGGCGCATTTCCATGCCGCAGAACAATCTGAAGCAGGCAGACGTATTGCAAGGAGCAACTCTGCTGTCCAATCCCCATGGCAGCGCTCCGGGCCAGTGGCTCGATATGACCTTCGGCGGTTATCGCAAGCTCGTGATGCTTCTGCCCGGACCACCCCACGAGTGTGGGCCGTTGTTTGACGCCGAATGCCTGCCGCGGCTGCGCGAAATCGTCCCTCCGCGGTTCATCGCGGTGCGCACGCTGAAAGCCGCCATGATTCCCGAGTCGCAAGCCGATAAGCTGCTGGCTCCGATCTACACCACCTACGCCGACGTCGAAACGTCACTTCTGGCGCATACGGGCGATTTGCAGATCACGCTCGTGTGCTCGAAAGCGAATGCTGCGGCCGCTAGGGAGCGCGTCGATGAGCTGGCCGAACGCATCGAAGAGACCCTCGAAGACTGGCTTTACTCTTCGCAGGGGGATTCGCTGGAGCAGATCGTGCTCTACTATCTCGGGCTGCGCCAGGCCACGCTTGCCGTTGCCGAAAGCTGCACCGGCGGCTTGATTGCCCAACGCATCACCAGCGTTCCCGGTGCCTCACGCTCGTTTCTCGGCGGCGTGGTTGCATACTCCGACGAACTGAAGGCCTCGTTGGCGGGCGTGCCGGCGGAGTTGATCGCGCAACACGGCGCCGTCTCCGCCGAGGTGGCAAAGGCTTTGGCGCAGGGTATTCGCGCTCGCACCGGAGCAACATTAGGTTTGGGAGTTACAGGCATCGCGGGCCCTGCAGGCGCCACCGAATCCAAACCCCTGGGCCTCGTCCACGTTGCCGTGTGCGACGCGCAGGGCGCCGGCACAGTGGAGCGCACCTTCCGAGGCGATCGCAACCGCGTTCGCGAATGGGCCGCGCAGCAAGCCCTCGACCTCGTACGGCGCAGGCTGATGTAGCAAGGGGATGATCGCCTTTGGCGCCCATCTAAGCATCACAGGGAAGCTTCCGACGACGAACTACACAACTCTCCCACCCGTTCAGGGCACGCGCGCGCCCGGCAAACCTGAGCGTGCTACTTTGCTGCCCCGATCGGTTTGTAGCCCGATGTGCCCGCTTTCCTCAACGCCGACAATCCCTGCGCGATCGTGAGCAGCGGAGTCGTTTTCACGGTCTTGCATGAGCCACCCGCGGCGGCAGCCAGCGACAGCGCTGCGGCGCTTACGTTGTTCGGCATTTCGGTGATCATCACCAGATCGTAGTCGCCAAACGCCAGCCAGGACCCGATCGTTTTGCCGCCCAGCTTCTCAATCACCTTGCCCACAACTCCGCTGCGATCGTGCGGTTTCGCAATCAAAGCGCTCCACGCCTCAGAAGTGTACGACACCTGCACCAGATAACTTGCCATGGGGAATCACCTTTCAGGGAAAGTTTCCTTCTTTGGGGGATCGAAGGCTGACAAAGTATACATCCGCCCTTGCCGCTTTGGCGCATCCACCGTTCCGTCGTACTGCCTGCCCTGATCCTTGGCCACGCTGCCTGAGCTGCTGCGCTGGCTCCGGCCCAGCTAAAATCGTTTAAGTGGCCAACAAAACCAGCCGGAGATTCAGCTTCGTACAGCATCTGGCGCTGGCGGTGATTCCGCGCGTGGTGTGGGCGCTGCTGTGGGTCGTGGGCCGGACCTGGCGCTTCGAGGTCATCGCCGAGGAAGGCGTCACGCCCATACTCCTGGGCGAGAGGTCCCCAGCGAAGATCTTCTGTTTCTGGCATCAGTGCGTCCTGCCGTGCACGGTGTATTTCCGTTACTCGCGCGCCGTGATCCTTGTCAGCCAGAGCTTCGACGGGGAATTGATTACGCGCATTTTGAAGAGGTTTGGCTACGATACTGTGCGCGGCTCCAGCTCCCGTGGCGCGCGTGAAGGGTTGTTGGGCCTGAAGCACGTGATCGAAAGCGGCCACACGGCCATCTTTACCGCCGACGGCCCGCTCGGCCCGATCTTCCGCACCAAGATGGGCCCCATCATGCTCGCTACCATGACAGGCGCGCCCATCGGAGCCTTCCACCTCCAGCCCGAGCACGCCTGGACGATGCGTTCCTGGGATCGTTTCCTGGTGCCCAAGCCGTTCACGCGCATCGTAGTGAGCTGGGCGCAGTGGACTTGCGTTCCGGCGGATCTCGCCGAAGACCAATTCGAGCCGAAACGCGAGGAGTTGAACGCGGCCATTGAGCGCGCGCGCATCCGGGCGCTCAAGCATCTGGGGAAGGCCGTCGAATGAGCGGGCAACCTACAGATTTGCGCGTCGAAGATTTCGACTACGACCTGCCCGGGGAGTTGATCGCGCAGCAGCCTCCCGCGGAGCGCGGCGCAAGCCGCATGTTGGCAATGGACCGTGCAACCGGTGCTTTGGTGGACGGCTCTTTCGCCAATTTACGAACCTATCTGCGGCCGGGCGACCTGTTGGTCCTGAACGATAGCCGCGTGATTCCAGCGCGCCTGTATGCCCGACGCACTTTACGCCGCGACCGCGAGAAGCCAACCGGCCGCATTGAGGTGATGCTCACCGAGCCTGCGAGCGAAAACCAGTGGCGCGCACTCGTCCGGCCGGGGCGCAAGATTGCTATCGGCGAGCGGCTGGTCTTTCCGGCGGCGAACGGCGAAATCGTCCTCGAAGCCGAGGTTCTGGAGCGCGGAAAGTACGGCGAGCGGCTGCTTGAGTTCGCTCCAGTGGACGATTTCTTTGCTGTACTGGAGCGCATTGGCCACACGCCGCTGCCGCCGTACATCCACCGTGACGACGCGGATGCGGATCGCGAGCGCTACCAGACGGTGTTCGCGCGCGAGCGTGGTTCGGTGGCCGCGCCCACGGCCGGGCTGCACTTCACGCCGCAGATGCTGGATGCGCTGGCCGGCAACGGAGTGGAGATCGCGCGCGTTACGCTGCACGTGGGGCTGGGCACATTCGCGCCGCTGCGAGTCGAACGCGTGGATGAGGTGCGCCTGCACCGCGAGCGGTACACGATCGGCGAAGAGGCTGCCGGCCCGGTGAATCGCGCCGCCGCGGAGGGCAGGCGCATTGTGGCTGTGGGCACCACGGCGGTGCGCACGCTGGAAGCCGCCGCGCTTGAGGGTGGCGGCGCGGGCCGGATCAAACCTCATTCCGGCGCGACCGAAATCTTCATCGCGCCCGGCTTCCCATTCCGCCTCGTCGGCGCACTGCTCACCAACTTCCATCTTCCCCAGTCAAGCCTGCTGATGCTGGTGAGCGCCTTTGCAGGGCGGGAGCGCGTGCTCGCCGCCTACGCCCACGCCGTTCGGCAGAGGTATCGGTTTTTTAGCTATGGCGATTGCATGTTCCTTGCGTAACCCTATTCTGATCGATCTTGGAATCCGGGATTCCCGCCTATTGGACCTGGGATGTAGGATGTTGTGAGGTCGACGAGCCTCTTGTCCCAGGTCCGAGAATACGAACCCTGGGGTACCCGGCGATATCTGAGGAAGAGGTGAAATCTGATGGCTGCAGCGAGCCGCATTCTATTTGCTCGGATTGGACGAATGGTCCGTTACGCGGGGCCGCAAATTGGCGATGAGAAGCCTCAGGGCGGCGGCAAACATAACAAAGACAGTCTGGGGCACGAGGCGTTCAACTTTCGCGACTTTGATGGAAAGTTGTATGGCTTCATTCAACCACGCATAGACCTCCTCAAGGTTGATCCTGCGGGGTCAAAGAATTTAGCTAAGCTTGACAACGTGACGATCATCTTTGTTGCGCCATACGAAGACGGTCAGAGAGTTGTCGGTTGGTATAAAGACGCTGTTCTCTACCGCGAATCTCGTGATAATCCTTCTCGCGTTAAGGAGCAAATCAGCACGCACCTAAAAAGGACTGGATGGAGTAAGGAGGTGACGGCTACCTTCAAACGAACTATTCGTGCCGAAGCACCGACCGCAAAGGCAGTATTGCTGCCGGAAGATGTGAGGAGGAGCCGACCGCCCATTCCGCGTACAAAGGGTGGATTTGGTGAATACAACGTATGTTACCTGTACAAAAATGGCGAACGCAAGGACGCATCTTGGATTAAAGAGGTCACCTCATTCGTTAGAGCCTACAAGGGGAGGAATCTGCTTCAGGATGGCCAGGATGGCCCCCCTCCACCTGAAGAAGACCGCTCAGTTAAAGGGGCAATTTTTGCCGCACAGGAGCGAAGAGGAGGTTTCCAGTCGAGCCCGGCAATCCGAACAGCTATCGAGATTTTCGCGATGGAAAGAGCAAAGGCCGAATTGGAGACGCGAAGATACCGCGACTTCGACAACACTTCGAAGCGCAAGAGCTATGACTACACCTGCTATCGGAATGGGAGACAATACTACGTCGAGGTGAAAGGAACACAGACGAAAGGTGATGCCGTCATTCTGACGAAAAATGAGGTCGAGCACGCTAATAGGAATCCAGGCAACTCAATTATGGTGATTGTGCATGACCTGAAGATAAAAGACGGCGATCCGCCGATGGCAGACGGGGGCGAAGTGGAAGTGCTTGAGTGTTGGGAGATAGAGCAAGAAGATTTGACTGCGCTTCAGTACCAGTGGAAGGTGCCGGGGCTCAGCCGACTGAAGAGTGGTCAGTAAGAAAGCATATGATCGCCTCGTTGGCGAAACTTGGAATTATTGGTTCTCGGCGCCAATGACCGCCGAATCGTCACCAGTTCGGAATCCGCACCATTCACCTGATCCCTGACCACTGATAAACTCTGAACCGTGACCGACTCATCCAAGCCGCCCGTCTTCCTGCTCGACGCCATGTCGTTCATCTTCCGCGCCTATCACGCCATGCAGCACAGCCGGCCCATGTCCACGCGGTCAGGATTGCCCACCGCGGCGACCTACGTCTTCGTGAACATGATCAAGAAGCTGCGCCAGGATTTTTCGCCAAAGTATTTCGCGGCGGTCTTTGACGTGAGCGGCGAAGTCTTCCGCGACGAGCGCGCCCGCGCCATTGGAACCCTGCGCCGCTGGAACGGTAAGACGCAGAGCTTCGAGGAGGTGAGCTACGAGGGATACAAAGCCAGGCGCGAGGCCATGCCCGAGGACCTTCGCCGCCAGATTCCCTACATTCGCCGCGCGCTGGAAGCGCTGCGCATTCCCATTCTGCAGGCCGAGGGTTTTGAGGCTGACGATGTGATCGGCACCCTGGCGCGCGAAGCCGCCGAACAGGAGCATGACGTCCTCATCGTCTCCGGCGACAAGGACATGATGCAGTTGGTCACGCCGCGGGTGAAGATACTGAATCCGCAAAAGGACAACCTGATTCTCGATTCGGCCAAGGTTACCGAGACGCTGGGCGTGCCTCCGGAAAAAGTGATCGACGTGATGGCGCTGCGCGGCGATTCCGTGGACAACATTCCCGGAGCGCCGGGCATCGGCGACAAAGGCAGTGTAGATTTGATCAAGGAATTTGGCACGGTGGAGGCCGTGCTCGCCCGCGCGGCCGAGGTCAAGCGCAAATCGTATCGCGAATCGCTCGAGCAGAACCGGGACGCGGTTTTGCTGTCGAAGGAGCTGGTCACAATCGATTGCCATGTGCCGCTGGAGCTGGACCTGGGCGCAATGGAGACACAGCCGCCGGACCTCGAGGCTTGCCGCGCGTTGTTCACCGAGCTTGAGTTCACATCGATGCTGCGCGATCTGGCGCCTGCTACTTCCGCCGTCGCCGTCGAGCTGATCGAAGAGCCAACCGCCGAGCAAGCCGCCGCGTTTTACTGCGCTGCGCGTGAGCATGGATTTGCCTTTGCGCTGGATGCGGCAGGACTGCCTGCGGAGAATGCGGAAGACGAAGAACCGGCGGCGCGGTCATTGCTTGACGTCGCTGAGGCTGCTGAGAAAAAGACCAACTTCAATTTGGGAGTCTGCGCCGATTCCGCTCGTGCGCTGCGTCTGCCGCTTACGCCTGAACTGCGTGCACTCCTCGAAGACGCCTCCGTGCCCAAGCGTGTCCATGATTGGAAGCGGGCGTTGCACGTCTTGGGCGATATGGGTGTTGTGCTGCGCGGCCCGGTGGACGACACCATGCTTCTCTCCTACGCGCTGAACCCCACGCACGCAACGCAATCGCTGGCCGATGTGGCCGCGCGCAACGGACAAGCGCCGCCATCGACGCTGCCTGCGTCGGCTGCGGCCATCCATGCGCTCGTTCCCGCCCTGCGTGAAGAGGCTGACAAAGCCGGGGTTTCACGCGTCTACGCCGAAATCGACTTGCCACTGGCGCCGGTGCTGTACCGGATGGAAAAAGCAGGCGTGCGCATTGATACGGGCGTGCTCGACGGGCTGTCCAAGCGTTTCAGCGTGGAGATTGGTCGAGTGGGAGAGCGGATTTTCGAGCTGGCCGGCGAACGGTTCAATATCAACTCGCCAAAACAGCTTGCCGTGGTGCTTTTCACGAAATTGGGGTTGCCCGCTCCGCCAAGCCGCGGGAAGACCAAGGCCGTTTCCACCGCGCAGGACGTACTGGAATTCCTTTCCGAAAAACACGAGGTCCCTCGCCTCGTCCTCGAGTATCGCCATCTGTCCAAGCTGAAGTCGAATTACGTCGACGCTTTGCCGCTGCTCGCCGATGCGCAGTCGCGTGTGCACACCACGTTTCAAGCGGCTGCCACGGCGACGGGCAGGCTGTCGTCGGTCAACCCGAATCTGCAGAACATTCCCGTGCGCACGGAACTGGGGCGCGAGATTCGTGCGGCATTCACGGCCACGCCGGGCACGCAACTGCTTTCGGCGGATTACTCCCAGATCGAACTGCGGCTCCTGGCGCACTTCAGCGGCGACCCGCTTCTGAGTCGCGCCTACGCGGAAGGCATCGACATTCATACCCTGACGGCCAGCGAGGTCTTCGGTGTCCCTGTCGAGACGATGGAAAAGGAGACCCGCAATCGCGCCAAGGCGGTGAACTTTGGCATCGTGTATGGAATCTCGGCATTCGGGCTGGCCGCCCAGCTCGGTATTCCGCAGGCCGAAGCCAAGGCCTACATTGATCGCTATTTTGCGCGTTATCAAGGCGTCAAAGCGTTTATTGAACGAACCCTCGCCCAGACGCGCCGCGAGGGCTGCGTGCGCACCATGTTCGGACGAGTGCGGCCGATTCCGGACATTGAGAGCCGCAACCCCAACCAGCGGGGATTTGCCGAGCGAACGGCTATCAACACGCCGCTTCAGGGAACAGCCGCGGACCTCATCAAGCTGGCCATGATCTCTCTCGACCGCAAATTGACTGAGCGCAAGCTGAACACCCGCATGGTGCTACAGGTTCACGACGAGCTGTTGTTCGAGGTGCCGCTCGAAGAAACTGAGGAAGCTGCTGTGCTGGTGCGCGCGGAAATGGAAGGCGTGATGAGGTTGAATGTGCCACTGGTCGCCGATTTGTCGTTTGGCCCCAACTGGCGCGATCTGAAGTAGGTCTCGCCCCAAAGCCGCGTAGCGCGGACACTCTCCGTCACCTCGTTGTCATCCTGAGCGACCGAGCGCTTTCCTTCACGAAGTGAGGGAAAGCGCGAGGGAGTCGAAGGATCTGCGGTTGCCTTTTCGATGTGAGACGGTTAAACCATCCGTGCAATCGACTTAGATGAAATGACCTTCCGGTTCAACAATCGCCATAATCCTTACCTGTTCCGCGATACCTTGATGAAGCTTATCGAGGCGCCTGTGCTGGAGTATAAGAAACTCACTGCGGCTGCGTGATGTCGGGTTCAATGTTTATCCAAAACTGTTCGCTCTGTTTAACTCTCCCACACGTCTTGCATGTACTCTTGAAAACCACGACGGTATTGTTGCCGCCGGATTGATCTAATTTCACATCAATCGTGTTGTTTTCTCGTATCACAACCCCAGCACCGATTTCGGGAATAGTTCTGTGCCGGATATGCTCATTTAACCCAGCTGGCTTGTCGAATCCGGCTGGTTCCTTGGAAAAGGAACAAAGATCACAGATAAATACCCAAATTTCAACGTTATCAGCTTCTACGGAAGAGTCATTCATCACGGCAAACGGGATTTCCAGGGTCCCGTCCTTATCTAGTGGCAGGTTTATTGACTCTAATGGGAACTCATCTGGCCGAAGAGCGTCTTTCCATAATGAGAATCGTAGGTTAGGTTGTTCCGGGGGGGCGGGCTTTCCAACCTTGCTTAGATCAACGCTAAGGGTCGAAGTTGACTGATCCACTTTGGAATCCAAGTCTTTCTCTGTTTCGGCAACACTATTCTTCACTTCAGTGATCTGCCCTTGAGTCTTATCAAATTGCTGATCTGCATGAGAATCCGACTGTGTTACAGCGTCTTTGACAATTGCTTTTTGGTCATCAATTGCCTGTTTCGCCGACAAGTCCATTTGCCTCCACAAAAGGAAGCTCCACGCTATACCAAATAGAACAATCAGTACACGCCAGACCACGTGCGCTCTCCGAAGGTCAGGCATGAATGCAATGAGGATGGTGAGAGGGACCGGGAAGCAGTTAACGAGGTAATTAACAATCCGTGGATCGTTTCTGTGAGCAAAGGTCCAAGCGAGGCATAGAAGCACAGCAGAAACGAGGCAGGCCCATCCAAACACACGCCAAACTCGCAAAGATGGCGTGATAACCTTTTCGGTCTTTGCTTCAGATTCGACCAAGGCACACCTGTCTCTAATGTTCCTACCGAGCCGTGCCTTGCGTCAAATCGTTGATAACTAAGAATCTGTGGCTCGAAAAGCATGTTTATTCACTCATTTCCCTTGCGTGAAGTACACAATCCTGAAAAGTAAGGGGTTGCATACTTATACAGCAATGATGTATATTTATTCAGTCCTGATTTCGTTTGCCGGACTGTACGGTGAATTGGCTCCGGCCGGCCTCGGAAATTGATAAGATGAAGGTTCAACGCCTCAACGTGATACGCGAAGTGCTGGCCAACACGCCGGTGGCGAGCCAGGACGAGTTGCGGCGCAAGCTGCGCCGCCGCGGAATCCATGTGACGCAGGCGACGCTTTCGCGGGACATTCATGAACTGCGGCTTTTCAAAGGTCCGCGCGGATACTCGCTCGCCAACGGCACGGCGGGCGCAGCCGGGGAAGACGATCAACCGCCTTCCCTGAACGAGATGATCGATAGCTTCGGCTTGCGGGTGCGCCATGCAATGAATCAAGTGGTAGTGGGAACGGTGATAGGAGGGGCGCAGCCGGTGGCCGCAGCTCTGGACCGCGAAGGCTGGCCGGAGGTAATCGGCACCATCGCCGGTGACGATACAATTCTCGTTGTCTGCCGGGATGCGCGCCTCGCCGGCGATGTCGAAGCCCGTTTAAGAAAGATGCTCGAAACATGACGAAGATCGTGCAAACTGCGGTTGTGGGAGTAACGGGGTACGCTGGCGCCGAGCTGGCGCGGTTGCTGCTTCACCATCCTCGCCTCAAGGGCAAGCCTCCGGTGTTTGCCGGGCGAGTGGACAGCAAGGATCTGGCGCGCGGCGGGGTTCCGCTATCGGAAATTCACCCGCAACTGAGAGCTAACAACGGAAGCGGCGACTGGAAGCTGGAGCCCTTTTCATGGGAACTGCTGGCCGGGCGCGGCGTCGACGTGCTGTTCCTCGCCACCCCGCATGAGCAGTCCCGCGAGTGGGTTCCGGAAGCGCTCAAACGCGGGTTGCGCGTGATCGATTTGAGCGGAGCGTGGCGGCTGAACGAGGCGGCCCATCGCGCTGTATACGCTTTTGCGGACGAAGGGTCCGAAATAGCCGTGGCCACGCAGGCGCAAGCCGTCTACGGCATGCCCGAGCTGTACCGCGGGCAGATCGGCGGCGCGCGGCTGATCGCCAACCCCGGTTGCTACGCAACATCCGTCATTTTGCCGCTGAAGCCGCTGGTCGCGGCGGGTCTGGTCGATCTGGATCGCGGCATTGTTGCCGACGCCAAGAGCGGCGTGAGCGGCGCGGGTAAGGCTCCCACGGCGAAGACGCATTTTATGTCCGCGGCCGACAATCTTTCGGCCTACGGCGTCTTCGCGCACCGGCACACCGGCGAATTGCTGGAGCAGATTGGCGTTTCCGCGAGCGGGATCGTCTTCACGCCGCATTTGCTGCCGATTCCGCGGGGCATCTTGTCGACGATCTACGTACACTTCAGAAAGCTGCAAACACACGAGAGCGTGGCTCAGGTGTACCGCGAGTTTTTTGCCGGCAGTCCAATGGTGCGGCTCTACGAGAAGTCGCTGCCGCAGATTCAGTATTCCGTGCGCACCAACTATGCCGACATCGGATTTCAACTCGATGCGGGCGGCAGGCGTGCGGTGATTGTGAGTTGCCTCGATAATCTGCTGAAGGGCGCAGCAGGTCAAGCGGTGCAGAACCTGAATGTCATGTTGGGCTGGCCCGAATCGGAGGGTCTCGCATGAAATTTGCCGCGGAGGGCCTGGAATGAAGTACGTTGTCAAACTCGGTGGCGCGGGCCTCGAAACTCCATCGCTGCTCGAAGGCTGCATGCGCGCCATCGCCGATCTTGTGCGCGACGGTAACCAGGTTGCAGTGGTCCACGGCGGCGGGGTGCAGTTGACCCGTACGCTGAAGGCGCTCGGCAAGCAAAGCGAGTTTATTGACGGCCTGCGCGTGACCGACGCGGAAACCCGCGATGCGGCGCTGATGGTTTTCGCCGGCCGCGTGAACAAGGGGCTGGTTGCCGCTCTGGGCGCGCTGGGCCAGCCGGCGGTCGGTCTTTCCGGCGGCGATGGACTGCTCTTCCGCGCGCGCAAGAAGCGCACCGTGCCCGATCTCGGCTACGTGGGCGAGATTGCCGCCAGCGACCCACGTTGGATTGAAGCCATCTGGCAATTGAACGGCGTGCCGGTGCTCTGTTCCATGGCCCTTGGCTTCGACGGCGAATACTACAACATCAACGCCGACGAAATGGCCTCGGCCTGCGCCATCGCCTGCCGCGCCGATGCGCTCGTCTTCCTTACCGACGTTCCCGGCGTCAAAGGAGCCGGCGGCGAGGTTCTGCGCTGGCTCTCCATCGATCAGATTGCGGAAATGGCCAAAAACTCAGTCGTCTCCGGAGGCATGCTGCCGAAGTTGGCGGCTTGCCGCGAAGCTCTTTTGAACGGCGTCAAGCGCGTACGAATTCTGCCCGCTGAGGCTGCGGGTTCCTTGCCCGATTTGTGCAGCTCGCGCGTAGCCCAGGGCACAGAAGTGATGGTGGCCTAAGGAGAGAAAATGTCGAAACTTGCTGAAATTCAAGCCGCCGAGCAGCGGTTACTCATCCACACCTACGACCGGTTCCCTGTTCTCTTTGTCGCCGGCGAAGACGTATATCTGATCGACGACGAGGGCAACCGCTATCTCGACCTGCTGAGCGGCATAGGCGTCAACGCGCTCGGCTACAGCTCGAAGACGATCCAGAATGCCATCGCCGAGCAGAGCTGTAAGCTGATCAACGCGTCGAATTATTTCTTCAACGAAAAAATGGCTCCGCTGGCCGAGCGGCTGGTGCAGCTCACGGGCATGGATCGGGCATATTTCGGAAACTCAGGCACCGAGGCCGTGGAGGCCGCGTTGAAGCTGGCGCGCGCGCACGCCGGTCTCTTGCGTGAGGAGGGCCGCACCATCGGCACGAAATTTCTCGCGCTCGAACAGAGCTTCCACGGCAGAACCTTCGGCTCCATCTCGGCCACCTACAAGGAAAAATACCGTCTTCCCTTCGGTCCAGTTGTGCCCGGATTCGAATTCGTGAACTTTAACGACATCGAAGATTTGCGCGCTAAATTCTCCAGCGATGTCTGCGCCATTCTTCTCGAAGCGGTGCAGGGCGAAGGCGGCGTGCGCCCGCTGACCTCCGAGTTCTTCGCCGAGGCGCGCAAACTGGCCGATTCGACCGGCGCGCTGCTGATCGTCGACGAGATTCAGGCAGGTTGCGGCCGCACCGGCAAGTGGTGCGCCTATCAGCACTACGACGTGAAGCCCGACGTCACCACGCTCGCCAAGCCCTTGGCGGGCGGCATTCCCATGAGCGCCACGCTCTGCACCAACGAAGTGGCGCGCGCCTTCCACGCGGGCATGCACGGCACCACCTTCGGCGGCAGTCCGCTAGCCTGCGCCGCGGCGATCGCCTTCATCGATTACGTCGAAAAAGAAAACCTGATGGAGCATGTGACCGAAACCGGTGAGTATTTCCAGCAGCAGTTGCGCGCCCTGGCCCAAAAGCACACCTGCATCGTGAACGTGCGCGGCAAGGGCCTGATGCTGGCCGTCGAACTCGATTCGGCCGATCTGGGCAAGTGTGCCGTCACGGAGTTGCTCAAGAAGCACATCGTCATCAACTGCACATCGGACACTGTACTGCGCTTCTTGCCGCCGTTCATCTTCCAGCATGAACACGTCGATCAGACCGTGGCCGCGCTCGACGAATTCTTTACCGAAAACACCGGCGTGGCAGTCGCGGCCGGCAAGAAAGGAGAAGCAGCCCATGGCTAGCAAAGTTCTCACCGAGCAGCCCGTGCCCGCTGTTCCCATTCAACAAGACCCCGATGTTCTTGCCGCGGCTACGCGAATGGCCGGCGAGGATCTGTGCTCCATCGCCGATCTCTCCAGCGCCGAAGTACGTGCCACCATGAAACTCGGTCACGACGTCAAGCGCAATCCGCGCGACTACCGGCATGCCCTGGACGCCAAGCAAATGGTGCTCATGTTCGAGAAGGCCAGCCTGCGTACGCGCTTGGCATTCGAGGCAGGCATCAACACCATGGGCGGCAACGCGATCTTTGTCGATCAGACCAGTTCGCCGCTGGGCGAACGCGAGACGATTGCCGACGTGGCGCGGAACCTGGAGCGCTGGGTGGATGTCATCGTGCTGCGTACTTACGCGCACGACACCATCACCGAGATGGCCGCCAACTCGCGCGTCCCTGTCATCAACGCTCTCTCGGACTTCGAACATCCCTGCCAGGCGCTGGCGGATTTCATGACCATCGAGGAGCATTTCGGTACGGCCAAAGGGCTCAATTTTACGTACGTGGGCGATGGCAACAATGTGTGCCACTCCCTGATGCTCACCGGCGCGCAGTTGGGGACCAACGTGACCGTGGCCACGCCGCGCAGCTACTCGCCGGATATCGAGATCGTGACCAAAGCACGGGAGATCGCCGAGGCCAACCGGTGCGAGATCCGCCTGTTGCAGGATCCACAGGCGGCGGTGGAAGGCGCCGACGCCGTTTACACGGATGTATGCGTGAGCATGGGCTTCGAGCACGAATTGACGAAACGGCAGCCGATCTTCCGGCCGTTCCAGGTGAACGAGGCGCTGATGGCGAGGGCTTCGAGCCGCGCGGTCTTCATGCATTGCCTGCCAGCGCGGCGCGGCGAAGAGGTGACCGACGCGGTGATCGACAGCCTGCAATCCATCGTCTTCGATCAGGCCGAGAACCGCCTGCACGCGCAGAAGGCATTGCTGCTGCTCCTGCTGGGTGGGTTGGCGAATGTAGCGGCGTTTAGTGAACAGTGAACAGTGGGCAGCGGCAGAGGCGCACTGATGTGCATCGATTCGAAGTTCACTGCTCGAAAGGTGAGTTTGGAATTCAACGTCAGCAGCGGGTAGGAGCGCGGACAAACTGATCACTGTCCACTGTTCACTGATCACTGCTTTGAGGTTTAGCAAGCATGTCCGTAATTCTCGAATCCCTGCCCGTTGGCCAGAAAGTCGGCATCGCCTTCTCCGGCGGGCTCGACACCTCCGCCGCCCTGCACTGGATGAAGCAGAAGGGCGCCATCCCCTACGCCTATACTGCCAACCTGGGCCAGCCCGACGAAACCGACTACGACGCCATCCCGCGCGCGGCCCTCGAATANNGCCTTCCACATCACCACTGCCGGCGTCCCCTACTTCAACACCACCCCCATTGGTCGCGCAGTCACGGGCACCATGCTGGTGGCGGCCATGAAGGAGGACGATGTCCACATCTGGGGCGACGGCTCCACCTTCAAAGGCAACGACATCGAGCGCTTCTACCGTTACGGCCTGCTCGTCAATCCCAGCCTCCAGGTCTACAAGCCCTGGCTTGACGCCGCTTTCATCCACGAATTAGGCGGCCGCGCCGAGATGTCCGCCTTCATCGAGCGTTCCGGCTTCGCTTACAAAATGCCGGCTGAGAAGGCCTACTCCACCGACTCCAACATCCTTGGCGCAACCCATGAAGCCAAGGATCTCGAGCATCTCTCTTCGTCCGTCAAAATCGTCGTTCCCATCATGGGCACGGCATTCTGGCGCGATGATGTCGAGATCCATCGCGAAGAGGTCGTCATTCGCTTCGAAGAGGGTTTCCCGGTCGCCCTCAACGGCCGGCAATTCGACTCACCCGTCGCCCTCCTCCTCGAAGCCAACCGCATTGGTGGCCGCCACGGGCTGGGCATGTCCGATCAGATTGAGAACCGCATCATCGAGGCCAAGAGCCGCGGTATCTACGAGGCTCCGGGCCTTGCCCTGCTCTTTATCGCCTACGAACGCCTCATCACCGGCATCCATAACGAGGACACCATCGAGCAGTACCGCGACCATGGCCGCAAGCTCGGCCGCCTGCTCTATCAGGGCCGTTGGTTCGACTCCCAGGCCATCATGCTCCGCGAATCCGCCCAGCGCTGGGTCGCCAAACCCATCACCGGCGAGGTCACACTCGAGTTGCGCCGCGGCAACGACTACTCCATCCTCAACACCGAGTCGCCCAACCTCACCTTCCATCCCGAGCGCCT
>PMYE01000147.1 GCA_003171315.1 Acidobacteriaceae bacterium
CTGGACGCCCAGGCTGTACTGATAGGCATACGGCGAGGCGAATTTGGGATTGACGTAGTAGCCGCTGATGGGCGTTGATGTCCCCGCCAATGGCCCGCCGTAGTAGTAAAGCGGAATCGCCGACGGCACCGTGGCGGCCAGCGGGAAGGTCAACCCGGCAAGATACGGGAAGGGCGCTTCCAGATCGCCGAAACCGACGCCGACAATGTCGTATGGGTAGTTGAAGATCTGCAGGTTGGCAATGCGGCTGGAGACGCGGTCATGGTAGACGCCAAAACCTCCGCGCACGGTGAGATTGTGGCTCAGTTGCGGCTGCCAGGAAAAACCTACGCGCGGGTCCGGAGCAAACTGGTTGTTGTAGAGCGGATTGGGGTTCATAACAAAACCTGCGTTTGCGCCGGTGCAGGAAGTGGTCGCGGTGGTGCAGCCGGTGGGATTGTTGGCGGTAAAGACGCCGGGCAAAAAGTTTACCAGGCGATTGCGAATTTCGCTTGGCCCGCCAAAGTGATTCAGCCGTATGCCGGCATTCAGCGTCAGATGGGAGGTGGCCTTGAAATCCTCCTGCACAAAGAAGTCGCTATCCCACATGCGAATGCCGCGATCCTCGATGCCGTTTCCCAGCAGGCCGATGATGTTGCCGGGAGCGCCGAACAGGGCCGCATCGGCATCGTTGCCGCCCACCAGGAATGAACCGAAGTCGTTCACCAGTTCCTCGCCGCGCGTAAAGTCGTTGAACCTGAAGTCCACGTGGTGGCGCATCCCGTCGGCGCCCATGCGCAAGCTGTGGCGGCCATGATTCCAGGTGACCATATCGGTGAGCATGTAGCTTCCCGTCACGCTCTTCTCGTCAGAGAGCGGCGCCGGACCGATGGTGAAGTTGCCCGTCTCGCCGATTGTGGCCATCCCCGGGAAGCTGGAGGCCAGCGAGTTGTAGATGCCGAAATGCGCGTTGGTGAACGGTTCGTCAGGCAGCGAGACACCCTTGATGCGGCTGAAGCCAAAGCGCACATCGTTCAACAGTGATGAATTGAAGACGTGCGTCTCATCCAACGAGAGCAGGCGGTAGCGGAAGTTCACCTCGCCGCCATAGCCGGGAGCCTCATTGGCATTCGCGCCCAGGAAGCTGAAGATTCCCTGGTGCTCCGGCGAGTTGGAGGAGAAGAACTTGCCCGCGAAATGATCCGCTTTGCCTATATTCTGATCTGCATTCACGTTGAACTGGTTCTCGTCAAAGGTGGAACGCGTGCTGATCGTAGTGGGAACCGTGCAGTAGGTTGCTGGAGCGCCGGTGAAGGAATAGATGGCATAGGGCGTCGAGGAGCACGACTGCCCCGCCGCGGCGCTGGGAATCGCGTATTGCCCGTTGGGCAGCTTGGCTTGCAGCAATGCCAGAGCTGTTGGGTCGATGATGGTCGGCCATCCATCGATAAGCGGCCAGGGATAATTTCCCGGAACGCCGTAATATGCGAGGGTGCCCAGCGTAGCCGCATACGTGGTCAGCGTGGCCGTCGACCGGTCGTTGGTGAGACCGCTGGGAATGTTCAGGGTCGCCATGCTCGAAATCGGGTCCGTGCCGTTGGCCTCGCGTTGTCCCTGATAGGAGAGAAAGAAGAAGGTCTTGTCCTTGACCAGCGGCCCGCCCAGCGTTACGCCGTACTGATTCTTCTTCAACTCCGGCCGCGGCTGTCCCTGCTGCTTGAGAAAGTAGTCGTTGGCGTTGAACGCGTCGTTGCGGAAGAACTCGAAGGCGCTGCCATGCAGCTTGTTGGTGCCGGACTTGGTGATCAGCGCCACGTTGCCGCCGGTGTTGCGTCCCTGCGTNNGTAGAGCGAGGTCTGCACAATGAACTGATCTACCGCATCGATCGACGGAACAGGAATGTTCGGCGTCGAGTTGGTGCCGATGGAGTTGACCTGGATGCCGTCGATCAGCACATTGTTGCTGGTGGCCTGCTGACCGTTCACGTTGATGTCCACATCGCCCCGGCCCAGCGCAATGTTGTTGACCAACGGTATGCTGGTGCCCGGCTGGAGGCCAAGCAACTGCTGATAATTGCGCGTCGGCAGCGGCAGCTCATGCACCTCCCGCTCTTCCACCACGCGCCCGGTGGTTGCGGTCTCCGTCTGCACCAGCGGAGCCTCCGCCGTCACCTGGATATTGGTGGTCGCGCCGCCCACTTGCAGCCGCGGAGAAATATCCGCGGTCTCGGTGACACCCACCTGGATGCCGCTGGCGGTGTACGCGGCAAAACCCTGCGCGGTCACCTGAAGCGTATATTCGCCCGGCTCGATGCCGGAGAAGCGATAGTATCCCTCGCGGCTGGACTGCGCCTCGCGCGTCTGTCCGGTTGCCGCGGTCAGCACGATCCGGGCGCCCACCACCGCCGCGCCAGACGGATCGTGCACCGTGCCTGTAATCTGTCCCGAAGTCGCCGTCTGCGCCGCCATCTGCGCTGTCAGCGCCAGCAGGCAACCAAGCAATACCCCTATCAGTCGGTTTCTCATCTGTCACCTCCTCTTTGAATTTTTTGAATCGCGCGATCTCTTTTTCGAGGCCGCGCTTCTGGCGGCCATTGTGTCCGGCTTGTTCATTTTGTTCATTTTGTTCAACTTGTTCATTTTGTCCAGTTTGTCCAGCTTCGGCTTCTTCCCGGAAGAACCCCTACGGGCTGGTTTACGCCTGTTCGATAAGCGCCTGGTCAGCGGGGATTGTCCGCCCTGGTTATTTCTCCACAGGCGGTTGAGCACCAGGTCGATGATCCTCCGGATTGCGGTATCTTCCGAGACTCCGAGGTGCTGGTTGCCGCCGAACAGGCGTTCGACCAGGAAATAGGTGAGAATCTGCAGGTAAATCGTCGCCAGAACAAAGCTCGGATCGATGCCGCACCAGGCGGGATTTGCTGAAACCTCGTCCAGTTCCGCGTCCATGCGCCACTTGAACTGCTCCGGCACATTATGAAAACTTGACGCAAAATGTCGGTTATTGAACTCCACCACGTCGATGTACATCAGCTTCCAATAGTCGGCGTGTTCATAAACAAACGACCGGATCTCTGCCGCCAGCAGTTCCAGGCTGCGCTTGGAGAAGGGCGGTCCCAGGTTCTCAATCTTGCTGGTGCGCCATGCCCGGATACGCTTCTCGTAGCTGTGCACCACGCTCTCAAACAGCGCGTCCTTGGTGGGGAAATAAGTGTAAATGGCGCCCGTGGAGACCCGTGCCAGCTCTGCGATGTCGCGGATGTTGGTGCCGTGAAATCCCTGGCGGGTGAACAGGCTAAGGGCCGCCTGCTCAATCTGGCCGCGGTTCTGTTCAGCGCGTTGTTTCGCAATCTTGGGCATGGTATAGAAAACGACCGTCCGTTCAAA
>PMYE01000117.1 GCA_003171315.1 Acidobacteriaceae bacterium
AAGAAGAGGTTGAGCACCGTGGAGAGCAACATGCCGCCCACGATGGTGGTTCCCACTGAGCGGCGTCCCAGTGCGCCCGCGCCGGTGGCGAAGACCAGCGGAAGAACACCGAGGATAAAGGCAAAGGAGGTCATCAGAATGGGGCGCAAGCGCAGTTCAGCGCCCTCGATGGCCGCCTCGGCGATGGAGTGGCCCTTGCGGCGCAGTTGCTCGGCAAACTCGACAATCAGAATCGAGTTCTTTGCCGAGAGGCCGATCAGCATCACCAGGCCGATCTGGCAGTAGACGTCGTTGGACTGTCCGCGCGCAGCCACCAGGCCCAGCGCTCCCAACACCGCCATGGGCACGGCCAGAAGAATGATGAAGGGCAGCGCGAAGCTCTCGTATTGCGCCGAGAGGGTGAGATAGACGACCAGAATGCCCAGGCCAAAGATGATGAGGGCTTTGCCGCTGGATTCAATTTCGTCCAGGGTCAAGCCGGTCCACTGGTAGGCCATGCCGGGCATCATTTGCTGCTTGGCCAGATCTTGCATCGCTACGAGTCCCTGGCTTGAGCTGTAGCCAGGAGCGGGAGAGCCGTCGATCTCCACCGCGCGGAAAAGATTGTAGCGCGTAATCACCGGTGGGCCTGCGCTATCGGCAACCGTAACCAGGTTGTCGAGCGGTACCATCTCGCCGGAGTCGGAACGCACATAGTAGCTGTGCAGGTCGTTGGCGCTCATGCGGAAAGGCTCATCGGCTTGCACATAGACGCGATAGGTGCGCTCGTTGTAGTCAAAGTCGTTGATGTACTCCGATCCCATGAAGACGTTGAGGGTGCTGGCGATCTGCGTGATCGAGACGCCCATCGCCTTGGCCTTGTTGCGGTCAATCGTCACCAGTTCCTGCGGGTCATTGGCGGAGAAAGTGGTGAATAGATCGGTGAGATCCTTCTGCGTGCCGCCTGCGTTCACAATCCGATGCGCCACCCGGTCCAGGTCGCTCAGTGTATTGCCGCCCCGGTCCTGCAGCATGAACTGGAACCCGCCGAAGGCGCCCACGCCCTCTACCGCCGGCGGCTCGACCGCTACCACAAGGCCGCCGTTGGGAGCGAACATCAGCATTTGCAGGTGAGGCGAGACATCCTTGACAATGTCGGCCGTCGAGTATGCCTTTTCGCCGTGCTCGTTCGTTGTGTTTGTATTCACAAACATCATGCCCGCGTTGGACGCGCTACCGGAGAAGCTGAAGCCAATGATCGAAAACAATCCGCCCACGTGGGGATTCTGCGCGATGATGGCGGCTCCCTCGTCGGCGAGGGCCGTGGTGTAGGCGAGCGAAGATCCCGGTGGCGCCTGCACGATCACCATGAAATAACCCTGATCCTCCTGCGGAATGAAGCCCGTGGGAACCACGCGATAGATCCACACCGTTGCGGCGAGCCCGGCAAAGAAGACCACCAGGAGCACATATCGCAGTTGCAGCGCGACATGAATGATGCGTGCATAGGCGCCGGCCAGCCAATTGATGAAAGCGTCGGCGCCGTGAATGAACGCCGCAAAGGCGCGCGAAACCAGCCGGATGTGGAGAAAATCCAACTGGCGTGGACGAGCCTCTTCGCCGCGCAGGAAGAGCGCCGACAGCGCCGGCGAAAGCGTGAGCGCATTGAACGCCGAGATGGCGATGGAGAACGCGATGGTGAGCGAGAACTGGCGATAGAGAATGCCGGTGGTGCCGGGGAAGAACGAGACGGGCACGAAGACGGCGATCAGCACCAGCGAAGTGGCGATCACGGCGCTGGTCACCTCGCCCATGGCGCGCGAAGTGGCCTCGCGCGCTTTCGAGTGCTCCATGTGAATGTGGCGCTGCACGTTCTCGATGACCACAATCGCGTCGTCGACCACAAGGCCCGTCGCCAGCGTGATGCCGAAAAGCGTGAGTGAATTGATAGAAAAGTCGAAGATGCGGATAAACGCGAAGGTGCCGATGAGCGATACCGGAATAGTGACGGCGGGAATAATGGTGGCGCGCCAGTCGAGCAAAAACAGAAAAATGACGGTAATAACGATGAGGATCGCTTCGACCAGCGTGATGAGCACCTCGCGAATCGATTCGCCCACCGCCGTGGTCGAGTCGAAGGCGATTGCGTACTCCAGACCGGGCGGGAAGTTCTTTGAGAGCTGCTCGAGCTCGGCCTTGGCCTTACGGTCCACTTCAAGGGAGTTCGCGTTCGACAATTGCTCCACTCCGATGCCCATCGCATCATGGCCCTGGTACTTGAGCGCAGTGGCGTAATTCTCGGCGCCCACCTCCGCGTGGCCCACGTCCTTCAGAAGTACCAGGCCGTTAGGCGAGTTCTTCACGATGAGGTTGTCGAACTCTTCAGGACTTGTGAGCCGGCCCACGACCCGCACCGGGATCTGATACGCCTGCTTCGGGTCGGCCGGCGGCTGGCCGAGCTGTCCGGCCGGAACCTCGACGTTCTGCTCCTCGAGCGCATTCACCACGTCGGTTGCGGTCAGGTCGCGTGCAGCCAGGCGCACCGGATCGAGCCACACGCGCATGGCGTACTTGCGCGCGCTAAAGTTGACCACGTCGCCCACGCCCGGCACGCGCTTCAGCGCGTCGATGACGTAGATGTCCAGGTAGTTGGAGATGTATTCGCTCGAGTAGCGCCCGTCGCGCGTAAAGAATCCGGCGCCTAAAACGAAGTTGAAGTTGGATTTCAGAACGTCGATGCCCGTGGAAACCACCTCGCCCGGCAGGCGGCCCTCCACGCTGGCCACGCGGTTCTGCACGTCCACGGCCGCGATGTCCAGGTTGTATCCGGTCTGGAAAGTGATGTCGATTTCGCAATTGCCGCTATTCGTGCTCGCTGAGCTGATATAGCGCATTCCCTCTACGCCATTGATCGCCTCCTCCAGCGGAATGGTGACGGCCTTTTCGACCGTCTCCGCGTCGGCGCCGATATAATCGGCGGTCACCGACACCACGGGCGGCGCCAGCGTGGGATACATGGCCACGGGAAGATTGGGAATGCAGATGGCGCCCGCCAGAATGATGAGCAGGGCGCAAACGGTGGCAAAGACCGGGCGATGAATAAAGAAATCGACAAACAAAATGAGCCTCTTCCTTATGAGACCGTCGCGGTCTTCGTGTGCCCGCTCTTCCGTGCCCTGGCGTTCCGGTGCTTCCTGTGCGGCGGATGGGAGACTGCGGCGGCGCGCGCTCCGGCATCGTTGGCCTGCGCTCCACTGTTCGTGCTTTGCGCCCCAGCGCCCGCTCCCGGAGAGGGCGCGGGTGGCGCTGCGCCGCCCATGGGTATCACCGGCATGCCGTCCACCAGGAATTGGGTTCCCGAGACGATCACGCTGTCGCCCGCGTTCAATCCTGAAACAATCGAGTAGTCGTTCCCCACGGTGTCGCCCAGCACAACCGGCGTGCGGTGCGCCACGGCCATTCCGTTTTGCTTCAGCACCACGAACACGAAACTCTGCTCGCCCTGCCGCGTGACGGCCAGCACCGGGACCACCGCCATGGGCTTCGTGCTCCAGATCACCCTGGCTTCCACCAGCTGCGCATTGCGCAGCATCGCCCGCGTTTCCTGCACTGGCGCCTTCACCAGAATCCCTTGCAGCGTGCTGTCCACCTCGGCGGAGATGAAATCGACCTTCGTCTTCTCCAGCAGCTTGCCGCTGTTGTCCGTCAAGTCCACGGCCAGGCCCTCGTGCACTTCGGCGGCGCGCTCGGTGGGAATGTAAATATACGCCTCCAGGTGGTTGTTCTCGTCGATCGTGGTCAGAACGGTGGCCGGCGACAGATTTGGACCCACGTAGTCGCCCACGTGGACCGGAATGTCGCCCACTACGCCCGTGAAGGGCGCGCGAATGGCGTAGTAGTCCAGCAGTTGTTCCCCTGCCTTGCGCGCCTCCACTGCCGACTGATAGTCCGCCTTGGCGTTTTGATAAGCCTGTTGCGCCTGCTCGTACGCGTCGCGGCTGGTCACGCCGGCTTCAAACAGCTTGCGCTGGCGCTCCACTTCGACGGTGTCGTAATCGTCCAGCGCCTTCTTCTGCCGCTCGGTTGCGCGCAGCGAATCCACCGTGGCCCGCTGTTGCCGCGCATCGATCTGCATCAGCAACTGCCCGGCCTTCACCTGGTCGCCGGAGTGGACGCCGATCTCCGTCAGTTGTCCGCTCACCTGCGGCAGCAGCGCCGTTGACCGGCGCGACTTGATGGTTGCCACATACTCGCTGCTCTGCGCTACGGGCGCCATGGTCACGGTGACCGTTTGCACCGGCAGGCCCTGCATCTGCGGCCCGCCGGCCGCCGGCGCCTGCGTTTTGTGGCAGCCTGTGGCCGCCAGTGCCCCCGCGAGCAAACAACCGATCGTATAAATGCGTTGCAATCTGCTCTGGCTCACTCGATTTTTCCTCTTGTCACAGCTTCCATCGATCTCAGAACCCGCCCGCCCGTGGCCGGCCCGGCTCGCCGTAAAAATCCACCCCTCCTTGCACCCTGTCGCCCCCCGATTCGACGATTGGATCCCGGCCTGTTCGCGCTGCCTTCAGCTCGTCGTTCCCGGCTATGGGTTATCGATATAGGCGATGGTCCGCAGCCATGGTTTGAGCCGGAGGCTGTGCGTTGGCAAGGGCGGCAAACCGCCCAGTGCATCGCCACCGCCGTCCTGCGCGATTTTCACTGCTGGGCAGGTCCGGCGCCCTTCCGCGAAGATTCATTGCGATCGCTGCATGGATGAGGTGACATGCGGATCTGGGCAATTGACGCAAAACAACACCACAGCGCGGTTTGCCGCTCGGGCCAGGCCACGCCAAGACTCTCATCGAGGATAGCGCACAATACGTGTGGGCAGTCTTGACGCTTCTGGTTCTGCCCAACCGGCTCTTGCCGGGCCGTGACGCAACCTCGGCGGCTCCACTTTGGCCGCGTGCAAGCTCCGCGCACAGCAGACCGCTCTTTTTGACACGCCTTTCGCGAGTTGATAGCCTTGCTGAGGGCGTATCTAGGAAGGTGTAACCAGCCGCTCTTTCAGCCGCTCTCAGCCCTCCCAATCGTCCCCGTCGTCTAGCCCGGCCTAGGACACCGCCCTTTCACGGCGATAACACGGGTTCAAATCCCGTCGGGGACGCCAATAGAAACGATATTTACAGGATCAATCCTCCGGTACGTCTTCTGGTGCCTCTGTGGTGACAAAGTGGGGGCCACCTGCAGCCTTTCTCTGTATTCTTAACAGGGTGGGCTCGCGGTGAAAAAATTCCACGCATGAAAGTCCATCTCTCTGTTCTGCACACTTCGATGTTTTCGTCCGCATGAGCACTGAGGAGTTGGAGGTACACGCGCAGACTGGGGCGTTGCCGGAGTGGCTCCTGGCGACGGCGGGGACAAGGGAGTAGTCACACCTTAATCCGGTGCGGATTCACGCAGACTGAAGCGTCAGGCCCGAATCTCGAAGCTCGCGTTTAGGGTCTGAGTTTGCGCTCGTTTTACATCAGGACCTTGCACTCCGGCACCAGCTCGCAATCGCGAGCAAGAAAAACAGTTCTGCCCCGAGCAGAAAGCTGGAGTAAGAAATGGGCCTGCCGGAAACACCGATGTGGATAGTCGCGACATTGAAAAAACTGACCAGCCGAAAGATCAACGCGAGGACCGTGCAGATCAAGCCTAGCCAATAACCGAGTGTGAAGAGTTGTTTTTCCATTTCAACCTCCCTGGTTCAAGTTGCTTGTAGTTAGGCCCGTCCTCGCAAGCGTATACCCATGAGTGCCCCGCTCGCCATTTTTCTGTATTCATTCCGAAGCCAAAGACGCTGCCCTGCTCGATAGGGCCATCGCCGGAGCCCAGGACCACGATTTTCCACTTTTCACGAGAGATTCCCGTCACCTCCTAGTGTGGTGAGTCAGAAGTNNCAACCGCAGATCCTTCGACTCATTTTGGCGCAAAACGCGCCAAAATTCGCTCAGGATGACAGCTTATTTGTGATGCGAACTTCAGACTCAGGACACTAGGTTGGCAATCGTCTTATCCAGTGATGGAGATGTGCCCTTTTTATGAAGTGTCCGCGAAATCCCGCTTTGGTCAGATCCGCCCTGTTCTGTCTATAGACCGGTAGTGGCGGCCGCAACAGCCGGAGGCAGTGAAGAAAGCGCGTCCCTTTGGCGAATAAAGGCCCTCAGAGGCGGCCAGGCGCAACAGATTCGGGTCCAACGCCCGGATGCTTCCCGCTTGGCGCTGCGCAGTCTAGACGGCGCAGTCTAGGCGGCGCTCAGGATGGCGTCGATGCGTGCCAGTTCCTCCCCTGAAAAGGAAAGATTGGCGAGGCAGGCGACATTCTGCTCGATCTGCTCCACGCGGCTGGCGCCGATCAGCGCGGACGTCGTGCGGCCGTCGCGCAGCACCCATGCCAGAGCCATCTGCGCCAGCGTCTGCGTGCGTTCGCGGGCAAGCTCGTTCAAGGCCCGCACCCTGGCGAGCCGCTGCTCGCCGATGTCGGGCTTCTTGAGGAAGCCCTGCGGCTTGGCGGCGCGCGCGTCCGCGGGGATGCCGTTGAGATAGCGATCCGTGAGCAGGCCCTGCGCCAGCGGGCAGAAGGCGATGGCGCCTACGCCTTCGTTGCCCAGCACATCGAGGAGGCCGCACTCCGGAGTTCGCTCGAACATGGAATATTTGAGCTGATGAATAAGGCAGGGCGTGCCGAGCTCGCGAAGAATCGTGACGGCCGCGGCGGTTTGCGCTGGGTTGTAGTTGGAGACGCCGGCATAAAGGGCTTTGCCGGAACGTACGGCCTGATCGAGCGCCGACATGGTTTCCTCAACCGGCGTCTCGGGATCGGGACGATGCGAATAGAAAATATCGACGTACTCCAGGCCCATGCGCTTCAGGCTCTGGTCCAGGCTGGCCAGCAGATACTTCCGCGATCCCCAGTTGCCATACGGGCCGGGCCACATGTCGTAGCCAGCCTTGGTGCTGATGATCAATTCGTCGCGATAGGGCTTGAGATCGAGACGCAGGATCTCGCCGAAGCTGCCCTCCGCGCTGCCGTACGGAGGGCCGTAGTTGTTGGCTAGATCGAAGTGGGTGATACCCAGGTCGAAGGCACGGCGCGCCATGGCGCGGGAGTTCTCGAAGGCATCGACACCGCCGAAATTGCGCCACAGGCCAAGAGAGATGGCGGGCAGACGAACGCCGCTGCGCCCGCAGCGGCGGTACTGCATGGCGTCATAGCGGTGTTCGTTGGCAACGTACAAAGCGGCTCCTCCTCAAGCAGCGGCAGGCGCAGCGCAAGATGATCCCAGCGGCCAAAACGTCTGAGTGGCTTTCGCGCCGCCTACGGGAGAGTGTATCTCAGGCACAAGCTCAGGATTCCTCTGTATGTTTAAGATCGACGTCGCGATCGAGTGGCAAGTCGCCTTACGGAACCGCAATGGTCTGGGGAGCAAGATTCCATCCGCGCAGGCCGATTGCGGGTTTGGTGTCTCCGGCCGGAAACGCTACGGTCACCGCGCGCTCCTCGCCGGGAAGAAGCGAAATATAGTTCTCGCTGTAGTAGGCCGGCAGGATGCGTTCGCCCGTGGCGGCATCCGTCAGCGTGAGCTTGATCATGAGCGCCGCCGTGGAGCCGGTGTTCTTCAGTTTCACTGTCGCCTGGCGCTCGCCGCCGGCCTCACCTGCAGAGGCCGACACGGCGACTGTGGCCCGCGCAAGCGAGTTCATCTCGCGGAAGCTCGCTTCGTCTGCCGCCCACCAGTAGAAATTGTCGCTCACCGGAGCGCCGGCCGCATCGCTCACCGATAACCGGACGAAAATCGTATGCCCCTCGGCCAGTTTGTCCAGGCCGGGCTTGGCTACGGGAGTGCGGTCATCGGCCGCGGCCAGAATCTGGTTGGTGTGATCGCTCAGCGTCTTGCCGTCGAGGCCCTCCACAAGCACCCGCACTTTGAAGGAACGCGCTTCGCCCAGGTTGATCAGATCCACCGAGCCATCGGCCAGATCAAGCTGCGCGTGCACCGGTTCGCACGCCTTCTGCGTGCCGTAGAAGCTGGATTGCGTGTCGTAGTCCCAGCTCAGGAAGCTCCACTCCATGCTCGGCCAGGCCGGTTGCGTCATCCAGATCATGCGGCCGGAGTTAGGCTGCCACAGGTGCGCGGCAAAGCCCTCGAAGATGGCGCGGTAGCCCGCGTAATCGAGCATCTGCGCCTTGCGTTCAAAGTCCTCGAGGCTAGTGGGCGCGCCAAACTCGGTGTTCATGTGGGCCAGGTACGGCTGCACCGCGCCGTTCCCGCTCTGGTGCCAGTCGTGATAGGCCCAGGTATCGCTGATCGGCCAGCGGTCAGGCGCGGGGATGAACGATTTGAGGCTCTCCAGCGTGGGCACGCTGGGAATACCAAGTTCCACGCTGAAGCCGCGGTTGATGCCGTAATACGCATCGAGCGGCTGAAATTGATACGGCCCCGAGTTGCGCAGATTCACCTGGTTTGAGCTGCCCGTGTAGTAGCGCGTGTCATCGAGCGTGCGCACCAGCTCTTCCAGGCCTTCGTTGATGATGGGTTGCGGCATGCCTTCGTTGCGTCCGCACCACACCACGATCGACGGATGATGGCGGAAGCGCAGGATCGTGTCGCGCGCGTTCTTCAGGAACAGCGCGGGGTCTTCGGCTTCCAGGTTGTAGTTCTGCGTCGAGTCCCAGAAATCGTTCCACACCATCAGCCCGTATTTGTCGGCCAGCGCATAAAAATTCTCTTCCGTACTCTGGCCCATCCAGTTGCGGATGATGTTCACGTGCGCATCGCGATGCAAGCGGAAATACGGCTCCAGGTGCTCGATGCTGACGCGCTTGAGCATGTCGTCCATGCCCCAGTTGCCGCCGCGCGCGGCAATGCGCACGCCATTCACCTTGATCACCAGGTCGGTTCCCGGCCATCCGCCTTCGACGGGACGAATAGACGGCGTACCCTCAGCTCCCGGTTCGAGTGTCTGCACCCACGTCTGCCGCATCCAATCCGGAAGCGTCTGCCCAGGCGGCACTTGATTCGGTGTCCAGTCGTAGATCTGCCGGATGCCTTTGTGAGTTCCATCGATCAGCGGCAGCGCCTGGCCGTAGGTGCGGCTTGGCAACACCTCCACGCGCCGCAGATGTCCCGTTGCATCGAAGAGCGACAGCTCGTAGCTCACCTCTCTCATTCCAAATTCAATTTGTTTTGTCGCACTCGTCTTCGCGCCCGTGGCAAACGAGAAATTGAGTGTGTGCAACGCGGGATCGCCGTAACCATTCGGCCACCACAGTCGGGGATGCGCGACCTCGAGCTGCGCAAACTCCGCGGGCTCCAGCCGGACTATCGAGTCGCCCGGAGCAAGATGCACGTGCTTCGTCACCTTTACGTCATCGAAGCTGGCGGTCAGATCGCCGTCCACTGGCGTGTCATTCAAGTTCACCAGCGGCGCTTCGATCTCAATGTCGGCTTCGCTGCGGTCGGCATTGGGCAAGGTGGTGATGACATTCAGGTCGCCGATCTCCACGGGACCCGTAGCCGTCAGCGTCACGTCCTGCCAGATGCCGGTGTTGCGGTCGCGAATGCCGGGAATCCAGTCCCACCCCTCGGCGGCGGCAAACGTCGGCCCGTCCAGCACTTCCGTGCCGCCGTCCTCGCCCGGGCCGGCTTTCAGCGACTGCTCGTGCGCAATCCCCGGATGCGGCGGCGGAGATACGCGCACGGCCAATGCGTTCGTACCCTTTTCTGCGACCAAGCCGGTCACATCGAATTTTCCGCGCAGGAATGCGCCGGTGAACCCGCCCAGCTCCTTGCCGTTCATCCAGGCTTCGGCGGCGTAGTTCACGCCTTCAAAGGTGAGCGTCAGTCTCTGCCCACGCGCTGCCGCGGGCGCCTTGAACTCCACACGGTACCAATAGTCCTGATGGGCAAGGCCCTCCGGGATGGCCAGATTGTTGAGCCCGTAATCGGGGTCGGGATAGAGGCCGCGATCGATCATCGTGGTCAGCACGGTGCCCGGCACGGTAGCCACCAGCCAATCCTTATCGGGATAGCCGGCCTTGGAAATCTCGTCGCCTGATGCCTTGACCTGCGGCGCCGCGGCCAGCCGCCAACCGCCTTCAAGCTTCCATGGATTGCCACCCGTTAACAGGCAATGCAGGTCTTCCGCACGCGGCTTTTTCGCCACGGGCTTTTGCAGGGTGCCCTGGCCGCGCGGCAGAGTGGATGGATCCTGCGGCGCGCTGTATCCGGCCTGCGCGCTGGTCTGCACCGGCCAATGCTGCGAGGCTTCTTCATAGGTGAGCAAGTTGAACTCCGGCGGCGCGGCGGCCATGGCCTTCACCTGCTCAGCCGTCAGCGCTTCACGGTAGATCCGGAGCGCGGCAACGCGGCCGTCAAAGTGGCCGTCGGCAACTCCAGGCAATGGCGCCGGCGCCATCTCCAGCACGGGCGCGACGTTGCCCTGTGCGAGACGCATAGCGAGCACCTGGTGGCCATCGGCATAGAGAACCACTCGTTCGCCGTCACTCACCGCGGCGGCCATGTGCCATTTCGCCGGGCCCAGCGTGCTGTCGCCGACCGCAAACCCGGCCGATACTTGCGCCTGCCCCAGCCACAGGCCGAGCCGATTGTCCCGGATACCGATGAAGCGCGCATCCTCCGCGGCAGGATCGCCCATCCCGGCAAGCAGTGTCGTCCCTTGCAGTGGTTCCGGCGACTCGAACCAGAAGGCGAGCGTCCACGCCGCGTGCCCCGCCAGAATGGGGTCCTGCCCCGCGGTTTGGCCCGATCCCTGGCGGTCCCACGCTGCGGTTGCGAGGCCGTCCAGCGAAGTTGCCGGAGACAAAGTCTTGTTCAAGCCCGGCCCGTCGGCAAGAAAGACTGCGTTGAAGGGGCCGAAAGCCTCGGCAGGCGGCGCCGGCGCTTGCGCGCGCAGCGGCGCCTGCAGCAAGAGCACGAGAACGGCGATAGTCACAGAAATGCGGGGCCGAACGCAGGCAGGGCGCCGGAATCCAGCTGCCGGCGAGAATGCGGTGTGCATGGACATGGCTGAACCATCTTACGAAACTCGCGTCCCAATCGTCACGAGCGGTGCATCGTGACCGCCCGGTTTGCTGAGAAATCCGTGAATTGAACCGCAAACGGCCTTCCGCCACTCTTTGGAACTCGTGCCCGCGTATGAGCCTAAACCAAAGCACATTCTGAACTGCATCGCCAATTCGATGCCGCGAGAGCTCGTCCCGGCGATTTGCATGGGATGGAGGTATCGTTACCGTCAAATCGCGAGTGGGTTTCGCTGCGGGACACATTCGTTGGTGTCCATCCGGAATGAGCGTAACGGTCACGAATCAGAACGATCGAGAGTTTTATGAGGTTCCGAACAGCTTTTCTCAAAGATACCGTCGTTCCATCCGGGACTTGTGATACAAACGATAACGATCTCAACTTGGGTGGGAACGCTCTGATAAGTTGGGTCTTGCGGCGTGCAAAATGGCTGAGCGGGTCGAGAATTGCGTCCTCGCGTTCGATGTTGGCGGAAGCCATGTGGCCTCCGCTCTGTGCTGTGGTGACGATTTTCACCTTGGACCGGTCGTCACCGCGCTGCATCCGGCCACGCATACCTCCGGCGCCTTTCTCGATCTTCTGCACGATCTGGGCGTAAAGGCCGGGGCTTGCCGCGACGCAAACCTAGGGGCGATGCTTGCCGTGCCGGGACCCTTCGACCTCCAGGCGGGCGTGAGCCTGATGCGCCACAAGTTGCCCTACCTCTACGGAATCGATCTGCGCCAGCCTCTGGCCGCGCGCTTCGGCTGGCAGCTGGCCCAGGTGCGCTTTTTAAACGATGCCGACGCGTATCTGCTGGGCGAGATCGGAGCCGGAGCGGCTCGCGGGTTCCATCGCGCCGTGGGCCTCACACTGGGCACGGGAATCGGCTCGGCATTTGCCGTGGAGGGCCACTTGGTAACCACGGGCCCCGGCGTGCCTTATGGCGGCGAGATCTGGAATCTCCCCTACCTCGGCGGAATTGTCGAGGACTTTGTCTCGTCCAGAGCGATCGTGGGGAACTACGAGCGGCGAACCGGCAAGAAGCGGGAAGTGGTTGACTTGGCGGCTGAAGTCTCCAAGGATCCCGCCGCGGAACAATCCTTTACCGAATTCGGCCAGCACCTCGGAGACGTGATCCGGACCCTGCTCGCCGGCTTTCACGCGGAGGTGATCGTGCTGGGCGGCGGCATCTCCCGCTCGGCACAGCTCTTCTTGCCTGCCGTGCAAGCCCAACTCGGCGATTCCCTGACTCAGTTACGCGTGTCGGAGCTCAAGGACAAGGCTGCGCTTGTTGGGTGTGGCGTGGCGGCCTTCCGCACCGGAAATGGCTCGCCGGACCCTGGCAAATCCACGCCGGCGAACAGAGCCGCACTCTAAAGTGCCCGAGCCGGCTCGCACTACTGTACAAACGTGCGACACTCCGCGCCGGAAACATGCAGTTGAGCTGCCTGCTCCAAACGGTGATCGCGGATTGCCCGCGCTGAATCTGGAGCCGACGGTCAGACTTGAACTGACGACCTGCTGATTACGAATCAGCTGCTCTACCAACTGAGCTACATCGGCCTGCTTGTGATAGTCTGCCGTGAACTTTCGCACCCTGCGCAGCACGCGGGAAAGTCCATAGCTGACTCTTCGATTGTATCGTTGCGCCGGATCGCGGTAAAGCCGCGCGCATCCCCTCGCACCGCCGAATAAGCGTTACAATGCTGCCCATGCAAGCCGACCCGATCCTTGAATGGCAGAGACTCACCGGGCATTATCGTGAGATCGGCGACGATGAGCTGTGTGAGCTCGCCGCCGATTTTGCCGATCTGACCGAAACAGCGCAACAGGCTTTGCGTAGCGAGATGCGGAGCCGAGGCCTGGGCGACCCGAAAGCGCCGGAAACCGCGACGCCATCGGATGCGCCGTCAGCGCCTGCCGCTGCCCACGTTGAGCCAGAGCCTGGCCCCGAATATCCCGTCATTTACCCCCGGTACTTTGGCCGCATGCCCGAGCTCGTTTCCGATGCGCCCGACGGCGCGAACGACGAGGGCCCGCACGAATACACATGGAAGACCGTCCTCTGCGACTGTGATACCGATGAACAAGCGCGGGAGCTCTCTGCAGCGTTGCAACAGGCCGGAATCGAAAGCTGGGTTCAACAGTCGCGCGAATTCGGCCGCCGTTATGCGCGCGTGCTCGTCGCGGCCGATCGGCTCGACCAGGCGCGCGCCGTTGCCGCGCTCCCCATTCCGCGAGAAATTGTCGAGGAGTTTCAGGCGAGCGTGCCCGATTTCACGCCGCCCGCATGTCCGAAGTGCGGCGCCGGCGATCCGGTTCTCGAAGGTGTCGATCCAGTGAACTCATGGCGGTGCGAGCAATGCGGCGAGCAGTGGAGCGAATCGGCCCCAGCCGGCGATGAGCAAGTACACGAGGCAGGAAAATCTCTCCTCTAAACGGAAAGAGCCGCCCGGCAACGGGACAGCTCTCTCCTCAGGGAGAATAGTTCCAACGGAGGCAAAACCATCAGAACTTTCTGGCTGCATAGTAGGTGTGGGGGAAAGCAGTGTCAAGGGAAATGTTCTGGAAAATAACTCGCTTTGTTTCAATTATTTAACATACCGTATCACGATCCGTGCCCGGTTGCAGTTTCGCTGTACATTCGCCTGGAATTTTCCGGCATTTTCCGTGATTTCGCAGTGTTTTTTCTGGTTTTTGTCTATTTTTCCACAGGATAACGGCGGCATTAACCCTTCGGATGCGGCCCCTGAATTGCCTCGGCGTTTTCGTTCCATTTTTCCCGCAGATCGAGATGAATGAACTCCTCGTCGAAGACCGAAGAGATCGGTTTGCCCCTCGCCAGGCGGTAGAGAGCCCTGCCGCCGCCCAGGAACCCTCCCAGCAGGATTGCCGCGCTTGCCCCGACCACCGTGAGCACGGTAATTCCCAGCAGCAGCCTGCCGGTTTTCTCCACCTCCGACTCCACCGGCTGCGGAATTGCCGTCAGGTTCGCCTCGTAGTGTACTGACTCGAGCAGCCGGTGGCTATCGTCAGGCACTGCGTCACCGCTCACGAGCGCCACCAGCGGCCCGCTGTGGCGCACCTCTAGCGATGCCTGGTCGGAATCGGTCAAAGGTTTGGGCCACGGCGGCTGCGCCTTGCTGCCCGCTTTCAGATACGCGCGAATAGCCGCCTCCTGCGCCTCGGCAATCTGCGGCGTGGGGTAATCGATGAGGGTCAGCGTCGCCGGGCCCGTGATCAACGAGTAATTCGCTGTAACCGCTTCGGCGCCCTTGTCGAATCTCACCAGCGACGGTGGCAACACGCCCCCGGATCCGGCGTAGCCCGCTGGACCCTCCGCATAGTGCGTCGTCTGACCGTCGAGCCGCGACTGCGGCAGGTTCACCAGGATGGGCGGAATCATCCCGCGGTTCCCGCCCGGAATCGGCAACTGCTTCGCAATCTCGCGCAGTTCTCCGGCCGTCATCGGCCCGATATGCGAGTACGTAGCATCCACCACCACCATTCCTTCCCAGAAAATCACGCGGTTGTTATCTGAGGCCGCCCCCGTGCCAATGTCCACCTTCGGCCAGCCATTCTGCCGGTAGTAGGTGTATGCGCCGTAGGCTCCGGTCGCGTCGTCGAAGCGCAGCGCGCGCACGCTCAGCGTCTCACGCTCCCGCTTGTAGTTGGCCACCACCGCGGCATTGAATCCATACTCCTTCAGCGCTGCCGCATTGGCCGGGTCAAACTGCGCCGCGTCAGTCACCACCTTCGATGGCTCTGTCGTCACCCATCCGTCGAACTCGTCGGGCAGCAGCGCCTTCGGCGAGGGCGGCAGAACGATCGTTGTCGCCGACTGCTTTTCCGCCGCCGTGGGCTGCTCTGCCTGCGCAAAGGCAAAAGCCGTGCCGTAGCCCAGCGCCAGCCAACCCGCCAGAATGACCATCCAACACTTCAAGAAAAACTCCCGTCCCTCGCGGCGCGAATGCCCGCTCTTGTCGTACCCCACGCCCCAACCTTCAGGGTACACGCTCACGCCGCGTCTTTGCCGCGAACCACGCATCGAACGCCGCAAGCGCCCGCTCGCACTGCATCCGGTGCCGCTCCTGCTTGTCCCGAACCCGCCGCCGCGTCTCCTCGCCGAGCGGCTCCAGCAGGTCGAAGGTAATGTTGGCCGGCTGGAAGTTCTTGGAATCGGCGTGTGTGATGTAGTGGACCAGCGAGCCCAGCGCCGTCGCGCGCGGCACAGGCGCCGGCTCTTCGCCACGCACCATCGCCGCCGCGTAAATCCCCGCCAGCATGCCCGTTGCGATCGACTCCGTGTACCCCTCCACCCCGCAAATCTGCCCGGCGAACATCAGCCCCGGCAACTTCCTCAGCCGCAGCCATTCGTCCAGCAATGCCGGCGCGCACAGGTACGTGTTGCGGTGAATCTGCCCATAGCGCAGGAAGTGTGCATTCTCAAGGCCCGGGATCAAGCGCAGCACACGCGCCTGCTCGCCAAACCTTAAATGATTCTGGAATCCCACCAGATTGTAACTGTCGGCGCGCAGATTCTCCTTACGCAGTTGCACTACGGCCCAGGGCGTCTTGCCGGTGCGCGGGTCGCGCAGGCCCACAGGCTTCATCGGCCCAAAGCGCAGCGTGTCGCGCCCGCGCCGGGCCAGCACTTCGATGGGCAGGCAGCCCTCAAAATAGTCAAGCTTCTCCCACTCCTTCTCTTCAGCCGGCTCCGCCGCTATGAGCGCATCGTAGAAACGGTCGTACTCCGCGCGGTCCATGGGGCAGTTGATATAGTCCGCCGTGCCCTTGTCCCAGCGTGCGGCAAAGTACACGCGCCCCATGTCGATCGACTCGGCATCGACAATCGGCGAGATCGAGTCGTAAAACGCCAGGCGCCCCGCGCCGGTCAACCGCTCAATCTCCCGGCTCAGCGCGTCCGAAGTCAACGGCCCCGTCGCCACAATCGTTAGCGCGTACTCGGTTCCGGTCGCTTCCAGGTTTGCCGCCTCTTCCCGGATCACGCGAATGCGCTCCTCCGCTGCGATCGCCTCCGTGATGCGCCGCGAAAACTCCACGCGATCCACGGCCAGCGCGTGGCCGGCNNCGCATCTCCTGCTTCAGCAGCCAGGGCGCGGTATTTGGCGACTCGCTTTTGAGCGAGTTGGAGCAGACCAGCTCGCCGAAATCCGCCGTCTGGTGCGCAGGCGTCAGCCGCAGCCTTCCGTCCACCACGGCGCGCATCTCGTAGAGATCGACCGCGCAACCCAGCCGCGCCGCCGTCAGCGCGGCCTCAGGCCCGGCCAGCCCGCCGCCTATTACGCGAACCACCTGCGGTGGGGCAGCCGCCTTCGGCTCGGAGAGTACGGTGTGAGGCTCGTCTTCGCAGTGGTCGCAGTGCAAGTTCATGCCTGCTGCCCTTCCATTCCAACCAGCCGCAGCAGCGCATCGCCGCTCAAGCGCACATTGCGCCACTCATCCAGAAACTCCGCGCCCATGGCAAGATAGAAGTCGATTGCCGGTGTATTCCAGTCCAGAACCTCCCATTGCAAACGCTGGCAACCGTGTTCCAATGCAATCGCGGCCACCTGTTTCAACAGCGCCTTGCCGATGCCCCTCCGTCGAAACTCCGGCAGCACAAACAGGTCTTCGACATAGATGCCGGGCCGCCCCACCCACGTCGAGTAGTTGAAGAAATAGAAGGCGAAGCCGGCCGGAAGGCCGTCGTCTTCGGCAATCAGGCAGTAATAAAAGGGGTTAGGGCCAAATCCGTCGCGCAATAAGCCCTCCTCGGTTGCCGTCACCGCGGCGGGCGCGCGCTCAAAGGCCGCCAGTGCGCGAATAAACTCCAGAATCAACGCGGCATCGGCCGCGGTTGCCTTCCGAATCACCGTCTCCATATTCGAATTCTAGGGCCTGCCAACACTACCTGGGGTGAGCAGCGTTGCGAGGGAAAATCGCGTCAGACGAGGCGGAGGACGACGGCTGTGGCCAGCCCACTGCCCAGGACGACAACGAAGGATGACGCGATTTTCCCCGCAACCCGAAGGGACGGGGCCGGTTTTGCCCATTTCGTTGTCGCTCCTCGCTCCAATAGCCGGCTACAGTTCGCTCGTCGCTCCTCGAACTGAGCAAAACCGGCGCCCGTCGCTGCCATCCCAGGTAGTGTTGGCAGACCCTGTTGTGTGATACACGCCACACGCGGTCCTGCGTTCGGCGCACTACCATGGCAAACGGAATTCCCGCGGCGCAGCGATGGTTCACCGCGGAAAAGGCAGCTTGCGGAACTGCTTCCTCGTCCATGAGGTGCGCCGCAGCCCCAAGCGCAAGTGGGACGCGTTCCTCTGTCCCCTCTTGTGTAAGGCGATGGGTTGGATTTAACGTGGATTTTACTGGAAATGCGCTCTGCCGGATGAGCCGTGGCAATCGTGCGTGCACGTCCGCAGGAACTGCCGGCCTCTTCACGGCGAGGGCGGTCGTTTGCAGGGCTGGGCGGCCTCGATGCGCAGAAACAAGCCCGCAGGACCATTGTTGTTACGCTGGTCTGCGGGGCAGGGAATTTGAATTTTTTTCGAGCCCGCGGGCAGCAGTCTTCCCGCCGCTCCTAAGGAGAATACATGAAACGCACTCTTTCATTTTGTTTGGGCCTGACCGCAGCGGCCGGCCTGCTGGCATTGGCTCTCGCTCCTGTTCAGGCGCAACAAGCGCCCGCTGGAAATATGGGCAAGATTCACGGCCAGGTCATCAATCCCACGGGCCAACCGCAAGGGGGCGGCACCGTGAGCCTCTCTACCGATGGCGGTAAGACGCTGAAGTACACCTTCCCTGTTTCTGGCACCGGGGATTATACCGGCGAAGCGCCTCAGGGAACCTACATGGTCATCTTTCGCGCGGCCGATACGCCTGCCGGCAAGGTCGTTGACTTCTTTCCCGGCGTAAAAATCGTGGCTGGGCAGGACACGGCCCAGGACATCGACATGTCGCGGCAGGAATACATCGACAAGCTGACGCCAGAGGAGAAAAAGCAGCTTGAGGATCTGAAGAAGGCCAATGCCGAGGCTATAAAAGCCAATTTGGTCGTTCACCAGCTCAACGCCGACCTGAAGGTCGTCAACCAGGACCGTACAGACATCGACGGCGCTCAGGCAGCCGCCAAACAAGCTCTCGGCGCAGGGGCCTCAAAGACCGACATCGATGCCAAGGCCAATGAGATCAAAACCGCCAAGTACACCGATATCGAGAGCCTGATGACAAAGGATACCGGCGTTAAGCTCGACGAGGCGCTGTTGTGGGTCAATCTGGGTTTCGCGCAGGCCGGGCTTAAGAAGTATGACGATACGGTCGTATCGTACAAGAAGGCCATCGATCTGGAAACAGCGTCAAAGACGCCGCGCCCGTTCGTTTTTGGCCTCGCCTATGCCGGCTTGGGCGAGATCTATGCGCGCACGGGCAAAGTTCCCGAAGCGAATGCTGCTTATGACTCCGCCGCCAAGGCCGATCCCGCGAATGCCGCTTTCAATCTGAAGAATGAGGCGGTCATCTTCTACCAGGTAAACAACGGTGCCGCCTCAGCGGCCGCGGCCGATGAGGCCATCAAGATCAACCCCAACGACCCCCTCCTCTACTACATCAAAGGCCAGGGTTTAGTACAGAATGCAACGATTGATCCCAAAACGAACCAGATCGTTCTGCCCCCTGATTGCATGGCTGCGTACGAAAAGTACCTTCAACTGGCCCCGAATGGCCCCTATGCGAACGATGTGGCGGGAATTCTGCAGCAGGCCGGAGAGAAGATCAGCACTTCCTACAAGGCGCCCAAATCGAAGTAACCGGGCCGCGTGCGGCCAAAACTGAAGGGCGTCCTTGCATGGACGCCCTTTGTGTCTGCTCTCCTTGCGCGTGCCAGCCGCACTTGGCTTCTGCTGGCGCTTCGCACCCTCTACAATCCATTGCATGAGTCCTACTCTGCCCGGCGCCGCTCTGCCTGGCTACGACGAGGCCGCCGCGCTGATTGCCGGCTACGCCGCGAAGCGGGCCCGTTTTCGCCCCGGCGTGGAGCGCGTCGCGCTCGACGAGGCCGCCGGCCGCGTGCTCGCCGAGCCGCTCCACGCCGACCGCGACCAGCCGCCCTTCGCCCGCTCCGCCCGCGACGGCTTCGCCTGCCGGGCTGCGGAGGCCTCCCTGCATCGGCCGCTCGCCGTGGCTGGCGCAACCCGCGCCGGCCAGGCTCCATCGGGCCCGCTGCCGCGCGGCTCCGCCTGGGAGATCATGACCGGCGCTCCTGTTCCCTCCGGAGCCGATGCCGTAATCATGCTCGAGCACGTCGAGACCTCGGGCGGCCCATCCGCGCGAACAGTCCGGCTGCTTCCGCCCCGCACCATCGAAAAAGACGGGAACATCGTGGCTCGCGGCGCGCAGGCGCGCAAGGGAGACAAGCTGCTCTCCGTGGGAACCGCGATCAGCGCCGTGCAGGCGGCGCTCGCCGCGGCCTGCGGCTTCCCTGCGCTCAAAGTATTCCTGAGGCCGCGCGTGGCCATCCTCGCCACTGGCGACGAACTTGTACCCATCCGGTCTTCGCCCGCTCCCGGCCAGATTCGCAACTCGAGCAGCGCCATGCTGGCCGCAATGGTCGCCGCTGCCGGTGGCGAGCCGTGGGTTCTGCCCATCGCGCGAGACACCGCCAAATCTCTCGACGCCGCCATTGCTCGCGCCGGCGCAGCCGATCTTCTCCTCATCACCGGCGGCGTTTCCGCGGGCAGGTTCGATCTGGTCGAACCGGCTCTCGCCCGCGCCGGCGCCCGCTTTCACTTCATCGGCGTGCGCATCCAGCCCGGCAAGCCGCTGGTCTTTGGTGACCTGCCCAAGAGAAACGCGAAGATGGGCAATAGCATCCGCCGCGCATCGCTCCCCATCTTCGGCCTTCCCGGCAATCCCGTCTCTTCGGCTGTCACCTTTCTGCTCTTCGCCGCGCCGGTGCTGGCCGCGTTGGCCGGCCGGCTAGACCGCGGCCCGCGCTTCGCCCTCGCCCGCCTCATCTCGGACGTCAAGGCTAGGCCCGGTCTTACGCGCTTTCTCCCCGCCGCATGTTCCTTCGCCGGCTCGTTGCCTCAGGTTGAGCTCATCTCCTGGGAGGGGTCGGGCGACCTGGCTGCCATGGCCCGTGCGAACTGTTTCATCGTCGTGCCCGAAGAGGGCGATCTTCGTCCGAAATCGCGCATTGAACCGGGCGCCATCGTCCGCATTCTGCTTTCCTGAGGAGTCCTATGCCTTCGCCCTCCAAACCCTCGAAACTCTCGCACTTCGATGCATCCGGCCAGGCCGCCATGGTCGACGTGAGCGCCAAGCAGCCAACTCGCCGCAGCGCAGCCGCATCGGCATTCGTCGAGCTTTCCGCCGCGGTTCTCACGGCGCTGCCCTCGAACCCCAAGGGCAACCCGCTTGAAGTCGCCCGCTTCGCCGGCATCCAGGCTGCCAAGCGCACTGCCGATCTCATTCCCATGTGCCATCCCCTCGCGCTGACGCACGTCGACGTACAGGCCCGGATCGTTACGGGCGGCGTGCGCATCACCTCCACAGCCTCCACCATGGGCCTCACCGGCGTCGAGATGGAAGCCCTCACCGCCGCCGCCGTCGCCGCGCTCACCATCTACGACATGACCAAAGCGCTCGACAAAGCGATCGTCATCCGCGACATCCGGCTGGAATCCAAATCCGGCGGCAAAAGCGAGGACTTTTCTTCAGATGCGGGGGAAGATGCGCTCTAACCTGTGTGGCGCTTCAGCGGCATTGCACCCGCGCTCTTTCCCTTCTAGACTTGAAAGGGTCAGTACCAGCTAGGCCGCCACCCCGTGCGGAAGTGGTGAAATGGCAAACACACCAGCCTTAGGAGCTGGCGCCCAAAAGGCTTGCGGGTTCAAGTCCCGCCTTCCGCACCAGATCCCCGGCGAACCACCCGTCATTCCTTCCGCAGCTTCACGCCGGCAGCCTTGCCGTCATCCGCGCGGAACACCGCTTTGCGCACCGTTGCTGCGCACGGCCGGCACAACGCTTTTGTGGGCGCGCGGGCTGGCCCAAACCTGATAGCTGTTGAAGAGGAATTGCCCGCCCAGGATCAGCAGCCAGACCCAAAGTGCGAAACGCAGCGGGCGGCGCGGGATGTGCGCGCTCAGCAGGGTTCCTCCAACGGCCCCGGCTATACCGCCGAGGATGAGCTGAAGCAACAACTCAGGGTTGGTGGCATGAGTAAACCAGTGCGCGCCGCTGCCCATGAGCGAAACCAGAAAGCCGAAGACGATGTCGGTGCCCACCACCTGCGCAGGGGCCAGCGGCGTCAGGCTCATCAGAGCGGCGCTGCCCAGAGCGCCCGCTCCGGCGGAAGAAAAACCCACCTCCGCGCCCACGAAAAACATCAACCAGGAGAGTAGTGGGCTGCGGTCGCGCGTCTCCGAGTTCTCGTGCATGGGGCGGAACGAGTAGAAGAGCTGCCAGCTTGCCGTGCTCACCAGAATCGCGCCCAGGATCGCATTCAGCAGGTTCTCCGATCCCGCGTTGATCAGATGCTTGAGAAACAGCGAGCCCACGAGTACGCCCGGAGCCCCACCCAGCAACATGTAGCCCAGCGTGCGCCAGGCCACGTTGCGGCGCGCAATCTGCGCCGGCGCCAGGATCAACTTCACCGCTGCCGAAAACGCGAGCCCGATGCCCACTGCAACCGGCGCGGGCACGCCAAGAAAAAGCACCAGGACGGGCACGGTAATCGTGCCGGCGCCCACTCCCGTAAGCGCGATGAACAGTGCGATAAAGAACCCGATGATGTACTGCATCGCCAAGCCCCTGCCTTCCTGCGTTTGCCTTACCGCGCCGGCGCCGCCTGAATGTGTATGCCGCACTCCACCTTGCGGCCGCCCCACCGGCCCGAGCGCGGATCGTTGGGATCGAGAGGCAGCGTGGTGCATGGCTCGCAGCCGATGGAGGTGTAACCCCGCTCATAAAGCGGCAGCAACGGAATCGCAAGCTGCTCGCACGCATACCACACATCGCGCGTCGTCCATGCCGCCAGCGGCGCCAGCTTCAGCACCTGCTTGCCGCCGGGCAGCGAAAACATCGCCGACTCTTCCAGTGCCGCGCGGCTCCTGGCCTGCTCGCGGCGCAGGCCGGTCAGCCACGCGCGATACCCGGCGACTGCCTTGAACAGCGGCTCCACCTTGCGCAGGCCGCAGCAGCGGTCAGGCGCGGTCTGATACAGCAAACCGTGCTCCGTCTCCTGCTCGGCCACCGTCTTTTCCGGCAACAGGTTGATCAGATTCAGTCCCCACTCGCGTGCGATGCGGTCGCGATAAGCGTAGGTCTCGGCGAAGTGGTAGCCGGTATCGAGAAAAAGAACCGGAATCCGCGGGTCGAGCGCGATGGCAAGCTTCGTCAGTAGCACGTCTTCAGCCTGAAAGCTGCACGTCAGGCACACATCGCCCTTACCCTTCACCTCGCGCGCCAGCGTGGCCCGCGCCGCGTCCAGCTTCGCATTCACTTCCGCGGCAATCTCCGCGATGCCCATCACAAATCCGCCCCCTCTGGAGAAATGAAGATTCCCGCGCGCTGCAACAACTGGTGCACTGCTGTCACGGCGTGCATTTTATTGTCCGCGTCGAGCGTGATTTCGAGGCCGCCCGCGCTTGCCGTCAACACACCTTCCTCGCCCGCATGCGCCACAAGAGTGAGCAAACCCGACTGAGTTTGCATGTCGGTCAGAACGTCAAGCAGTCCCATGTGTTGAAGGGCTGCTTGCTGTCCGCTATCGATGAGGCAGGTCGCGGCGCCCACGGCGAAGAGCGAGCGCTCGACGGCGTCGATCAGCTCCGTGGGGCCTGACAGCTCGAGCACGCCGCCACGGTGTCCCCATCGCGCCTCCCGCTCGCCGGCGGTCACGCGGCCCCACGCTGCAGCCTCGTCTTCCTCGTTTGCAGATGCGAGGCCTTGCGCTGCGGTCACCATGCCCGCCGCCACGGTGGCGTTAGTTTCGGGATCGATGAGAATCAGCGCGCCGGTCCCGCGATTGTCGCGATAAAGATCGACGGCGATGGGCCGCAGTAGATGCAACGAGACCGCGCCGATGTCGTTCATGCGCAGCGCCGGCGCCGGTTCGTGCGTCAGCGCTCCCAGATCCACGCGATGATCGATCGACGAAACCAATGCAGGCACAGAGTGGCTGGTGTGCTTTAGAAGATAGCGGCGATTTACATCCAGCGGCCGCTGATCCATCCACACCAGCGACGCCTTCACGCTGCGGGCCACGACAGGCGCCGCTCCGCCGCCGGCAATTAAGTCTCCCCGGCTGATGTCGAGTTCGCGATCGAGCACCAGAGTGACGGAGAGCGGCGCAATGGCCGCGTCAAGATCGCCATCGAACGTCACAATGCGTTCGATCTTTGCCTTGCGTCCCGAGGGAAAGATCGCGATCTCGTCTCCGCGGCGAACCGTTCCCGACGCAATCTGCCCCGCGAAGCCGCGAAAAGTATGGTCGGGCCGCAACACGCGCTGCACGGGGAACCGGAAAGGAGCGCTACGGGAATCCTGAGCGGACGGCAGCGCCTCCAGCAGCTCCAGTAGCGACGGCCCCTTATACCACGGCATCGCGGCCGTTGCGCGCACCACGTTGTCGCCCTTCAGCGCGCTCACCGGAACAAAGTGCGCTTCCACCGGCGTGCCGGTGTCGGACGCGATCTGTTCCAGCACCGCCCTGAACTCCGACTCAATGGCGCGAAAAGCCGGCTCATCGTAGCCGGTCAGATCCATCTTGTTCACGGCCACCAGCACATGCCGCACGCGCAGCAGCGACGCAATGTATGCATGCCGCCGCGATTGAATCAGCACGCCCTTGCTCGCGTCGATCAGCACAATGGCCGCGTCGGCGGTCGATGCCCCCGTGGCCATGTTGCGCGTGTACTGCTCGTGGCCCGGCGTATCGGCGATGATGAACTTGCGCCGCGCCGTAGAAAAATAGCGGTACGCCACGTCGATGGTGATGCCCTGCTCGCGCTCGGCGCGTAACCCGTCAGTGAGCAGCGCGAAATCGATCTGTCCCGGTGCGGTGGTGCCTTTGCCTTCAATCGAACGTACCTGGTCTTCATAGACCGACTGCGTGTCGTAGAGCAGCCGCCCGATCAGCGTCGACTTGCCGTCGTCCACGCTGCCCGCCGTGGAAAAGCGCAGCAAATCCTTCTCGCGCTCCTGCGCAAGAAACTCGCCAATCTCGAACCTTCTGTTCACTGGCTCTGCCGCGGCTGCCAAACCCACCTCCAAACCCTTTATTCCCTGTTCCCTAATCCCTATTCCCTGTTTTTCAGAAGTAGCCCTCCCGCTTCTTGATCTCCATCGAGCCTTCCTGGTCGTGATCGATCACCCGATTCGCCCGCTCCGACGAGCGGAACCCGATCAGCTCCGCAATGATGGCGGGAATCGTGTCGGCGTCGGAGCGGATCGCGCCCGTGCACGGGCTGCAACCCAGCGAGCGCAGCCGGCACTTCACCATCTGCGGCTTCTCCCCCGGCCGCGCCACAAAATCCTGCTCGGTGGGCAGCAGCGCCTCCTGACCCGCGCTCATGGGGCGCACGTACATCGGCCGCTCCTTGGCAAAGTAAAAATCAACTACCGGAATCTTTTCTTCGTGGATGTACTGCCACACGTCCATCTCCGTCCAGTTCGACAACGGAAACACGCGAATGCTCTCGCCCGGATGGATGCGCGCGTTGTAGAGGTTCCATAACTCCGGCCTCTGGTTCTTCGGGTCCCACTGCCCCGCCGTGTCGCGGAACGAGTAAATCCGTTCTTTCGCCCGCGACTTTTCCTCGTCGCGGCGCGCGCCGCCAAAGGCCGCATCGAAGTTGTAGTGGCGCAGCGCATCCAGCAGCGCCTGCGTCTTGAGCAGCCCGCAGCAGCGCCTGGTGTCGAGCACGATGGGGTTCGTTCCCGCGGCGATAGCCGGCTCGTTGCGCCACACCAGCAGCTCCACGCCCACCTGGCGCGCCATCTCGTCGCGAAAGGCGAGCATCTCGGCAAATTTGAACCCGGTATCGATGTGCAGCAGCGGAAAAGGAATCGGCGCGGGATAAAACGCCTTCTGCGCCAGCCTGAGCATCACCGACGAGTCTTTGCCGATGGAGTAGAGCATCACCGGCCGCTCGAACTCCGACGCGACCTCGCGCAGAATGTGAATGCTCTCCGCCTCCAGCAGGCGCAGATGGTTCAGCCGCGGCGATGTGACAGTTGGCGTTCGCGGCGATGCTTGGACTGATTCGTTTTCGGCGACCGGCATTGTGACCTCTCAGTTTCGGGGAACTTCTGAAGGCCGGCGCGCGCAAAGACAAACCCGGCATTCAGCTACGGGTGCGTCTTCTGGATCGATTGTTCTCAGGAGAACGGACTAGCGGGGACACCCGTCGAAGATGTTCGACAGGCGACAACAAGAACGGCTTGGGGAAGCGCAAACCATGTCTAGCGCCATCATAACAAAAGCGGCATTTCCGCGCAACGCCGGACTTCGCGGCAACGAGAGGAAGAGTTTTCTACTTCAGCCGCGCGCCCAGCGGAACCTCTTCGAGGAATCCAGCCAGCACCGGCGCGCCGCCCTCAAGCGAAGCCGCCAGCAGCATTCCGTTCGACTCCAGCCCGCGCATCTTCCTCGGAGCCAGGTTCGCCACAATCACGATCTTGCGGCCGATCAACTTCTCCGGCTCGTAATGCTGCGCAATCCCGGCCAGAATCTGCCGCTTCTCGTAGCCCAGGTCGACTTCCAGACGCAGCAGCTTGTCGGCCTTTGGCACGCGCTCGGCCACCAGAATCTGCGCCACGCGCAGCTCCACCTTGGCAAACTCGTCGATCGAAATCTGCAACGCCTGCCCTGCGGCAGCCGTCACTTCCGCTGCAGCTTGAGGCGCGGCTGGCTGTGCGCTCGCCGCAGCGGATCCGGCCGCTGGCGCCGCAGGAACCGCAGGCGCTGTCTGAACTTTCGCGGCAACCGGCGCAGGGGGCTTTGCGGGCACTGCAGGCGCCTTCGGCTCAGCCGCCTTCGCGGGCGCCGCAACTGCTTCCTGCCTCTGCGCTACAGCCGGCGCGGCGCCGCCGTCCTCTCCATTTCCGTCGCTCGCCGCTTCCACCGCCGTGCGGTTGTTCTCGTCCTCAAGACTCTGCATACGTTCCATCGCGTCCTTCTCCGCGCGGGGAAACAGCGGCGCGGGTTCTCCGAACTTCGTTCCCGCCTTCAATCCGCCCCACGCGAGGTCCTTCAAAAATCCCCGCTTCGCCGCGTCTGCGATCTCGCCCAACCCAAGCTGACGCCACACCTTTGCCGCCGCATCGGGCACAACCGGATAGGCCAGCGCCGTAATCACGCGAATCGCCTCCGCCGCCGTGGCCAGCACGCGAGCCTGTAACGCTGCGTGCTCCGCGTCCGAGCGCTCCGCCGGCTTCTTCCACGGCGCATATGCGGTCAGATAGCTGTCGGTTTGCGCGACCAAAAGCCAAAGTGACTTCAGGGCCTCGGAGAAATTCAGATCATCAAAAAGCGGACCAAATTGTGAAATTGTAAATTCCGCTCGATTCCAAATTGCACCTTCTTTTTCAGTTCCAACTGTTAAGTATTGAACATCACACACCGGCACAACCCCGCCAAAGTACTTGTGCACCATGTTCACCACGCGGCTCACCAGGTTGCCGTAGCCGTTGGCCAGGTCGCCGTTGTACCGCTGCACAAGCGCATCGAACGAAAAATTCCCGTCCTGTCCGAAGGGAATTTCGCGCAGCAGGAAGTACCGCAGAGCATCCGCGCCCAGCACCTCGTCGACCGTCTCCGCGCGCACAATGTTCCCGCGCGACTTCGACATCTTGCCCTGGTCGAACAGCAGCCAGCCGTTGGCCCGCACCGAGCGCGGCGTCGCAATCCCCGCCGCCATCAAAAACGCCGGCCAGTAGACGCAATGGAACCGGCTGATCTCTTTGCCGATCAGGTGAATGTCCGCCGGCCAGAACTTCTCAAACCGCGCTATGTCCTTGGGATCGTCCGACCCATATCCAAGAGCAGTAATATAGTTCGCCAGCGCGTCCAGCCACACGTACACCACGTGCTTTTCGTCGTCCGGAACCGGAATGCCCCAAGAAAAACCCGTCCGGCTCACGGAGAGATCCTTGAGTCCGCCACGCACGAACGAGATCACCTCGCGCCGCGTCGACTCCGGCCCCATGAACCCCGGATTCGCCTCGTAAAACTCCAGCAGTTTCCTTTCGAAGGCCGACAGCTTGAAGAAATAGTTCTCCTCGCTCACCGTCTCGGTGATGCGCCCGCAATCGGGGCACGGCGTCCCCGGCGGCCCGTCGACATATGCCTCATCGCTGACGCAGTACTGCCCCGTGTACGAACCCTTGTAGATGTAGCCCTTGTCGCGCAGCGTGGCGAATAGCTTCTGCACCCCGCGCTTGTGCCGCTCTTCCGTAGTCCGGATAAAGTCGTCGTAGGTCAGCCCCAGCCGATCCCACAATCCGCGAAACTCGCCCGCAACCTTCGTAGCGAACTCCTGCGGCGTGCACCCGGCAGCCTTGGCCGAGCGCTCGATCTTCTGCCCGTGTTCGTCGGTCCCCGTCAAAAACCACGTTTCGATCCCCAGCGCACGCTTGCGCCGCGCAATGGCGTCGCACACGATGGTCGAATACGCATGCCCCAGGTGCGGCCGCGCGTTCACGTAGTAAATCGGCGTGGTCAAATAAAAGCGGTTTGATTTGGAGCTTGAATCCGTCATCGGGAGCGCATTCCGTTCGCGGTCAAATACAACTGAACGCTTGTGTCTTGAATCCGGGATTCAACCAACAACCGCACTGTCATCCTGAGCGAGTCGCCGCGGCGGCGAGCCGAAGGATCTGCGGTTGCTTTCAACAAACGTTGGATTCGCCACAAAAGGAGCGTTCAATTCCATCTTACGGCATCGCACTTGAGCCGGCCGGCGCGTGTTTCTACGGTCATCGCTGGATGCCCCAGGTCTCGATTTTGAGACCTGGGATGCCACGATGCGTCAGATACAAATTCATCGGTTCTGAGACTCGGATGCTAAAATCACTTGGAAAATCAAGGATTTTTTGAGGCTCTCGCGTGGTTCTCGAACTGGAAAAGCGGCTTGGCCGTAGCCTTCGCGCCGTCCTGAAAGAAAAATACGATCTCGAAATCGGCCAGATTTCTCTGGAGACGCCGCCCGATCTGCGCCTCGGCGAGATCGCCACGCCCATCGCCTTCGAGCTGGCCCGCAAACTCCGCAAGGCTCCAAAGATCATCGCTCAGGAGATCGTCGCTGCCCTCGGCCCCATCGATGGCTTCGCCAAATTCGAAGTGGCCGGCGCCGGGTATATCAACGCCTATCTCGACCGCGTCGCCGCAACTCGCTTGGTGGCCCAAGCCGAAGGCGTCCCCCCGCACGCGCAAGGCCATGTGCTCGTAGAGCACACCTCGATTAATCCCAACAAGGCCGCGCACATCGGGCATTTGCGGAATGCAATTCTCGGCGACACCTTCGTGCGCCTGCTTCGCGCCGCCGGATACAAAGTGGACGTTCAGAACTACATCGACAACACCGGCGTCCAGGTCGCCGACGTCGTGGTCGGCTTTCTGCACCTCGAAAAGAAATCGCCGTCCGACGTTCGCGCGTTCCTCGCTGAGCTCGCGCGCAAGGGCGAACGCATCGACTTCTACTGCTGGGACCTCTACGCCCGCACCTCGCAGTGGTACGGCGAAGGCACCGACGAGGAAAGAGCCGCGCACAAACAATTGCGCCTCGACACGCTGCACCTCATCGAACACGGTGGCAACGACACTGCCGAAATTGCCGACCTCATCTCCACGGCCGTCCTCCGCCGCCATCTTGAAACCATGCTCCGCCTCGGCATCGA
>PMYE01000032.1 GCA_003171315.1 Acidobacteriaceae bacterium
TATTTACGGATAAGCTCTTAGTTGAGGTCGCGGGGGCGCTTGCGAAAGACGATCTTGAGGTTGCGGCGCCAGTGCTCGGCGATGGCGATGAGTTGCCACTCAATCTCCGGCGACAGATAGCGAAGGACCTGCTCGTTCGCCGGGTGAATGCGGAGGGCCGGGGCGGCGAGCATCAGGCGCGGCGGAAGCGGCGAGACCTCGGCGCCTGCAAAGTAACCGTTGCGCTCGAAAGCCGAGAGCGGCGTGGCGCTGGGCGGTGCGGGTTGCCGGTCGGCGTTGAGGGCCCGCACGCGAATCCAGTAGTCGAGGGCCTGCAATGGGAGCTGCAGGTCTTCTTCGGTCTTCAGTTCCAGAACTACGAGGCGGCCGTTGCCGTCGAGCGTGAGCAGATCGAGCATGCCGCGGTCGCCGGTCGATAGCGCGGGCACCTGCGTGTAGAGCAGATCGCCGCGCAGCTCGGGCAGTAGCTCGGGCAAGCTGGCGCGCAGGCGCGACTCGAGCCAGCGCTCGGGCGCCATGCGGAAGAGCGGATCGGTATACGCGCCGTCTGCGTGGCGGCTCAAGAAGAGGCGCCGGAAGAGATCGCGGCAGAGGTCTTCGTTTTCTTCGATGAGCGGTGTTTCGCTTGCGCCCGCGCCGAAGGTGATTTCGTTCTCGCGCGCAAAGGAGTGGGCCGAGGCGCCCTGGCGCACGCGGGCAAACTCGAGGCCGTGCAGGAGCAGGCCGGCTTCGCTGGCGGAGCGGGGAAGGACTTCGACGCGATTGCGCGCGGCGTCGGGGACGAGCGCGAGCAAGCGGTCGATGCCAGACTTGCAGCGCTCCAGCGCGGCAGCCGGGGAAAAGGCATGGATGAGGCGCGACTCAAGATTGCCGGTGTCGCGAAAATCGATGGGGGCGAGCTCTTCGCTGCGCTCATCGAGCGTGAACAAGGCGAAGTCGGCAGCGCCGTGATTGAGCCAGGCCATACGCTCGGCGGTGGTGCGCCACGCTCCGGCAGGGACGACGACCTTGAGTCCGCCGAAGTGGCGCCGCGTCTCAGCGTGCTGGCGGCAGTAATCGAGCCAGAGGATGCCCAGAGTGAGGACGCCGTCGATGATCGACGCCGACTCCGCGGCGCTGACGCCGATGACCGCATCGGCGGCGGCTCCCTTAAGCAGGCGGCCGCGAACGTAGGCGGGGCCGAAGCTGTGCTCCAGATCCATGGCCGTGCGCAGGCCGTCGATCTTGGCGCCGATGAAATGGCGGGTAAGAACGCGCTCGAGCAGGCGCTGGTAATTGCGGCGGGCGGTGTCGCGGGTTGAAGGCGTGCGCCGGTCGCTGGTGGGCACGAATTCTAGCGATTGCGGCTTGGCCGCGCCCATGCGCCGCGCGATTAGGCGCAGGCACTGCGCGCGCTGCTGCACTTCCACAACAGTGCGCACCAGGTTGCGCTCATCGCTCCAGAGCTGGAGCAGGCAGCGGCCGTGCGACTCGGCAACCGAGTAGCGCGCAGTGCGCATGTCGAAGAGGACGCGACCGTCCTCAAGCAGCGCGGCCGCGGGGTAGTCGGCGAGATATGCTTCGATAATTTGCGTCAGGCGCGCTGGTGAGGCGGATTCAGCGCCGGGGTCCCCATCGATTGATTTTTGTCGATGGGGTGGAGAGCCGGGTCCCCCGGCAGCGGGTTTTTGTCGAAGGGGTGGACCGCCGGAGGCCATGGCGTTTTCTACCAGCCCTTGCGGGCGCGCAGGCTGGTGATGTGGGCTGTGTGGTGGCGCGCGTGCCAGTCGTAGAGCGTGAGGTTGGCGGCGAGAGTCATGCGGCCCCGTTCGGGATGATTGAAGCCGCGCTGAAAATCCTCCTCCGACATCGATTCCAGGACCGCGACCAGGCGCTGGTGCAGGCCGTCGATGAAGATGAGCGAAGGCTCGATAGCCTGGCTGGAGTCGGGCAGACGCGCCCACGCGGCTTCGTCGTAGGGCTTGATGGTGGGCCAATCCTCGGTGAGGGCGAGTTTGAAGCGAACGTAGGCGTTGGCGTGGCTGTCGGCGAGGTGATGAACGACCTGGCGCACGGTCCAGCCGCCGTCGCGGTAGGGCGTATCGAGTTGGGCCTCATCGAGGCCGGCCACGGCCGCGCGCAGGTGCTCTGGGAGCGAACGCAGAGTTTCGATTTGCGCGGCGCGAATGCCGGGTATGCTCGTGGCGGGCGGACGAAATCGCCCGATCGGGTAACGCAGATTGTCCAGATCGGTCATGGCAAAAACTTACCATGCCTGGCCGCCGCATTGGAACAGCGCTTGCGGAATGGGCGCGTGACCGGCTTTGCCCGCTGTTGGGCCGCAAGAGCGTGGGGGATCGATTCTCAGACGTAGTGATGGTGGTGGTGATGATGATGATGGCTGTGGTGGTGATGATGATGGTGCGACCCGGAAGCAAAAGCCGGACTTGCGAACGCCATCAACAGCAGAGCTGTCGCAAGAATTCTCTTCATGGCACGAATCCTAACATGGTTTCCATTGCCTGCGGCGGCGTGTCAGCCGCCCACGTATCCAAAGAGCAACGGAGGGGGATGACGTGTGGCCGGCGGACGCGAGCACCGGTGATTCAGACGCGGCAAGGGTACACTGAGATTACGATGACGTACCCGGAAACTTCCCCAACTTCGAGCCATCGGCGCTACTTTTTTGAGAGATTCGGCCTGACCGAGCGGCTGCTGGAGCGCTGCCTGGGCGAGGCCCTCAGCGCCGGAGGCGACTACGCGGACCTTTACTTCGAGTCGGTTACGGCAACGGCGCTGGGCGTAGACGAGCAGATTGTGAAGTCGGCCAGCCAGGGAACGAGCGCGGGATGCGGCATCCGCGTGTTGAGCGGCGAACGTACCGGATATGCCTACACCGACAACCTGAGCCCCGAGCGGCTGCTGCACGCGGCGCGGACAGCGGCGCTGATTGCGTCAGGCCCGACGAAACAGCCGGTGCAGGGGTTCACGGAGACGCGCGGCGCCGATCTCTATCCCGTTCCGCTAGGCGGCTACGATTTGGACCTTGCCGCCCGGCTCGAGCTGATCCTGCGCGCAGACCGAGCCGCGCGGGCCTTTGACCCGCGCATCGTGCAGGTGCGGGCGAGCTACAGCGAAGAGCTGAGGCGGATTCTTGTGGCCGCGTCGGATGGGTCGTTCGCCAGCGACACGCAGCCCCTGTGCCGGCTGGGAGTGTTTGTTATCGCGAAGGACGGCGCAACGATCACGAAAGGTTCGGCAGGAGGCGGAGGCCGCGCCGGTCTCGAACAATTTACAGGAAGTAAAAGTGCGGAGCACCTGGCGCGCGAGGCGGCGCGCGGGGCGATTCTGCAACTGGGCGCCGTGCCCGCGCCGGCGGGCGAGATGGAAGTTGTGCTGGGCCCAGGCTGGCCGGGGATTCTGCTGCACGAGGCGGTGGGGCACGGACTCGAAGCCGACTTCAACCGCAAGAAGACGTCGGCGTTTGCAGGGCTGATCGGCCAGCCTGTCGCGAACCCGAAGGTGACGGTGGTCGACAACGGCACAATGGCGGGGCGGCGCGGCTCCCTGAACGTGGACGACGAGGGATCGGCGACGCAGGAGACGGTACTGATCGAAGGCGGCGTACTGCGAGGGTACTTGACCGACAAGCTTTCGGCGCGGCTGATGGGGATGTCGAATACGGGATCGGGGCGGCGCGAGAGCTACCAGTCGATTCCCATGCCGCGCATGACCAACACCTACATGCTGGCCGGTGACGATGCGCCCGAAGATATTTTGCGCAGCGTAAAGCGCGGGCTCTACGCGGTGAACTTCGGCGGCGGGCAGGTGGACATCACCAACGGCAAGTTTGTCTTCTCGGCGTCGGAGGCGTACCTGATCGAAGACGGCAAGGTGACCGCGCCGGTCCGCGACGCCACCCTGATCGGAAACGGACCGGAAGCGCTGAAGTACGTCTCGATGGTGGGCAACGACCTGAAGCTGGACGAAGGCATCGGAACGTGCGGCAAGGACGGGCAGAGCGTGCCGGTGGGCGTGGGCATGCCCACAGTGAAGCTGGACCGGATGACCGTGGGCGGAACGGGCAGATAGTTCTGGAGTGAACAATGGCACGAATGCTGGAGGAGGCAAACTGAAGCCAAGAGGGCAACGCCTTGACATACAGCTAAACCCGCTTTGTGTCAGGGCACGATTTCAGTCGTGCCGCAAGCAGCCGCAAAAATAAACATGGGCTTTAGCCCCTGAGGGATTGGACATCATCGCAAAGCCACTCGCCGGTCTCATCTGGCAAACGCATATACCGCCACTCCATACATGGCAATCAACGCATCCCTGGCGTCGCTCTCCAGTAACGCTGGAAAATCATATGATCGAGCTTCAGCCAATCGATGCATAATCCTGTGTTCATGTTCAAACGACTTCAGATGGACAAACGGGTTGCGTATCAGCCGCAGACGGTCAGCCTTTTCCAGCACCAATGGGCTTACGAGACTGTTTTTGCGAGCGCATCGGATCGCAGCAGCTAATCCATTGGAAGTTTCCTTCTCATAACCGCGCACAGCAAGACTTGAAACAAGCCAGTGTTCGACGAACGCAGCGGCCAGAACAACCGCAGCTACAAAATTGCCATAGACGAATGAATCTTTCGCCTCCTCAAATACGAGCACCGTTTCCAGCGACGCGCCGATCATCAAATTCCTTGGAATAGTACCTGAAAGCCAACGTACACGTGCGGCACGGTCCCTGAGCGTCTTTCTGTCGTGCTTTTCAAGAGCTGCCTCATATCGGGGACGCCGCTTTCGCACAGGTTTTCCAAACAGATCTTTTGCACTCGGAGGTTTTGACACAGCTACTCCTTTCCTCGAGCGCGCGGTACAGGAGAACACTCACCGCGTGCCCCGGGGTTTCGCTTCTGAGACCTTGATCGCGGAACCCTGCTAAGGCCCCTTTTCTCAGCAATCCGGCTGCCTACGCCGCCTCCAACCGCACCTTCACCCTCCGCCCAAGCGCCGCCGCGATGTTCACCAGCGCGTCGAGAGAGAATCGCGAAATCCGTCCGCGAAGCAGATCGTTGATCCGTGGCTGCGAAACTCCGCACCGCTTCGCCGCCTCGGCCTGAGTCCACCCATTCTTCTTGACGATTGTCTCGATCTTCATCATGAGATCGGAGCGCAGCGTCAAGTTTGCTGCCTCGTCCGGTGTTTCGGCGAGCGCATCCCAAACATTTTCGAATTCTTCAAACTTCGGTTTCCTCATCTTCGACCTCGCATCAATTGCCGGAACCGCTCACGTGCAACTTCAATATCGCGCTGTGAAGTGGACTTGGTCTTCTTTTGGAAGGCATGGATCACATACACTGCCTCGGCCAAGCGAGCGGTGTACAACACCCGATACGCACCAGACCCCTCCGAAATGCGGATTTCCTCTACACCCGCACCAATCGGATGCATTGATTTGAAGTCCGTAGCCGGGAGCCCTCTTTGTATCCGCTCCAACTGGTACCCTGCATCTTGGCGAGCATCTTTCGGAAACTCCCGCAACACCTTTCGAGAATCGCCGAGAAACCGGACCGGCTTCATGAGAGGATTATATCCAATTCGATATACGGCGCGCAAGTTCTGCGTTTTTGGGGGCTGATCGTAAAACCGGTTTCGCCCCGTGCGACCTACAACGATGCATGTGTTTGTGCCGGGAGCAGCGGCCGCCGCGACTACGTATGCTGGTTGTATTCGGGCGAGCCGGCGATGACGAGGCCGCTCTTTTGGCGGCCGTGAATGTACCAACAGCACCACCCGGTTTCATACGGTTGCTTCTCGGCGGGTGCGCGCAAGTCCACGTAGGTGACGGCGCCATAGAGATAGATCTTTAGCTCCCACGCATCCAGGCGGCGCAGGTCTTCCACCGATTCACAGACTGCTTTCACATCGACGCGGGAGAACGACTTGAGTTCCGTGGATTCGCCCGGCAGCAGGATGATGGGAACCCGCGGGGGGCGCGGTTCGTTTTTGAAGGTGGGAGTAGGCGGCAGGTGCGACTCATCCTCCGCGATGGCGACGTCATCGACCAGCGTGACGATCCTCGTCGGACTGCGCCCTCGATTCGTGGCCACGATCGTGAACCTGTCGGTGGGGCCCGGCTCGGCCTCGGCAGAGACGACGATCCATGGCCGCTGCGCCTGCGCCTGGGCTTCCGCATACATCAATGCCGCTTTGGCGCTATCGGCGGCTGCCTGGGCCACGGCTTCGTTCAGGCGAGTCTGACGCTCGATCTTGCGTAGTAGGGAGACTGCGAGCAGGATGCCCACGTACGCGATCAACGCGAGAAGCAGGCTGGCGACCCAGCTGATACGCTCCTGCAAAGGCCACGGGGCGGGAGCGGGCGCCGGAGTGGCAATGGTGATATGCGGCTGCTGCGCATCGCATGCTCCGCCCTGGCAGCTTGAGGTCGAAGCGTCGGGACTGGCCGCGAATGGCTGGGCTGCTGGCTGAGCAGTTGAGGCGCCCGGAGCCGGCGCTGGATGCGTGGCAGCTCCCGGAGCAGCAGGAGGCGGAGCGGTTGGATTCCTTGCCTGCGCCACGCTCGCTGCGGGCGCAAGCGCCACCAGCAAAAACGCCGCGGCAACGCCCGGGTTCTTCCAGATCATGGCGTCAATGTAGCACAACATGCACCTGAAACCACGTAGCCGCCGCGCCACCGGAGAAACTGGGGTACCGGGCGTGTAACGGCGCTCCAGGATCCAGAGGTTGAATCGGGATCCCCGCAGCCGGGTAAGCCGAACCGATTATGGAGCCTGGAATCTTTCCAGAATTCCCAAGTTGCGGGCCATGCGCACCGGGATGCGTAAAGAGATCTTTTCCTTGTTGCCGAGGGTGAGAACGCAATAGGTCCGGAAGAAGAATTTCGTCCGGCTGAAGCGGATTTGGTCCCAGGGGATGCGCAGCGGCGGGTGAGCGATGCGAAACAGGAACAACACCGAACCGTAGAGCGCGTCGGAGGCAGCAGTCAGGCGGATTACGCTGGAATAGCGGCTCCAAAAGCGCATATAGACCGTGTAGAAGAACGGCCCCGCGGTCTTCAGGTCTCCATATGGCTCGGATTGCATTCGGAAACGCCGGGCAAGTGCGAACCAGCCGGTGAGGAAGCTGATCAAGTAGCAGATCGCGCACCAGAGCGCGACGAAGAAGATCGCGATGCCAAGCGGCGTAATCAAGAAGGCGTTGATCGTGCTGAATTGCAACTGGCACCTCTTGCGCTTTGCATTCGGCCGGCGCGGCAGTGCCGCTCAACCGGATTGAGCCGCTTCACACGCCCACCGGAAAGGGCTTGGGACTGGATTCCTCGGTGTTGACGCCGGTGCGCCAGCGCTCGAAGCGGCCCTGGAGGAGGCTCATGAGGCCGGTGTACCAGTAGCCGATGACGAAAAGGATGAGAAACGGCGCGGTGAAGTAGTTGTTGTTGATAAAGGTGTACCAGATGGCGGCGGCGAAGTAGAGACCGAGGGCGAGTTCGATCCATGGTGTCAGCTTGAGGCGCTTGCGATACTTGGCGGCCTGCGATTTTTCGCCTTTCTTGGCAACGCGGTACTTGGGCGTTCGCACGAAGGCGCTCTTAATACCGAAGATCGCTTCCATGACGGCCTTGGTGTTGGTGACGGTGAGGCCGATGCCGAGGGCCATGAGAAACGGCAGATAGTAGAAGGTCTTTTTCCAGGTCTTGGGAAAGATTTCGCGCTCGCTCATCACATAAAAGACGGCGATGGAGAAGGTAGAAGCCGTGAATAGCGGGAAGTCGATGAGCAGCATTTGGAACCAGCCCTGGTAGAAGCGGCAGATCATGGCGGGAATCAGCAGCGCCGACATGATGACCATCAGGGGATAGCTGAGGTTGGCCGTCAGGTGATAAACGGCTTCGATCTTGTTGCGGCGCGGGGTGTTGCAACGGAACACGCTGGGTAGAATCTTGATGCTGGTCTGGATGAGCCCTTTGGCCCAGCGCGCCTGCTGGGTCTTGAAGGCAGTCATCTCAATAGGCAGCTCGGAGGGGCACTCGACGTCGGGCAGGTATTTGAACTTCCAACCGGCCATCTGGGAGCGGTAGCTGAGGTCGGTATCTTCCGTGAGCGTATCGTGCTGCCAGCCGCCGCCGTCGGAGATGGCCTGGCGGCGCCACATGCCGGCAGTGCCGTTGAAATTGAAGAACTCGCCGGTGCGGACACGGGCGCCGTGCTCCAGGATGAAGTGGCCGTCGAGCAGAATGGCCTCCACCTGGGTCAATATGCTGTAGTCGCGGTTAAGGTGCGCCCAGCGGGTCTGCACCATGCCGATTTCGGGTTCTGCGAAGTGGTGGATGACCTTCATGAGCCAGTCGCTCGGGGGGACGAAGTCGGCGTCGAAGATGGCAATAAACTCGCCTTTGGCCACTTTGAGGCCAGCGCCGAGGGCTCCGGCCTTGAAGCCGTAGCGGTTGGTGCGATGAATGTAGACGATGTTGTGGCCAAGCGCGGCGTACCGCTCGACGATTGCCGCAGCCACCTCGCAGGTCTCGTCGGTTGAGTCGTCGAGCACCTGGATCTCGAGCTTCTCGCGCGGGTACTCCATGGAGCAGACGGCCTCGATCAGGCGATCGATGACGAACTGCTCGTTGAAAATGGGCAACTGAATGGTGACCTGGGGCAACTCGTCGAAGTGACGCGGCGGATTGGGGTAGTAATTTTTCCGGTACTTGAAGTACTGGTATGCCATCGTGTAGCGGTGGATGCCGTAGAAAGACAGGAGGATCATCACCGCGAAGTAGGGCAGTAGAATCGACGCGTCGAAGAGGTTCCAGTGATAGAGGCCCTTGAAGGTCTGGTCGGCGTACTGCTCTCTTAAGTAGTGGCGCCAGCCGCTCTGCGGGTCGAAGGCAAGCCACGCGGCGACCGACCGCAGCAGTTCCCCGACGGGGACGGCGAAAACGCGCAGAGGGATGAGCAATGCAGCGATCAGGGCTTCAGCCTCCAAGGCTGGAGTATGGTTCATTGTACGCGAGCGGGGGGTGACGGTTGCGAATCCTTCAAGGGTCGCGAGATCGCCCAGTCTTGCTCGCCAAGCAAGGGAATCCGCCTTAGACATCCTCAGAGTCCGCTTCCAAGCTAGCATCCGAATTGTCCGCGAAACCAAATCTAGAGAAGCAGCGGCGGCAAGCCGTAGTTGCAACTTCCGTGCAAAGATGCTTCAATCGTTCGTGGTTCGCCTGGAAGCGTAAACTCGCTGCGCGTTCGCGCGCGAGTCCAGGTGCTGGAGCCAGCGGAGATAGAACGCATGTTGGCCACAGGAAAGGCCGTGAAAGTGACACTCTACCTGAGCGATGGAGCCAGGCACCATGGCGTTCCGGTTTACACCAGCATTCTCGACTTTCTTTTCCACAGTGGAATCGCCGGCGCCACGGCGGTGAAAGGCGTTGCGGGTTTTGGCGCCAAGCACCGCATCCATTCGGCACACATCCTCGAGATTTCCGACCATCTCCCGATCAAACTGGAATTCATTGAAACGCGCGAAAAAGCGGATGCCATCCTGCCCGAACTGGAGAAGCGCACAGGCTCCGGGTTGATTGAAGTGCAGGAGACCACGATCATCGTTCCCCCTCATTCATAGTTCAATGAGCCTTAGAACCTGTTTAATAACTA
>PMYE01000153.1:0-14406 GCA_003171315.1 Acidobacteriaceae bacterium
TCTGGCAATGGGCCAGCAACGACGAAGGCGACTCGCCCGACGCTGTGATGGCGTGTTGTGGCGACGTGCCAACGCTGGAGACGCTGGCTGCGGTTTCCATTCTCCGCGGACATTTTCCCGACCTGAAGCTGCGCGTCGTCAATGTCGTGGACCTGATGAAACTCCAGCCGAGCTCGGAGCATCCGCACGGGCTCAGCGACATGGACTTCGACACCCTCTTCACCAAAGATAAGCCGGTCATCTTCGCCTTCCACGGCTATCCCTGGCTGATTCACCGCCTTACCTACCGCCGGACCAACCACGACAACATTCATGTCCGCGGCTACAAGGAAGAAGGCACCATCACCACGCCGTTCGATATGACGGTAATGAACGATCTCGACCGCTTCCACCTGGCCATGGACACCATCGACCGCATCCCGCGAATCGCCGAACGAGGCGCTTATCTGAAACAGGAGCTCAAGGACAAACTGGTGGAGCACAAGCAATACATCAGGAAGAACGGGCAGGACCTGCCGGAAATCCGGGACTGGAAGTGGAAAACCCAGTAGGCTCACGCGGAACCGCAAGGGAACCGAACAACATATAATCCAGCAGGAAGAACACGCGTGCTCCCGCGTCCAGTTCGGCGGGAGCCATTCAGAAGACATCTTTACCTGCCCCTTTAGTGCGTGTTGCATGGGAGGTTTTACTGCGTATGGATGCGCTCACGTTGCACCGGCTCCAATTCGCCTTCACGGTGACGTATCACTACTTATTTCCGCAATTGACCATGGGCCTGGCGCTGCTCATCGTTATTCTGAAAACGATTGCGCTGCGTAAGGCCGACGAGCGCTACGATGTTGCCGCAAGGTTCTGGGCACGCATCTTCGCCATCAATTTTCTGCTCGGCGTGGTGACCGGAATCCCGATGGAATTTCAGTTCGGGACGAACTGGTCGGTGTTTTCGCGCCTTACCGGAGGGGTGATCGGCCAACCTCTTGCGATGGAAGGGGTCTTCTCGTTCTTCCTGGAGTCTGCGTTCCTGGGTTTGTTCCTGTTCGGCGAGAAGCGCTTGTCGCGGCGGGCGCATTGGGGCTCCGCCTTCCTGGTGTTCCTGGGATCCTGGATCTCGGGTTTTTTCATCATCGTCACCGACGCGTGGATGCAGCATCCGGTCGCATACCAGGTTCTTCCCAATGGAAGCTACGAGCTCGCCAGCTTCTGGGGACTGCTGATGAACCCGTGGGCATGGTTGCAGTACGCGCACACGATGTGCGGAGCCGTGGTGACGGCGGCCTTCGTCGTAGCCGCCGTGGGAGCATTCTATGTTCTTGAAGACCGGGATGCGGACTCCGGCAGGATATTCCTCAAGATCGGCGTCATCGCCGGCGCCATTGCCTGCATCGCGCAGATCTTTCCGACAGGGGATCTTCACGGCAAGTACATGGCGCGGCATCAGCCGGTCGCGATTGCCGCAATGGAAGGCCTGTTTCACACCGCGAAGGGAGCGCCGATCGTTCTCATCGGGCAGCCTGACTTTGATGCGCAAAAAATCGACAATCCCCTGGCCGTGAATAACGTGCTCAGCTTTTTGATTTATGGCACGACGGAGGCGGAGGTGAAGGGGCTCGACCAGTTTCCGCAGGATCAGTGGCCAAGCACGCTGCCGTTGCTCTTTTACAGCTACCACATCATGGCAGGGCTGGGCACTTATTTCGTCGTCCTGATGGCCGCCGCCGCGCTTTTGCTCTGGCGCGGGAAGCTATTCAGCTCCCGGTGGGTGTTATGGCTCCTGATGCTTAGCTTTCCCCTGCCGTACATCGCCAATACCGCGGGATGGATGACCGCGGAGATCGGCCGCCAGCCGTGGCTCGTTTATGGGCTGCTGCGAACATCGGAAGGGTATTCGATGCAGATCGGGGCCGGCACAACTCTCTTTAGCCTGCTCGGATTCCTCGGCATGTATTCGTTTCTCTCAATCCTGTGGATTCTTCTTGTGTACAGAACCATCCAGCAGGGGCCAGAGGCCGTGGGAGCACATGCCGGTTCCGGCCATGGCCTGACCACCGCTTGAGGGGGGAGCATGGGAACACTATGGTTTTGGATCGTAGCCGCGATGCTGGCGGCTTACGTCGTTCTCGATGGATTCGATCTAGGCGTCGGCGCGTTGTTGATTTTTGTTGCCCGGACAGACGGGGAGCGGCAACTGGCGTTGAAGGCGATCGGCCCGGTGTGGGACGGCAACGAGGTCTGGCTGCTCGCGGCGGGCGGAACGCTTTTCTTCGCGTTTCCTCTGCTCTACGCCTCCGCCTTCAGCGGGTTTTATATGCCTCTCATGATCGTTCTGTGGCTGCTGATTCTGCGCGGCCTTGCCATCGAGCTGCGCATGCACACGCAGGACACACTCTGGAGAAGCTTCTGGGATAGCGTTCTGTTTCTTTCCAGTTCCCTGCTGGCCATCATCTTTGGAGCGGCTCTCGCCAATGTAATCCGGGGAGTTCCGATCGGCGCCGACGGCTTCTTCTATCTCCCCTTGTGGACCGATTGGCGCACCGGCTTGAATCCGGGAATATTGGACTGGTACACGGCGATCGGCGGCGCGATGGCTTTGGCCGCTCTCGCGCTCCACGGCGCGCTTTACCTTGCGTTGAAGACCACCGGCGCGGTGGAAGCGCGAGCATGGAACACAGCCAGGCGCCTGTGGCCGATTGTGACGGCGGGAACCTTGTTGAGCATACCGGCTACCGTGGTCGCGCGTCCCAGCTCGCTGGACAATTATCTGGGCCACCCAGCGACTATCCTGGCTCCCTTGGGGGTTGCGGTCGCGCTTGCGGCTCTGGTTGTTTTCCTGCGCAGGAGAGACGCATTTGCAGCCTTTCTCGCGTCGTGCGGCTATCTCGCCGCGATGCTTTGCGGCGCAGCGGCTGGACTCTATCCCACTCTGCTTCCATCCACGTCTTCCGCGGCCATGGACATCACGGTTCAAAGCGCGATGACCGGGAGTCATTCGTTGAGCGTCGGTTTGGTGTGGTGGAGTCTTGGCACAATGCTGGCCCTTTTTTACTTTGGAGTCGTCTACTGGCTATTCCGGGGAAAGGTTTCAGAGTCATCCGGATCGTACGGGCATTGATCCCGGGGGCAAGCCGCCATCGCGCAGGCAACATAGTCCAGTTAGGCTACTGGGTCACTTTCTGGCGGGACGGGAGAATGCCGCCGCAATTCGCCGTAACCACGAGCGCTTTCCACTCCTCCTCATGCCGCCGCGCTGCGGTGTATCCTGTCAAGCAGGTCTGGAACACAAGAGAAGAGGGTTGCTGGCATGGAGGTCTTTCAACAGCTGCCGCCGGACGCAGTAAAGATCGTTCTGGTTCTGTTCCTGTCGTTCCTCATCGGGCTGGAGCGTGAGGAACACAAGGCCGCAGGGAGCACATACGCTTTTGGCGGCGTGCGAACCTTCCCCCTGATTGGCCTCATCGGTTATTCCATCGCTCTCATTTCCGGCTCTCAACTTTTGCCGCTTACGGTGGGGTTTCTGGTCGTCGCCGGCTTTTTGCTGCTCTCCTATTGGCACAAGCTTGCCAAGGCCGAGACCGCGGGCGTCACCACGGAAATGTCGGGCCTGACCACGTTTCTTGTCGGCGCGCTTGTCTGTTATGGCCATTTCTGGATCGCTACCACGCTGAGCGTGGCCAGCCTTGTGTTGCTCGATTTGAAGGCCGCATTGGAGAAGCTGGCCGCGCGAATCGCCGCGAGAGAGATTCTCACCTTTGCCAAGTTCCTGTTTCTGAGCGGCGTGATTCTTCCGGTGCTGCCCAACCAGGAGTTCGGCCGCTTCCACATCAATCCATTCAAAACCTGGCTGGTTGTCGTCGCCATCAGCGCCATCTCATACGCCAGTTATGTGCTGCAGAAACTCACCAAGGGGCAGGGCGGGACCGTACTGGCGGCTTTGCTCGGCGGCGCGTATTCTTCCACGGTCACGACCGTCGTTTTGGCGCGTCGCGGCAAGATCGACGACCATCCTCACCTCTACTCCGGCGGGATCCTCATTGCGTCGGGCGTGATGTATGTGCGCCTGTGCATTCTGCTGGTTCTCTTCAACCGGCAATTGATGTCGCTGCTCTGGATGCCTCTTCTTCTGCTGGGGACGATCGCGGCCGCTGCCGGCTGGCTTTGGACACGACGCGCGGACAAGGGCGCGCAAGCCATGCAGCTGGATTTGGAGCCCAAGAACCCACTGGAGATCATCACGGCGTTTCTTTTTGCCGCGCTCTTTCTGGCCATGCTGGTCATCACGCAGTTGGCGGTCACCTATCTTGGCCGCGCCGGCATCGACACTCTGGCGGCCATCATGGGCGTCAGCGACGTGGATCCCTTCATCATGGGCCTGACGCAGGCGCCCAGCACATCGGCCGCGCCGGCCGTCGCCGCGGGCGCGATTCTTATCGCTGCCGCCAGCAACAATGTCATCAAGGGAATCTACGCATATAGCCTTGCCGGCCGCAGGACAGGCAGGCAAAGCCTGTGGTTTCTGCTCGCTCTGGCGGCTGCCGGAATTGCCCCGCTCTTCGTACTAGGTTGGTAATGCGCCGGCAACGCGGCAAAGCAAGCGCCGCGGCACCGCAACCAGCGCGGTAAACCCGCTTCACGCTGAATGCTGCGCTCGATCGGATATATTCCCAGCCAGGAGTTTCTACCTTTTCGTCTAGGATTATTTCGCATGCCGGAAGCAAAGATTGCGCAAAAGGGTCCTTATCCGGTCGCAGTGGAAGCATCGAAGACGTATTACTGGTGTGCTTGCGGGCGGAGCGCGAACCAGCCATTCTGCGACGGCAGCCATAAAGGAAGCGAATTCACCCCGATGAAGTATGAGGCCGCCGAATCGAAGACCGTGTACTTTTGCGGGTGCAAGCATACGGCCACGCCCTGCATGTGCGACGGCACGCACGCGCGGCTCTGAGGTCTTGGTTATGCTTGCGCGACGGGAGCCGGCTTGGGCTTCGGTGTTTCCTTGCGCGACGGGGCAAGGATGGCATGGAGGATGGTGCCCTCCATGCGCGGCATGAATTCGACCACGCCGGTGTCGCCAATGTCCTGGATGAGGCGGTTGATGATCTTATATCCTAGCTCGCGGTGGGCCATCTGGCGGCCGCGAAAACGCAGGCTGGCCTTCACCTTATCGCCATCGGCAAGGAACCGGATGGCCTGATTCTTCTTGGTCTGATAGTCGTGTTCGTCTACGGTGACCGAAAACTTGACTTCCTTGACGGTGATGACTTTTTGGCGCTTGCGCGCGGCACGCTCGCTCTTTTCCTTTTCGTAGAGATAGCGGCCATAGTCTTGAATGCGGCAGACGGGCGGGACGGCGTTGGGCGACACCTCGACGAGATCGAGACCGCGCTCGCGGGCGGTGCGCAGCGCCTCGTAAGGCGGGAGAATTCCAAGTTGTTCGCCGTTTTCGTCGATGACGCGGACTTCGCGCGCGCGAATCCGTTCATTGATGCGGATGAAAGACTTAGCCGAACGTTTATCGAATGCGATGGTGCTCCTCCGAAGGTGTACTGTGCGGACCCTGGCAGGGCACCCTATGGGCCGCGGCGGCACGAATGCAAGCTGAGTATAGCATTGGCTTGGCTTTGCTGAACCAAGGGGTTATGGGTTTTCACCACCCGACAGCACGAACTCGGGATTGAGGCCGGTCACGCGGACGTGCAGTAGCTGGTTGGCGGGCAGACGGCCTTCGAGCTCGAGGGGGAGAAAATTCTCAGTAAGGGCGGCGGTGCGGCCCTGCGCCGCGAGCGAGGCAGGCGTGCGCAGCGTGATGGCGGGGAGCCGGCTGCCGATGAAACGGGCGCGGTGGGCGCGCGTCTTTTCGGCGGCGAGGGCGCGAAGAGCGGCCATGCGTTCTTCAATGGCGTGCGGCGGGACGGGCGAGGCGGCGTGGAGCGGCCATGCCCGCGTGCCTGGCCGCGGCGAAAACGGAAACAGATGCAGATAGCCGAAGGGCAGGCTGCGAACGAAGGCGAGCGTCTCTTCGAACTCGCGATCGGTCTCACCGGGAAAGCCCACCATCACGTCAGCGCCAAGCGTGAGATCGGAGCCGGCGGCGCGCGCAAGCGAAGCGGCCTTTTCCGCGTAGTGCCAGGGGCGGTAGCGGCGGTGCATCCTGCGCAGCACGGCATCGGAGCCCGATTGCAGCGGGAGGTGGGCGTGGCGGGCCAGGCGTCCACCCCATCGGCCGGAACCCGCCGAAGGAGACCCCGGTTGGCGGCAGCCTCCATATTCGCGCATCAGCGCGATCAATTCGTCGTCCCAATCCATGGGCTCGATGGAGCTGAGCCGCAGGCGGGGCAGGGCGGTTTGCTCGATGATCGCGCGCGCCAGCGCGGCGAATGTGGCGGGCGCGCCGGGCTCAGGATGGAGGTCGCGGCCCCAGCGGCCGAGGTTGATACCCGAGAGCACGAGTTCGTTGCCCCCAGCGGCGACGAATGCCTCAACCTGGCGCAGGACCACTGCGTGGGGCAAACTTTTGGACGGCCCTCGCGTGAAGGGAATCACGCAAAACGTGCAGCGATTGCCGCAGCCCTCCTGGATCTTCAGGTTGGGGCGCGTTTGCGCGCCTGGCGCCAGTTGCGCCTCTTCGAGGAAGGAGTGGGCGAAGCGATCATCGACCCAGATTGGGGCCTGGATGCGGGCCTGAACGGGAGCAGCGGACGCAGCGCTCGAGGAGAGAAGCGATTCCGCCGGGACCAGTGCGGGCGGCAGCGGCGCGGTTTGGCCTGCGCCGCACGAGAGATGGAAAATGATTTCAGGCGCCAGAGCCTTATGGCTGTTGCCGACCACCGCCGCTACCCCCGCCATCCCAGCCAACTCCTCGGGCGCGCGCTGGGCGTAGCAGCCTGTGACTACGATTTTGGCCTCGGGATTGCGGCGGTGCGCGCGGCGGATGAAGGCGCGGGCCGCGCGGTCTGCCTCGGCTGTCACGCTGCAGGTATTCACCACTACCACGTCGGATGCCAGGGGCTGGCGCTCAGCGAAAGTGCGCAGAACTCCGGCTATGGCCTCGCCATCGGCGCGCGCCGCCCTGCAGCCGAAGTGTTCGATGTGAACGCCTGCCATCTCCTTCAGTGTAGGACTTTGTTCATCGTGCGAGGCTGGGAAATCGCTTTGCCCATAACCACGTGAAAAACTGCCCTTCGGTATACTGGAAGAGGGCAGTTTCTGCCTGTCGATTCGTTCCGCACGATGCCAACCCCCTCCGCAGCCAACATACCGGTTTCAGCCCGGGCTTCCGCCAGGGGCCAGGCCCGGCACATTGCCGGATATGTCTACTTCAGCTTTATCTGCTATATTTCCATAGGCTTACCGCTGGCAGTCCTGCCGCCGTTTGTGCATCTGCGCATGGGCTATAGCACAGTGCTGGCGGGGTTGGCCATCAGCATCCAGTACATTGCCACTCTGGCGAGCCGGCCCTGGGCGGGCCGCATCTCCGATCACTTGGGAGCCAAAGTTTCCGTGCTGTGGGGCATGGCCTGCTGCACCTTGAGCGGTGCATCCCTCGTGGGCGTGGCGGCGTTGCGCGAGGTGCACTGGCTCAGTTTCTCGGTGTTGATCGTGAGCCGCCTGCTGCTGGGAGTGGGCGAAAGCCTGGGCTCGACCGGAGCGACCCTGTGGGGCATTACCAGCGCGGGACACGAGCACACCGCGAAGGTGATCGGCCTGAATGGCATCAGCGCGTATGGCGGCATGGCGCTGGCTGCGCCGCTGGGGGTGGTGCTGGACCAGCAGTGGGGCCTGGCGTCCATTGGCGTGCTTACGATTCTGATTGGCGCCGCGAGCTTCGCCCTGGCCTGGCGCAAGGATCCCGTAACGGTCGAGCCGGGCGAGCATCTTCCGTTCCGCCACGTTCTGGTGCGCGTGGCGCCGCACGGTATGGGGCTGGCGCTGAGCGGCGTGGGTTACAGCGTTCTGGCCACGTTCGTCACGCTGTTTTACGCCAGCCGGCACTGGGGCGGGGCGGCGCTGTGCCTGACCGCCTTCGGGATCGGGTTCATCGCCGTGCGCGTGCTCTTCATCCAAACCATCACCCGTTATGGCGGGTTCCCGGTGGCGATCGCCTCGCTTGTTGTGGAAAGCGCGGGCATGGTGCTGCTGTGGCAGGCGGCGGCGCCGTGGATGGCCATGGCCGGCGCTACGGTGACCGGTTTGGGCGTCTCGCTCATCTTTCCAGCCATCGGCGTGGAGGCGGTCAAGCGGGTGCCGGAGTTTAATCGCGGCACCGCTTTGAGCGTCTACACCGCATTTTCCGACGTGTCGTTCTTCCTGGTGGGCCCCACCGCCGGCGCGGTGATCGGCTTCTTCGGCTACGCCAGCGTGTTCTTGTTCGCGCTCGTCAGCGTGGTGACGGCGCTGGGAATTGTGGTGGTGCTGAAAGCAGGGAACAGGGGTCAGGGTAGCCAATAGCCAATAGCCAGTAGCCAGTAGCCGTTAGCCGGTAGCCAGTAGCTAGAGGGGTGTTAACTTTCTCGACATATCCCCCCTCCCCCGGTATGCCATACCTCCATATTTGATAACAAAGGGTTTACGGGACGGCCCATACCTTACCTATACCTTGCATACCAACTTCCAGGGCTGCTTTCCGTAAATAGATAGTTTCAAACGAGTTAGGCTCAGAAGGCAGCTTCCAGCTTCTAACTCGTTGTACGGGTAGCAAGTCGGCGAGTCAGCGGAGTCGGCGGAGCTAGCGGCGTTAGCAGAGTTGGACGAATAGGGCCGGCTACAGGCACGGGTCTTTGGGTGGAAGCGGATCATGGAATGATTGTGCGCCAAGTGGGCGAAAAACCCTGCAAATGGAAGTCGTGGAGATGCAGGGACTTAGGGAATTTGCGGGTTGACAGCGGGTAGCGAAGGGGCGCGGGGATCGGGGCGGCTGCACAATTACTTCTTCTGCTGGACAATGGCCTCGATGTCCGCGATCGCTTCGTCTTCAATGCTGTTTGCCTGGTCCCGCATCTCGTAGGCCTGGACGATCTTCTCGCCGATGGGCTGTTGCAGCTTGAATGGGACATCGGGGATCCAGATGATCTCGGTGTCCTCGGCTGTTAGCTCGTCGACAACGCCGCCGTAGATCTTTGCATTCAATTGATGCTGGCCGTAGGCTGTCGCGAGGAAAAGGGACAAGAATCCAGGATGGGTTGCGCCGGTCTTTGGCGTGATTCGAAGAATGTGCTGTGACGCGGCCCAGCCGTCTTGCCCTGATGAGACCACGGCGGTGCGGCCAATGGTGCCGGAGCAAGTCACCAGGACCATCCCCTTGCGTATGATCCAGCGGTCCATTTTCACGGTCATCCGGTTAGATATGTACTTCAGATCCGAGGGGCGCATCGACGGAACGTGGCTTCCTTGAAGAAGAGGGGTGCCATAGTTCTGCTCGACGTAGATACGCGCGAAGCGAGGTGCGACATAGACATCGTCGGCGCGATGCTTTAGCCGCACGAGCGGAAATGCGCCGGTTTTCAATTTTGCTACGGCGCTGGCCGCGAGGGGAACATGGTGGCTTGCGTCGAGTCGGTCCCCTAGTTCGTCGGAGCTCACCGAGAACGCTCTTGGGGCGCTCGATCCTATGTATTGAACGTCTTCGTCTTTGAATTTTTCCAAGTTTAGCAGGCTATATAGCTGCGAGGTTGCCTGGACAAATAGCTCGTTTCCAGCGTCTCGAATGGCGTAGGCTCGCATCACCTTGTCGTGTATTGCGCGCATGGCTTTATCTGGTGGCATCGGAACGGGTATGACGGCGAGATGCTTAGGTTCCACCTCGTCCACGGTTGCGCCGTAAATTCCTTTTGCGATCAGCGGCTGCCCGTAGGCTGATGAGAGGAAGGCGTACAAGTATCCTGCAGGGGTGTCTTTGGGCTGGATGCGAATTGTGTGGTCCGAGATTGCGCATCTGGCCAATGCGCCACCGACATAGAGGATGTTGCCGACCGTCCCTGAGCGGCTGACGACCAACCACCCTTCTGGCACCATTAAGTCGCCTAGCTTTGGCATGCGGCGTGAAAGGAATCGTGCCGGCTGCAAAGGATAGAAGAACATGTCCCTTGTACTGACGAATGGGACGCCATGTGCCTCTGCCGTGTATATGCGTTTAAAATTGCTGCGGGCCTGGTTTTGAACGGGGTGCCAAATGGTGCCGCACAGGGAGCCGATGGACCGTTTCTCAAAACGACAAGCCTCAATGGCGTCAAGTGCCTGGAATGCGCCTGCGGAGTAGGTTGTCGCGTCGAGCCGACTATCGTCTTCATAGACCCAGCGTGAGCTGACGGAGAATTGCTTTACCGGAGACGCGGGGAGGTTCGAGGCAGCGAGAGCGCTCTTAGCCATTCATCCATCTCCCGGGTGCTCTCCCCTTCAGCCACTGAACGAATAGTTCTGCAATGGCTGGCAGATGGTCGTCGATAATTGGCTCCTCGACTTCACGCTTTGTTTCGATCACTTCGCCTTTGGCGTTCCTTCCCGTTACTGTTCGTACGGTCTTGCGCAGGACCTCCTCTCCCTCGGGGGTTCTGACGAAAACCGGCTGGCCTCGGAGGTCCCAACCCACCTTGTCGGCTATCGCCATGAAGATTTCGTAGTCCGGGAGCCGGCCTACTTGGTCTATTATTCGGCGCTCTTCAGACGAGAATTTCTGGAGGACAAGGATTGATGTCATCGTGTGCGTCTCGGACTTGGAGAACATTTCCCTCGGGAGGTCCACGCTCGCGATGATCCACGCATTCCGTAGGACCCATCGGCGCAGCCAGGCGAGTCCTGGATTTGAAAGGATGCTGTCCGGGAGAACGATTGCCATTCTTCCTCCCGGCTTTAGGAATTCCAAGCACCGCTCGACAAACACTTGTTCTGGGGGCATCGACGAGCGAGGCGACTTCGCCTCGAAGCGCGAGAGGTCGAACTGGTCGAGGATTTGCGGGTCGTCGATTGGTAGTTTGGAGCCGAACGGCGGATTTGTGAAAACTACGTCGAAGGAGCCGGGCCTCAGCCGCTTCCGGGCTTCGTCGGGCCAGCTTCCGAAGGGTTCGAGACTATTTACGTGGAAGACGTTGGTAGACCCGTCGCCATGCATTGCTAGGTTCATTTGTGCTGCACGGACTAATTCGGGAAGCTTGTCGATCCCGAATATGTTGGAGTCGCAGGTCGAGCGCAAACGGTTCGTGATTGCAGCCTGCGCCTTTTCCCCGTTCTTGCCCCATTTGTTGTACTCCTGCTCGGCAATGATTTCCTTTATTGCCAGAAGGGCAGCACGCAAGAAACCACCTGTGCCGCACGCTGGGTCGAGGATCTTAAGCTTGAGTAACTGGTCCGGCCGGTACGTGGAGAGAACGATTTGCGCTGCCATGTCGCACACGTTGCGGGGCGTGAAGAATGCTCCATGGTCGCGGCGGCTGGTAACGCCGACGATCTCCTCGTAGGCCTCGCCCTTGATGTCACTAGCTGTCTGGAGGAGAGAGAATTTCTGAAGCTCAGCGACTGAGTAGGCGAGGGAGCGATTATCCAATTCGATGGCTTCGCTTGCGGCGGGAAAGATGTATGGGTAATCCTCCTTCACGGTGTCAAACAGTTTGCTGATTCGCGTCTTTAGCTTGCGCTGTCCGAGCTCGCTCCGGCGCTCTTCCGAGGTCACGCAGAAATCCAGAGTTCCCGCGGAGTCGCGCTCGTCATGGATCTTGCAAAAGATAAGTTTAAGGAGCTCGAAAAACGCCTTTTCCTTGCCAAGGTTGCCGTTCGTGTGGAGGTAGTTATGGCAGCGCTTGAACACGGACCGTAGCCCCTCGGTGGCAGGGACGAGCTCTGAGAACGTTAGTCGTTTGGGTTCGTCCGAGCCCTTTAGAGGAATGTCGGTTGCGTATGGAAACGGTTCTTGCTTTGCCCTTCTTGGGTCGAGCTCTTTTTCTAGCGCGATCATTTCTGATCCGACCCAGAGGCCCCATCGGGAGGTTAGGCAGGCTGCCATATAGGACTTCAGTTGCTCGACGCCGTTGTTGCGGTCCGTGGGCTTGATTTCCTCTCGCTTGGCCTCAACAATGATGAAGATGTTTTCCTGTTTATGGGCCTGCCCCGGAGGAAAGATGGCGATGTCCGCGCGCTTGGGCTTTCCGGAGCCCATCTGGACGGGGAATTCGAGGTGGAGGTCCGGCTTGTCGTAGCCGTACTCCTCGACAAGGCTACGAGCGACACGTTGGCGAACGTGTTCCTCGGGTGTGTCGTCCCTGAATTTATCTGGGTGGATGTAGCAGCGGATCTTGCCCGCGGGGACGATGATCGTGGGTTCAGTCATGGCGGCTGGCAAAGAGAATCATAGCAGTCTGCAGGCGCTAGGGGAGTGGATTTAAGCGCGGCTTCGCCGCGCACTTTGTTTCTCGAAATTTGGGTGGTGCTCGCGTTCCCCACGCTGAAGCGCGGGGCTAACAACCACTGCGCCTACGGCGCGGGTGGGGCCGCGGCTTCGCCGCGCACTTTATTTCTCAGAAGGCGTGGGGAGGGTTTGCGGCAGTTGGGGATGAATCCCCGACCTGCCAGTCATGCCCTGACACAGAACCCCGTCGGGCGCCTCCGGGCCTAAAGGCCGGGTGATTCTTGCTCGGCGATTCATGGGCCTGAAGGCCCCTGCTCCCTCCGGACGCAGGACGGCCACCCCGGAGGGTGGCCGCTTTGCAGGGGCTAAAGCCCCCAAAAAGAATTTATTTGGATCCGTTTTGGCACGAGTAAACTCGTGCCCTTTCAAAACAACCCCAGCCGGAATCAGTACACGATAGCGTTTCAAAACAACCCCAGCCGGAATCAGTACACGATAGCGTTTCAAAACAACCCCAGCCGGAATCAGTACACGTTACCGCTCGCCCTTGCGCCAGTTGACCAGGTCGCCGAGCGTGGTGGTAGAGCTGGAGACGGGCGCTTTGTGCGCGCTCTCCTTGTAGTGCTCGACCGCAGTCCGGCTGGCTTCCTGGCCGTTGAAGGCGCGCAGGCTCAAGCCCACCTTCTTTTCTTCGACGTTGATCTTGATGATCTTGAAGTCGTGCTCCAGCCCCTGCTCGAGCGGGGAGTGGCCATCGACGGGGTCGCCGGCTTCGGAGATGTGGCAAAGGCCCTCGATGCCCTCGGCGATTTCAACAAAGGCGCCGAACTGAGCAGTGCGCAGGATCTTGCCGTGAACCACGTCACCGACGCGATGCGAGGCAAAGAAGCTCTCCCAGACATCGGGCTGCAATTGCTTGATGCCCAGGCTGAGACGGCGGTTTTGAGGCTCGACGCCGAGAACGACGGCCTTGACCTTCTCGCCCTTCTTGACCACTTCAGAGGGGTGCTTGACGCGCTTGGTCCAGCTCAGGTTGGAGACGTGGACGAGACCGTCGATGCCGTCCTCGATTTCGATGAAGGCGCCGAAGTCGGTAAGGTTGCGCACGCGGCCCTCGACGAGCGTGCCGACCGGATACTTGTCGCTCAGGTTCTCCCAGGGGTTTTCCATGAGCTGCTTCATGCCCAGGGAGATGCGGCGGTCGGCGGGGTTGACGCTGAGAACGACGGTGTCCACCTCGTCGCCGGGCTTGGCCATCTTGGAGGGATGCTTGAGGCGCTTGGACCAGGTCATCTCGGAAAGGTGAACCAGCCCCTCGATGCCCTGTTCGAGCTCGACGAAGGCGCCGTAGTCGGTGACCGAAAGGACGCGGCCGTGCACCTTGGCGCCGACGGGATAACGCTCCGTTGCGTCGAGCCAGGGGTCGGGCGTCAACTGCTTGAAGCCGAGCGAGACGCGCTGCTTTTCCTTGTCGAACTTGAGCACCTTGACCTGGATCTCGTCGTTGACGTTAACCAGGTCGCGGGGATGAGTGAGGCGTCCCCAGCTCATATCGGTGATGTGGAGAAGGCCGTCGATGCCGCCGAGGTCGACAAACGCGCCGTAGTCGGTGAGGTTCTTCACCGTTCCGGTGAGGACCGCGCCCTCGGCCAGATGCTCCATGGTGGCCGAGCGCTTGGCATTCTGCTCTTCTTCGAGGATCTCCTTGCGGCTGACGACGACGTTGCCGCGCTTCTTGTTGAGCTTGATGACGCGGACTTCAATNNTCCACGGTGAGCCCGCCCTTGACGCGGCTGACCACGGTGCCGGTGATGGGTGTCTTGTCGTTGGCGGCCTTTTCGATGGTGTCCCACACGCGGAGGCGCTGAGCGCGCTCGTAGTTGACCAGGTAGCCGCCTTCATGCTCTTCGCGCTCGAGAACGACATCGATGTCGTCGCCGGGCTGAAACTTGACCACTCCGGTGTGATCGAGAACCTGCTCCAGAGGCACAAGCCCCTCGGATTTGAGGCCCACATCGACGACCAGATATTTCTCTCTCTGCTCGACCACCTTGCCGGAGACAATCTTGTCTCCG
>PMYE01000153.1:14506-32794 GCA_003171315.1 Acidobacteriaceae bacterium
AGGCGCAGGCGGGGGCTCGGCGGGCGGCGCTGACTCGACCGCTGGGGGCGCAACAGCCGCGGCAGGCGGCTCGGGCGCCTCGGCTTCGGGCGCGGCCTGGGCCGTAACGGCAGGCGCAGGCGGGGGCTCGGCGGGCGGCTCGGGCGCCTCGGCTTCGGGCGCGGCCTCTGCGCGAGTTTCAGGAGCAGCCGGCTCCAGGAGTGGAACAACCTGAGCGGCAGGCTCGGTTAGGGCATCGGCGTCCAGCGGGAGTGCTTCGACAACGGCGGCGTTCTCAGGGGTGGACGTGGATTCACGCGACGGCTGGTCAATCCTCGGTAGAGGTTCCAGCTCCGTCGCAGGGTCAAGCGTTGGGGTTTCCAATTCGGTGTTCAGGGTTTCGCTCTCGGTTTCGGGATTGACGACGTTTGCCATTACAGCCAGCTCCGGGACTGCATGCTCCAGCGCTGGATTGCGCCAGCCGCTGGGTAGCTCCCACGCCGCAATTCCGCGTTCCGGTCGCCAACGGGTCCCTTGACTTGCCCTCGCGCCATGTGACGCGCCGGTACTGTCTTCCGCAGGAAAAGCCGTCCCCCATGGTATTGCTCAGGGGTAAAAACGCGGCTTGTTTCCTTGGGAAACGCCGGCAGGCAACGGCTTGCTGGGAGGGCGGCCGCAACTCACTGCTGGAATCCGCGCAGGAAGCTACGCCCTTGAGTGTAGCAATCTCCGCAATCCAGCGTCAATTGAGCGCCACGCGGGGCCGTGCCGCAGTTTGGTGGAACCATCCCTCAGGGTGCGGCAGACCGGTCTGCCCATTCTCCCGGGTACACGCCTTTCGCGATCCGCCGCGGGAGACGCGGAAGGCAGGGCGCCGAAACCCCTCTATACTGGTACGAACAGCGAGCCGTGCAATGGATCATCTCTGGACCCCCTGGCGCTTTGCCTACGTCACCACGGCGGAGAACGCGGTGCGGCCGGGCGTTCCAGCGGCCCTGGATGCGTGGCCGGGGGACCTGGGCTGCGTCTTCTGCAACCTGATCGCAGCGATTGATTATGCGGTTGCGAAGGGTATGGATCGCGAGAAGGCCGAGGCGGCCGGCGGCCTGGTTCTGCGCGCCAAGCACTGTTTCGTCTGTCTGAATGCATTTCCCTACACCTCGGGGCACGTGATGGCGATGCCTTATGCGCATCTGGACCGCCTGGCCGCGCTGGCGCCCGAGGCCGCGCACGAACTGATGGACCTGGCGCAACGGACCGAAGGCGCGCTGGACCGGGTTTACAAGCCGCACGGATTCAATTTCGGCATGAACATCGGCCAGGCCGCCGGAGCGGGCGTGGCCGGCCACCTGCACCTGCACGCCATGCCGCGCTGGGTGGGAGACACGAACTTTATGACCACGGTGGGCGAGACGCGGGTGCTGCCGGAGGACCTGGAGACGACGTGGCGGAGGCTGCGGGAGGCGTTTGCGGAGATAGGGGCTGGAGAGTAGCGATCGGCGGTCCTTCGCTTCCCCTCACCCCTCTTTCGCATCGCTGCCCGTCAGCAGAGGCTGCGACCATTCCGGTGATTCCAATTCGCGCACTTCCGGCTGTAGCTTTGCCACTTCGGCGAGATCTCCATCTCCATGCGCCAATTCGCCCAACTGGCGCCCATAGGAGAAGACGCTACCTTTGCCTTCAATGGAACCGACGAAACGGTTGAAGTAATCGACGCTGTTGGCGAGCGCGTTGCCGAGCCGCACCACGTGCCCCTGCGCCACAACGAGCTTTTCGTAGATGCGGCGTCCCATCTCGTGAATCGCCCTGGCGTTTTTTGTGATCTCCATCTGCTGCCAGCCGAACTCGACGGCGCGAAGCAGCGCGATGAGGGTCGTGGGCGTGGCCATGACTACGTGGCTTTGCGCGCCAAACTCGATGAGCGACGGGTCGGCTTCCAGAGCGGCGCTGAACAGCGCCTCGCTGGGCAGGAAACAGACGACAAAATCGGGCGCTTTCTCAAACTGCTTCCAGTAGGCCTTCCCCGAGAGATCTTTCAGGTGCGTCCTTACGCGCTGCGCATGAGCCTCGAAGCGCACTTTTTGCACGGCTGGATCGGTGCTGCCGCTGGCGTCCAGAAACGCATCAAGAGGCGTCTTCGCGTCCACCACGATTTCGCGGCCATTGGGCAATTGAATAGTCATGTCGGGACGCAGAAGGCGGTCCTCCTCGTCGCGCGCCGAAACCTGCTCGGAAAAGGAGCAGTATTCGATCATTCCTGCGTATTCCACGCAGCGGCGCAACTGCAACTCGCCCCAGTTGCCGCGTGTTTTTGGAGAGCGCAAGGCTGAAATAAGCTGCGAGGTTTCGGTCTTCAGCGCATCGAGCGACGCGGGGATCGATTGCTGCAGATTCCCCACCAACGTTTCAACCTTGGAATAAGCGCCGGCGCGCGCCGTCTCCATGGCGCGTGTCTGCTCGTCGAGACTCTTGAGCGCGGCGCCCAGCGGGTCAACCAAATTTTTTATAGCCAACTCTTTGGCTTCCAATGTTTGCTTTGCCTCCCGCGTCTGCCCTCCCAATTGCTCTTTTGCGAGGCTAAGAAACGATTCTGTATTGGCGCGAAGTGCGTCGGCCGCCGCGGATTTAAAGGCCGCGTCTAGGTCCGACTTCATCTGGTTGTATTTTTCCGCCTGGGCCGCTTCGCGCGTCCTGGCGACTTCGCGTTCGTTGGCCAGAGCCTGATCGAGCTGCTCCCGCGCCGCAGCGCGGCCCTGCCTGTGACCCAGGAAAAGTCCGAGCAGGAAAATGCCAACGGCAATCAGGGCAAATGCAATCGCAGAGCTTCCCATAACCAGATCCTCTTCGCCAAATATACGCTGGACGGCTGTGCGTTTGTGCGATTCGTATCGGGCCGAGGCGTTTGCTGCCGCTAGGAGACGACAGGCCTGGGTGACGGCACGGGAATTCCGGGTTGCAGGTTCATAAATCTCTTCTTCCGCGCGCCTTTACACCCCCGGTTTCGCCCGGTAGACTTGAAGATTCGGGGCCATGCGCATCTTTTTTGGCGCGGTGGTTGTCATTCCCAGCCGCGGGCGGGTATGGTAGGCTCGCGGGGCGAAGCAATCGTTTCAGTCCCCGAAGTGTTTTGCTTGAGTTGTAAACATCACGAGGAGAAGCACGCATGGCCGTTGAAGAAAAAGTAAAGCAGATCATTGTCGAGCAGTTACAGGTGGATGAAGCCGAAGTCACGCCCGGCGCCAGCTTTCAGGAAGACCTGGGCGCCGACTCGCTGGACGTGGTCGAGCTGGTGATGCAGTTCGAGGAGGCGTTCGACATGGAGATTCCCGACGAGGACGCCGAGAAGATCAAGACTGTCAAGGACGCCATCGACTACATCGAGAAGAACGCGAAAGGCGGCAAGTAGCCCTTGACTGAAGTACCGACCCAGGCATGGAAACGCAGAGTTGTCGTTACCGGTGTGGGGCTGCTCTGCGGCGTAGGCAACACCGCATCCGAAGTTTGGCGGCAGCTATTGGCCGGGGCCAGCGGCATGGGGCCGATCCAGGGCTTTGACGCCACGGGATTTCCGGTCGCCTTTGCCGCCGAGGTGAAGAACTTCGACCCGCTGCAATTTGTGGACAAGAAAGAAGCGCGCAAGATGGGGCGCTTCATTCACTACGCCTTTGCGGCGACGCAGGAGGCGATGGCGCAGTCGGGCCTGAAGATCACGGAAGAGAACGCCGAGCGGATCGGCGTGTTCATCGGCTCCGGAATCGGCGGATTCGAAGTCATCGAGCGCGAGCACTCAAACCTGCTGCAGGGCGGCCCGCGCAAGCTCTCGCCCTTTTTCATTCCTGCCACGATTGTGAATATGGCCGCGGGGCAAATCAGCATCCGCTACGGCGCGCAGGGGCCCATCTCCGCCACGGCTACGGCCTGCGCCACCAGCGCCAACTCCATCGGCGACTCGGTGCGCATGATCCTGCACGGCGACGCGGACGCGATGATCGCCGGAGGCGCGGAGGCCGCGGTGACGGCTCTCTCCGTAGGCGGATTCGCCGCCATGCGCGCTCTCTCCACGCGCAACGACGAGCCCACGCGCGCCAGCCGCCCGTTCGACAAAGACCGCGACGGCTTTGTGATCGGCGAGGGCGCGGGCATCCTGATTCTCGAGGAGCTGGAATTTGCCCGAGCGCGCGGAGCCAAGATTCTGGCCGAAGTGATCGGTTACGGCATGAGCGCCGACGCCTATCACATGACGTCCCTAGCTCCCGAGGGCGCGGGAGCGCAACGCAGCATGAGAGCCGCGCTCAAGGACGCAGGCATCCGGCCGGAAGAAGTTGGCTACATCAATGCGCATGCCACGTCCACGCCGGCGGGAGACGGCAACGAGTCGCGCGCGATTGAGCTGGTCTTCGGCGAGCACGCGCTCAGCCACCGGCTCAAGATCAGCGGGACGAAGTCGATGACCGGCCACCTGCTGGGCGGAGCAGGCGGGCTGGAAGCCGGCATTACCGTGCTGGCGCTTATCAACCAGCAGCTCCCGCCGACCATCAATCTTGAGAATCCAGACCCGGAGTGCCGGCTGGACTATGTGCCCAACAAGGCCATCGCGCACTCGTTCGACATCGCGCTGTCGAACTCGTTCGGCTTCGGCGGCATCAATGCATCGCTGATCATGCGGCGGTGGACGGAATAAAACAGGGAGTAGGGAATAGGGAGTAGACAACAGGCCCGGCGAGAGTCGGGCCTTTGCACGTTTTGAGGCGGATTGAGCGAGACGTAAGTTCGTCAACTGAGCGCGAGCGAAGGATCGGCGCTGAGGTCCGGCGGGGCAAAATCCTGCGCCAGCAGTCGCGGCCAGGCAGCAGCGGCGATCATGACGGCGTTGTCGGTGGAGAGCGCGAGGGTGGGGAAGGCAATGCGCAGGCCGCGGCGCGAGGCTTCAGCGGAGAAACGCTGGCGAAGCTCGCGGTTGGCGGCCACTCCGCCCGTGACCAGGATGCGCGCGGCGCCGAGGGACTCGGCTGCGGCGAAGGTTTTCTTGATCAGGTCGCCGATGACGGCGTGCTGAAAGCTGGCGATGAGATCGAGCGTGGGCTGAGGACAGAGCGCCAGAGCTTCTTCGCGGGTTTGGGGAGGGCGAGCTGGGGAATGCGGGTCTCTTTCAGCAGTCTCAAAAACAACCGCAGATTCTTCGACTCGCCGCCGCGGCGACTCGCTCAGAATGACAGCCATTTTTTGACGGTCAGGATGAAAGTCCTCCCTGGAGAAGAGGCGCGCGTGACGGGCATTGGCCTCGGCGCGGAGGCCGTGCAGCTCGACGTAGCGCAAGACGGCGGTTTTGATTCCCGAAAACGAAAAGAGAAAGTGCGGGTCGAGGCGCGCGATGGGCGCGGTTTTGGCGGCCTTGGTGCGCGGGGGTTTGCCGCCGAGGTGGACCTTGGTTTTGATCTGCGCAAACGAGAATGAAACGGCGCGCGGGTTGCCGAATTGGGCGAGCGCGTCAATCCATGGTCCGCCGGGATAGCCGAGGCCGAGGAGCTTGGCGACCTTGTCGAAGGCCTCGCCGGCGGCGTCGTCTAGGGTGCGGCCGATGAGGGTGTAAGCCCAGGCGCCGTGCGCGAGGCGCGCAAGATAGAGGTGTGTGTGGCCGCCGGAGACGACGAGGGCGAGGGCTGAGCCGGCGTTCCCGTCGTGTCCGGGTTCATGGTCTCCCACCCTTTCCGCGCCCGCTGCCGCGGATTGCGGAAAGGATGGGGCAACGGCGTTGAAATGCAGGTCCTTCGACTCGCTTCGCTCGCTCAGGATGACAGCTTTTTCAGGCTGCTCAGGATGATCGCTTGGGACAGAATTTGCGAACATGCCGGACGCGCGCTCGTTGAGCAGCACGGCGTAGATGTGGCCTTCGAGGTGGTTGACGGCGATGAGAGGGAGATTGTTGGCGAAGGCGAGAGCTTTGGCGTAGGTGATGCCGACGAGCAGCGCTCCGGCGAGGCCGGGACCGCACGTGACGGCGATGGCGTCGAGATCGGCGAGGGTCAGATGCGCTTCAGCGAGCGCGCCGCGGACCACGGGGACGATGGCGCGGAGATGCTCGCGGCTGGCCAACTCCGGAACGACGCCGCCGTAGCGGGCGTGGGTGGCGATTTGCGACGCGACGACAGATGAAACTGTGCGCTTGCCGCGCTCGACGATGGCCGCGGCGGTCTCGTCGCACGAGGTTTCAATGCCGAGGATGAGGCCGGTGCCGGGCATGGTTTCAGTGTAGCGAGTTGGCGCGCCGCTGAGCGGCGGGTTGGCAAGTTGGCGAGTTGGCCGTTTCGCGGGCGCGGGCGGGCGGAGCGAGAATAGAAACACCGACGATGGCTGGCACGGGACAATTCGAAGCAGCTCTGCGGATCGTGGAGACGCTGCGCGCGGCGGGGTATGAAGCGTACCTCGCGGGCGGATGCGTGCGCGATCTGCTGCTGGACCGCGAGCCGGCAGACTACGACGTGGCCACGAGCGCAACGCCGGACGTGGTGCTGGAGATGTTTCCGCGGACCTTCGCCGTGGGCGCGCACTTCGGCGTGGTGCTGGTTGCGCCAGAGGCGGTGGATGCCGGGTTTGTGACGGAAGTGGCGACCTTCCGGTCGGATTTGGCGTATTCGGATGGGCGGCATCCCGATGGGGTGCGGTACACGAAGACGGCAGAGGAGGATGTGCGGCGGCGCGATTTCACGATCAACGGGCTGTTGCTGGACCCGCTGAAAGCGTTCCCGCACGGGCTAGAGCCCGTGTCATCGGAAGGAGGCAATGTACGGGCTGAAACGCGTACCCTTCGGGAAAAAGCAGCCGCAGATCCTTCGACTGCGCCGCTCGTAAAGGACGCGAGCGGCTCCGCTCAGGATGACAAAGCATTGGAAGGACAGGCAGGTCTTCGCGCGGCGGTGCTGGATTTTGTGGGCGGGCTGGCCGACCTGGATGCAGGGGTGGTGCGGGCGATCGGGCGGGCGGAACATCGCTTCGAGGAAGACCATCTGCGCATGTTGCGCGGGGTGCGCTTCGCGGCACGGTTTGGGTTCGAGCTAGAGGCGGAGACCAGGCGCGCGATTCGGTCGCTCGCGCCGCGCATTCATGCGGTGAGCCGGGAGCGCGTGCGCGACGAGCTGACGAAGATGCTGACGGAGGGCCATGCGCGGCGAGCTTTTGAACTGCTGGACGAGACGGGGCTGCTGGACGAGGTTCTGCCGGAAGTTGCGCGGATGAAGGGCGTGGAGCAGCCGCCGCAGTTCCACCCCGAAGGCGACGTGTGGGTGCACACGCTGATGCTGCTGGAGCAACTGGAGGCGGGTTGCCCGATGACGCTGGCGTGGGGAGCGCTGTTGCACGACGTGGGCAAGCCGCCAACCTTCCGGCGCGCGCCGGAACGGATTCGCTTCGATGGGCATGTGGAGATCGGCGTGGCCATGGGCGCGGAGATCTGCCGGCGGTTCCGCTTTTCCAACGAGGAGACGCGGCAGGTGCTGGCGCTGATTGAGAATCACATGCGGTTCATGGACGCGCGGCGCATGAAGGAATCGACGCTGAAGCGGTTTTTCCGGCTGGAGCGGTTTGAGGAGCACCTGGCGCTGCATCGCATGGATTGCCAGGCCGCGACGGGCAACCTGGAAAACTGGGAGTTTGTGCGCGAGCGGTTTTCCTCGATGCCGGAGACGGTGGTGAGGCCGCAGCCGCTGATTACGGGCAGAGAACTGATTGCGGCGGGATACGTGCCGGGAGCGCGGTTTCGCGAGATGCTGCGCGCGGCCGAGGATGCGCAACTGGAGGGAACGGTTGCGACGGCGGAAGAGGCGTTGAAGCTGGTGCGGGAGAGATTTCCGCTGGCGGTGGGCGGCTTGCAGCAGAGGAATGGCTAAAACTTCATGCGCAGGCCGAACTGAATCTGGCGCTCGCGGTAAAAGTCGGCGCCGTTGATGTTGAGCGGCTGACCGAAGGCGGGAATTGGCAGGCCGGTCGTGGAGCTGGTTTTGAGGCCGGTGAGGAAGTTTAGCGTCGGATTTTCCCCTTGGGCACTGTTTTCAATGTAGTAGCCGGTGGTTTCAATCTCGGTCACGTTCTGGTGGTTGAAGAGGTTGAAGCTCTCGGCCAGCAGCTCCAACTGGCGGGTTTCGCCCAGGTCGAATTTCTTGCCCAGGCGCAGATCGGCTTTCCAGGTGTCGGGATAGCGGTATGTGTTGCGGCCGATGTTATAGACCTGGCCTTCGTTGCCCACGCCGTAGACGCGGTTATCTCCGCCGGAGCCGTTCATGCTCGGTCTTAGAGCTTCGATTGGGTTGCTGCCATTGGTGGGGAACTCCGCGGCCAGCGAACCCGTGACGCGCATCGTGTAGGGTAGGCCGCTGTGGAATTGGCCGATGCCGGAGAGTATCCAGCCGTTGGCGATGCGGCCGGCGAAGGCGCGCAGCTTCCATGGCGTTTCATAAATAACCATCGCAGCGGCGGAGTGGCGCACATCCAAATTACTGGTCCCGTATTCCTGGCTGAAATTGGCCGGGTTCGGATCTGTCGGGGTCTCGTTTGGGTTCCAGTCCATGGTGTGGGAGTAGGCGTAGTGGGCGTGCAGGCTGAGGCCACGGCTGCCGTAGCGCGTGAGCTTGATCATGGCAGCCTCGTAGGTCGAATTAGCTTTGCTCGTGATCTGGTCGATCTGTTGATAGTCCGGATTGAGTCGCGCACTGTAGAAGATGGGAACAGTGATTTGCGCGGTCTGGAGGGGTCCGCTCGTAGGGCCGGAGTTCGGAGTGACGCCGTAGATCATGGGCTGCGGCGAGCCTGTGAGGTCGATATTGGTGTCGATGAAGACGGGCAGGCGGCGGCCGAGGCTGAGCATGGCACTTGCCGTGAGCTCGACGTGGCCCGGCAGCGGCTGCTCGATGGCGGCGACGGCCTGGTGAATCTCGGGGTTGCGGAAGTTGGGCGCGAAGCCGACGACGCTGGGCTTGACGACGCTGGCGGGCTGGCCCGTAAAGACGTAGGGAAACGGCGGCGCGCCGCTGGTTCCGTCGATGGAGGTATAGCCGTCGTTCGGCCGGATGAAGAAGTACAGGTCTCCTTTGAACGAGCCGGTTTGCGTGAGCGCGGTCTCGATGGTGGCGTTCTCGACGCGGCCGTAGTATATGCCGTAACCCAGGCGCAGCACGGGCCAGCGTCCTCGGGCTTCTCCGATGGCGAGGCTGATGCGCGGGCCCCAGTTGTTGCCGAGATCGGGAAGTTTTTCTGTGAATGGCAGATTCGGGTTGTCGAGCGCGGCGATAGGCGGCGGCATCTGCTCGCGTTCCCAGCGCAGGCCGAGTGAGAAGACGGCGAATTTGCTCGGCTGCCACTGCGCGGTCGCATAACCGGCCCAATCGTTGGTGCTCAAATGCCAGTTGGTGGGGCCGATGGTCTGCGAGTAATAGGAGTAACAGGGCAGCGCGCCAAGACCCATCGGCGTGCCGTTGGCGGTTTGCCACGCCTTGCCGGTTACGTCGCAGTTGTGCTGATCGAAGTGTTGACCACCCGGGACGTTTTTCCATCCGTTCGGGTTGATGCCGTACTTCTCAAAGACCAGGGCGTCGGCGATAAAATTCTGCACCTTGGAGTAAACATAGGTGCCGGTCTGGTTGCGCAGCATGCTAATGGCGTCGGCGTCGTGGTCCAGCTCGAAGCCGGCCTTGACCAGCAGCTTGTTGTGGACCCAGTCGAGCATTTCCTGAGCATGGTAGAGCTTTTCGTCGGGATAGCTGCCCTGGCCGAAGCGCGAGGGATTGCCGATGGTGAATCCGTAGCGTGAGTCGACGACAATCTGCGGCAACTGGCCGTAGGCACTCCCGGGGAGAAACGTCTTCTCGAATTCCGACGGCGTGCCGGGCCGCGCGGTCAGGATGGTGCGCCCTGCGGAGCCCTGCGTGACGGCGAGCAGGTTTGGCGTGAGATAGGCTTCCCAGCGGGCAAGCAGCCACTGCTGAGTGGCCTGGCTCGATCCGAAGCTGTGATTTCCATAATTTGCAGAGACACCGGTCAGTCCTCCACCGGGCGAGTTCCAGTCCGCGCCGATGCCTTCGAGGGCGAAGCGATGACGCTCGGCCGCCTGCCAATCGATGCGTCCGAATCCAGTCCATTGCGAGGAACTGCGGGGCGCGGGACCGAGGAGGCTGGCCAGCGTCCCCAGCATCTGCGAATAAGCCGTCACCGCCTCGTCCAAGCCTGAGACGCAGCCGGTTGACTGCGTCCCCGGCGATCCCGGTACAGTCAGTCCCAGTTGTGCGCCGAGCAACTGCATCTGGCAGTTGCTGGGTTGAGCAAAAAAGCCGGTTGTTTTTGGGGCGCAAGGGGGAGTTCCGCAATGGCTCGGCGGCTGCAGGTAAGGATATTTCACCATCGCCAGCCCCGGATCGTTACGGTGGTAGCTATCGAGAGCGGCAAACCAGAAGAGCTTGTCGCGGTGAATCCGGCTGCCCATGCCGAAGCCCCAGACGATCTCATGGTCCGGCGGGGTATACGACTCCGGCGATCCGGTCGGGCCATTATCAAAGACCGGAACGGTGGGCAGCAAGCCGAGCTCACCGGCCGGCGCGGTCTCCGTGACCCACTGTGTGTAGGGGTTCCGCGCGCCCCATGTGTTCTGGCGGTCGAAGAGGAAGGCCTGGCCGTGGAGTGTGTTGCCGCCACCCTCGGTGCGGATGGCCGTGCGTCCGCTGGAGGAGCGTAGTCCCTCAGCCTCCACGTTACCCGCGGTGGCTGTTACCTCATGGATAGCGGCTTCGCTCAGGCCCAGGCCGCGCCCGCCGTTCCATGCATGGCTCATGGATCTCACCTGCCCCGCGTTCTCAGAGGAGGGATCAGACGCCTGCGAACGGGAGCCCGAGCCGGCGGCTGCGCCAAAGGCCAGGCGTATGCTCGCGCCGTCGACCGCAATTTCGGCTGACTCCTGGGAGTTGCGGAATGAGGCCTGCGAAGAGTCCGCGGAGGCGCTGGCCGCGGGCGTGTCGAGAAGGAACTCCTGCCAGCGGCGCCCGCTCGCGGGCAGAGCTTGCAGTTGCGCGGCGGTAACCGTGGTGGCGACAACAGGCGTTATGGGATCGGGCAGCTGCGTGACGGTTGCGCCGGGCGCTATCGAAGACGGGTTCAGCAGGGCTGCCTGCGCGGCGCCGGCTGGCGCTGCTGCCGCGGCGAAGGCGGGAGCCGCACCGGATGCGAGGGGGAGGGTGCGCGTAGGCGTAACGGCAAGCGCGAGCTGCATTGCAACCGATTGCGTTTCCAGCGCGGCCGGCTGCGGCAAGGCCGGCGCGTGGGTTTCCGGCTGCTCCTGCCGTGGCTCGCGTGCGGCGGCCGTCGCGGCGGAGACGCGGGGCGCAGCCGGTGTTTCCGCGGGAGCGGAAGGCGCCAATGCCAATCGCGGCCGGGTTTGCGACGGTTTGACGGGTTGCGTGAAGGCGCCCGCCGGACTCTGCTCCAGCGCGGCCGGCTGCGCGGATGGGCGCATTCCGTCTGCATCCCGTGAAGCTGCCAAAGATATGGATCGCAACGGTTCGGTGGCGATGGATGCGGTGGGCACGGGGCGGGAGGTGCTAAGCGCCGGGCGCGAAGCAACGAGCGCCGTGCCGGCCGCAACGGCCGGATTGGCCGCGCTGAGTTGCGTGTCCGCCGCAGACTGCGCCGTGCTGGACGCGCGCGAGGGCGCGGATGCGGGCGCCGCCGAGGCCACGACTGATTTGGGAGCGGCGGCCGGAGCGGCGGGCAGTGCGGAAGCCGCCAGAGGCATGGGAGTGGCGGCAGCGGAGGGTACTGCGATGCTGGTTGGCGCGGCGGCCTCAAGCAACGCAGGCGCGGCGGGCTCGAAGCGCATGGCGGCTTGCACGCGCGCTTCGTTGCCGCCGGTAATGAGAATCCCCTCGAGTTGGCCGTGGCCGAGCTGGGCCGCGTCGGCTTCGAGCGTGTATTCGCCCGCGTCGAGCGAGGCAAAGCGGAATGCGCCATTCTTCGCTGTGGTTGTGCGAACCTCGGCGCCGGTCGCCTGGTTGCGCAGAACGACGGAGACGCCGGCGAGCGGAGCCGAGTGCAGATCGGTGAGGCGGCCGGCAAGCGAACCTGAGGGAACAGAAGAAATTTGGACGGAGTGCGGGGAGCCGGGACCGGCAGGACCCGATTGGGCAAAGGCTACCGCGCGAACGCTCAGGCACAGCGCCCCAACCGCGAACCACTGAATCCAATTCCGCCTTGTCTCTGCCATTGCCAGCGACGACCTGGCAGATCCCGGGAGAAAGGACAACTCAGACCGCCGGCCCGCTCTGGCGGCGGGTCCGGTGCGGGGCGTGCGATATGCAATTTTTTTCGCCGCGCTACGCGGGACTGAAGGATGTTTGCGAGCGATTCTATGCCTCGAAAACACTATTGAGAAGTAGCCTGCGTCACAATTGCGGGTTTTTCCGCCATTGGCCGGGGCGGCGGGGTGCGGGGTGCGGGTTTTCGCGCGCGAAGCCGGCCGGGGTGACGATCCTGGCCGGCCGCAGGCGAGCGGAACGGTTCGATACACTGAAAAGACGGCGCTTGGGAGAGAATCGCGTCTGTGTGCCGCGGCGATTGGCCGCGTCATAGCCCCGATGGGCCGGCAGAGCCATGTTCATCGATGAAGCCAAAATTCGCGTGAAGGCTGGAGACGGCGGCAATGGGTGCATGGCCTTCCGGCGCGAAAAGTTCGTGCCGCGCGGAGGCCCTTCGGGCGGCGACGGCGGCCGCGGCGGCGATGTGATCATGGAGTCGAGCCAGCGGCACAACACGCTCATCCACTTCCGCTACAACCCGGAGCACAAAGCGCAGCGCGGCGAGCACGGCATGGGCTCGAACTGCACCGGACAGGACGGCCGCTCGACCGTGCTGCAGGTTCCCGTGGGCACATCGCTCTACGATGCCGAAACCGGCGAGCTGGTGCACGACTTTAAGGAGCCCGATGAGCGCGTCATCATTGCGCGTGGTGGGCGCGGCGGGCGCGGCAACCAGCACTTCGCCACCAGCACGCATCAGGCTCCGCGCGAACACGAGCTGGGGCGCGCGGGCGAGGAGCGCAGCTATCGCTTAGAGCTGAAACTGCTGGCTGACGTGGGCCTGGTCGGCTTTCCCAACGCGGGCAAATCCACGCTCATCTCGCGCATCTCGGCGGCGCGGCCGAAGATCGCCGATTATCCATTCACCACGCTGGAGCCGAACCTGGGCGTGGTGACGGTGGGCGAGGAGCCGGAGCAGCAGTCGTTTGTGGTGGCCGACGTGCCGGGGCTCATCGAGGGCGCACACCAGGGCGCGGGGCTGGGTACGCAGTTCCTGCGGCACATTGAGCGCACGCGCGTGCTGGCCCATCTGGTGGATGTGTCGGATGCCTCGGGCCGTCCCGATCCGGTGGAAGACTTCAGGGTGATCAACAACGAGCTGGCGAACTTTGGGGCGAGTGTTGATTCGGCGGGGCGGGACGCGGGCGAGCACCCGCTGGCCGCGAAGCCGATGATCGTGGTGGCGACCAAGATCGACGCGGCCAACCCCGCAAAGCTCAAAAAGCTGGCGGCGCACGCCAGGCGCAGGAAGCTCGAGTTCCACGCCGTCTCCGCGGTGACGGGCGAGGGCATCGAAGAGCTGAAGTGGGCGCTGGAAAAAAGAGTGCGGCCGTCTGAGAGCGCGGCAACCCGGTAACCCCCTGAAAACAGGCGCGAAATGTTCGTCTAAAAGCTACCTCGACCCCTCGAAATGGCCGCTTAAAGCTTCACAAAAACCCCCAAAATGGTCGCTTAAAGTTTCGCGAATCGTTGAGTGGTGCGCCAAGTAATTTCCCAAAACAAGGGCAAATGGTCAATTAGAATTTCACGAATCGAGAGAAGCGGTTGCCGGGAATTTCGCGGAGAGCGTGTTTTTGCGCGCTAACTGGGCCTTCGGCGCGCATTTTTGCGCGGTTTTGCGGACCTAAGCGGGGTACGAGCTTCGCGTCGGGAGCGTGGCTGGTGACGGGGAATCTGAAGCACTACCGGGAGAGCAGGCGCGGTGGGGTTACGGTGATTTCGCAGGGGGAGGATTTGGGACGGCTGGGGGGAACGAAGGGACTTGATCAAAGCTAGAGTTGAGTCACTCCACAGTTAAGAAGGAACCCCGCGGTGGACTCGAATTCGTCTGGCCGGTTAGTGGTGTCTTCTGCGCTACCCAGCGGAACAAAAATTATCATCCCCTGTCGCGCTCGGGTCAGCAGAACTCGGTATGCGTTCTTGCGAAAATTCCTGCGGTCAGAGTTCTTTATGGAGATCCATCGATTGTTCGGACCTGAAAGGAGCTTACGCAACTGCCAACCCTGGTAGCTGTCCCAAACGCAATCACCGCCCCAGCAGAGGCCGATCCAGTCGAGTTCTAGGCCCTGAATCTCAAATTCCGTGGCAAATACTTCACATCTGTAGCTTGATCGGAGGTCTTCCTCAGGTGCCAGATACCAATGCTCCCAGGGGTAATCCGAGTGAAAGGTTGAGCTTGGCTCCAGCCCTTCTGCGCGCAGTCGAGAGGCGCCTGAAGAGCCCACTAGGCCGTACCGGACTGGCCCCATCGCCTGTTCCCGGAGTTTCGCGCGCGTCTCCTGCAAATCTCTGGACAGGAAAATCGGGAACTTATCGGCAATGTGAAGTGCTGCCGCACTGGCGGCATCCCCATCCAGAACATGGTTCACCCAAGAAGCAAGGTTTTCAGCGCGAAGGCTGCGGTTCGATGTGCGGAGATGAAGAGAATCATTTGTTTGTACCTTCAACGCAGGAGACGGGAGTTCAAAGAGCCGATGACCCGCGGTTGACGGCCCGCCCTCAAGGACCTCCGGCGAAGCATAGACCGTCCAACGTGTCGAACGTTCCGCTAGCGCTCTGCCCCACTCTTCAAGGCCCGCTTCACCATCATTGATTTCCTGCCCGCCACCGACGAGTGCGATGACTGCTGCCCAGTCCTGATGACGCTCCATGATTCCCAAGAGCATTTCGGGTTCGGAATAGTCGCGGTTGAATTTCTTCTTGTTCTGCGCTCGATTCCACGCGCGCTGTGCCTCATCGAAGATGATGGCGTGATTTGAAGGTTCTCTCCGGTCGTCGTCCATATAGTTCCGAGCAAAGACGTGCACGTTTTCAAGGAGAGTCCTGGCTTCGATGCGAGCGTTAATCGTGTTTGTACCATTGCGCCTGCTCTCCTGCGTGAAGAGGTGTTGCAGGACTTTGACGAGTGGGCCATTTCCGCTCATGAAGTGAATCGCATTCTTTTGGTTTTCACGCGAATGGGCAAGGCTAAGGCCGACAAGAGTCTTCCCGGAGCCGGGCACGCCCGTCAAAAAGCAGATGGCATGCTCGTTTTTCGCTCTTGCTTGATCTACATAAGCCTGGATCGTCTGTCGTACCAGTCCAATCTCGTGTTCCGAGGCTTCGCACTGCGCGATTTCCCTAATGGACAATCCGCTCTTCAAAGCAACTGCCGCCTCAATGATGCTCGGAACAGGGCGATAAGGGCTCTCATCCCAGGATTCTGCCTGAACTTGCTCGGAGTTCTCTCGCGTGGCAATTAGCTTGAGGACATCGGGCAGATGTTCCCACGAGGTTGTGATTACCCTTCTTACCCAATAGATCGCGAGTTGAGGGAACAATTCATTCTGTTTGAGGGGATCAAAGTCAGGTTCGGCAGCCTCAGGCGAGACGATGATTGGCACGATCACTCGATCGGCGGATGCTTTATGGAAATAGTGGAGGAGGAGAGCGTATTCTTCGATCTGCTTTCGCGCTTGGGGGAATGCATTTCCTGATTTGGCTTCGAGAATTACGATCTTGCTGCTGATTAGTAACACTGCGTCGAGCCTAACCTCCTTGCGCGGAATTGAGAACTCCAGAAGCAAGCCCCAATTTGCGGCGCTTCTATCCTGCTGCACGCATTGAGCGAGTGCTTGCCTAAGAAGGCGAATGTCTCGTTCCCAAGTCAGTGTTTGATCGGTGTATTGTCTCGTGAAGCCACGTCTCGCGTACTCGGTTGAAAGGCACGCAAGGATTTCACCATCGGAGATCGACAGAAACTCGGAAACATTCGATCGGAAAAAGGATGCCAAGCGCTTTAGGCTCCACAAACGTGAACTGTAAAAGCTGTAGATAAAGATACCCCACCCTAACCAACGCGGGAACTGCGCGCGATTTCGGGGTGAAGCACCTGGTTCGGCGGGACGGATCGGCAGGCCGGGTCACTCTTCCTCTTCGTCGATGGGGCGTTTGGCGTTGGTGAAACCCCACCCTTGGCGGTTCTCCTGCAACTATGAGCCATTTCGGACAGTATTCAAGGTGGCTTTTTCTTAAGAAAAAGCCACTTAGCGATTGTGCCTTGGTCTACACCTCAGGAGACCCGCTATAGGCGTAAAAACAAAGGCGCGCGGCCGGGCGAGCCAATCTGAGGCTGCTCCGGCGATACCCTTTTTACCTGCGCAGGCAGTTTTTACCCTCACACAGGCAAGCAGTTTTTACTCGCGCGGCGCGCGTGCGGCTCTGCATTCCCTGTGTATTCAACCTGCTTCCGGTTGGATTGCGATTCTTTTCGGTTTGGCCTGCCGGATGCAGGAATCTCCGCACCCGGACCTGACCGAGCGAGCGGGTTCGGGCGAATCCAACCCCGGAGGTACTCGTTATGCGTTCCATGAAGCGCGACCTGATTGACCTCTCCGCCCTCGGCGCAATGGTACTGGCGTTCGCGCTGGCGTGGGGAAGCCCATTTGTCGGCGCCAGTTTTGCTCGCGTGCAGGATCAGGCGCAGCCGCAACAGCAACCGGATCAAAGCCAGGCCAAATCCGCAACCTTTACCGGAACCATCGTCCAGAACGGCGAGCAATACGTACTGCGCGACTCATCCGGACAAGTCTACGGGCTCGACGACCCGGAGCGCGCCAAGCCGTTCGTAGGCAAGACGGTGAAGGTGACGGGCCAGCTCGATGAGCAGGCGAAAGTGATTCACGTGGAAAACATTGAAGCCGCGGACGCGTGACCGGGTACGGAATCGCTCACGGTTCCACGGAGAAGATCCAGCGGGCAACAGTGCGGGTAAATCCACGCGGGGGAGAGACCGACGAGTCTTTTCCTCCGCGGCCTGCCCGGCGAGGAAATCGCTCATCGGGCGAGCCGCCATTTTGTTCCCGGGCCGGGGCGGCGCAACGCGCTTCAGCCTGCGCCGGGAGCTTCGCCGGGCGTAAAGCGGTAGTCGTCGAGCCGGCCGCGAAAGTGCGTCCGAATCTCAAAGGCAACCGGAATCTCGCTGCGAGCCGCGCTCTGCCGCGCCTGCGCGACGAAGCGGGCGGCGAAAGCGCGATCGCAATCCAGCAGGCGCAGGCCCTGCGCGAGGCGGCCGAGGAAGCGCGGAGCCAGGCGCAGCCAGCGGCGCGCCGCCCAGGCGTCCGGGGCGAGGCAGTCGAGAGCGATGGCATCCAGCTTCGGCAGCCACTGCGCGGGCGCCGAATCGACGCGCCATGTAACAAGAGCCGGCGCCTTTTCGAGCTCGGCTTCAGCCGGTTCTTCCTCCTGAAGCAGGAGCGCGGGGTGAGTGGGCGGGAGGGGTACGTCACGCCGCAGCAGATCGGGCACGACGCCGCGTTGCTCGATCTCGCGCTCCACCTCGGCCGGCATCAGGGCGACGCAAACGGCCACGGATTCGCGCTTGCGAAGCTGGTTCTTGAGGATGCGCAGGGATTCGTCGAGCGAATTGACCAGAAAATCGGCCACGCCGTCACGGAGGGCCTGCTTTTGCGCGGCGCCATCGCCGGTGGCGGCGAGCGATGCGGCGCCTGCGATGCTGGCCGCCACAAGCAGCGCGCGGCCCTCGTCGTCCGGTTCTCCCGCGTAGAACAGCGTGCCGCCAAGGGCCGTCTCCGGGTGAGCATGAGGGGACGCGACCAGCCTCGCGTAGGCCTGCGCTGCGCGTGCGGCGAACGCGAAAGCGGCCGGGGATGGAGGTTCGAGCGCCAAGACTCCATCTTATCCATTAAGGCATTTCTCCCAATCCTNNTCGAAGGTTGCCGCTCACTGGGGTTCGCGTCAACTATGCGGTCTTGAACCCCTATACACCATTGGGAGAAATGCGTTAGCGCGCAATGGACTCCGGGCAACCCGGCGCGCTTCTTGGGCAAGGAATTCCTTGGCCGAGACTTGCCTGAATTGACGCCGGAAGCAGAAACGGCCTCCGAACTCGTATCGGAAGCCGCTTAGAATTAAGAACTTTTTGGTTGCGGGGGCTGGATTTGAACCAGCGACCTTTGGGTTATGAGCCCAACGAGCTACC
>PMYE01000019.1 GCA_003171315.1 Acidobacteriaceae bacterium
GGTGGTGGAACGCTGGCCGAAAGAGTGGAGCCGTAAGTTCTAAAAACAGCTGCTAGTGTCCTGTCCCTAAAATTTGCATCAAAAACAAAGCGGTCATCCTGAGCGTAGTTTGGCCCGCATTCGGGCCAAACGGAGTCGAAGGATCTGCGGTTAGCCACGCCAATTCTTCCACAAACTTTGGGGACGCCATACTAGAGGCGAGAACTGGTTGCATAAATGGCATCGAGACCACGGAAGAGATTCCCTCAGAAGCTAAGGCCCACTGTTTATGCGCCTTCAACTGCATGGCTCAAACCGGGCTCTTGCAAAACTGGGTTTATGCAACCAGTTTTAGGAACTCGATTTCAATGTTGCCGTATATGACTGAAAATTAAATGCTTGCGTTCCGTCATCCGCCGGGCCCGCCCGCCTTGGCATTCGCGTGTTTCAAATATGGATGCGCGCTGCCGCATCAAACACGACTCGCCGAGGAGCCGGGTCCGATCACTTGTCGGCCGCATTAGGATTGCGAGCAGTGAACCTTGTCACATCTGAAGAAGGCTCTCCGGGAATAGAATGACGGCGGTGCAAGTAAGGGTTTCTGCGCCTTGCTGACGCGCCAATTTGGCCCTCGCAGAGTTCCCAGGTGCGGAGACGGTGACACAAGTGGAAATCCCGGAAAAGAAGACGATCGGCGACAAAATCGCCGAGCTCGAGGCCAAGCGTGCGGAACTCGAGCTGGGCGGTGGCAAGGAGCGCATCGAGCGGCAGCACGCATCGGGCAAGCTTTCCGCGCGGGAGCGCGTGGAGCGGCTGGTGGACCGGGGCAGCTTTGAGGAGATCGGGCTGTTCTGCCGGCACCGCGCGACGTACTTCGGCATGGCCGGGAAGGAACTGCCCTCCGACGGCGTGGTGACGGGCTGCGCCACCATCGATGGGCGGCTGGTGCACTTGGCCAGCCAGGATTTCACGGTTGCCGGCGGAGCCGCGGGCGAAACGCACTGCAACAAAGTGGCCGACATGATGGCCATGAGCTTGAAGACGGGTAGCCCATTCCTCTTTATCAACGATTCGGGCGGAGCGCGGGTGCAGGAGGGGATCGACAGCCTGGCCGGATACGCGCGGGTTTTCTACCACAACGTGATGCTGTCGGGAACGGTGCCGCAGATCTCGCTGATCTGCGGCCCATGTGCCGGCGGCGCGGCCTACAGTCCGGCGCTCACGGACTTCGTGATCCAGACCGAGCCTGCGCGGATGTTCATCACCGGGCCGCAGGTCATCAAGCAGGTAACAGGCGAAGAGGTGAGCGCCGAGGAACTGGGCGGGCCGCATTCGCAAATGCATTACTCGGGCGTAGTGCACCTGATCGCGCGCAACGACGACGAGGCCATCGAGCTTGCCCGGCGGCTGCTGAGCTTTTTGCCGTCGAACAATCTTGAGGATCCGCCGCGGCAGGCATACAGCGGACGGCTGAAGGCTGACTCCGAGATGAATCAGGTTGTTCCCGTGGACCCGAAGGTGGCATACGACGTGCGGGATGTCATCGTGCGCGTGGTCGACAACGAGGATTTCCTTGAGATTCAGCCGGCGTTTGCCGCCAACCTCGTGATCGGGTTCGGACGGCTGCAGGGGCGGCCGGTGGGGATTGTGGCCAACCAGCCGTGCGTGCTGGCCGGCGCGCTGGACATCGATGCTTCAGACAAGTCGGCCCGATTTGTGCGCTTCTGCAACGCGTTCAACATTCCGCTGCTCACGTTTGTCGATGTGCCGGGATTTCTGCCTGGGGTGGAGCAGGAGCGTGGCGGAATCATCCGCCACGGAGCCAAGCTGCTGTTTGCCTACTCGGCTGCAACGGTGCCCAAGATCACGGTGGTTCTGCGCAAGGCATATGGCGGCGCATACATTGCCATGTGCTCCAAGGGGCTGGGTGCGGACCGCGTGGTGGCCTGGCCCACCGCGGAGATTGCGGTGATGGGCGCCGAGGGCGCGGCGGAGATCGTTTTCCGGCGCGAGATTGACGCGGCCGAAGATCAAGTGGCGCGGCGCGGGGAGTTGGTGGACGAGTACCGCGAGACGTTTTCCAACCCTTATGTGGCGGCGGGGCGAAGGCTGGTGGACGACATTATCGAGCCGGCAGAGACGCGGAGAGTTGTGGCGCGGGCGCTGGAGTCGCTGCACAGCAAGCGCGAGTTGCGGCCGCAGAAAAAGCATGGATTGATTCCGCTATGAGGAGAGGCGCAGCGTGAAATGGCATTGGTCGGATCTGGTGGTGGTAGCGTTGCTGGCGGGTGCGGGCTGCGTGGCGATTTACGCCGGGTTGTCGCGGGCCATGCGGCGGGCAGTGCGGGAGCGTCAGCGGGAGGCGGAGCGGCAACTCAGCGAGATAGCGGCGGCGGTGAAAACCCTGCAGGCGCGTGTGGCGGAATTGGGCAGGCTGCAGGAGGCGCGGGCGCAGCAAGGTGAAGTTGCGGCGATCTCAGCCGCGGCGCCGAACGAGTCTGCGCCGAAGCAGGAAGAGGTGAAGCCGGAGATCGTGGCGGCGCTGACTGCGGCGGCCACTGCATTTTTGGGAAGGAAGGCGCGCATTCGCTCGGCACGGCTGGTTCCCGCGGCGCAGGATGGCGCGGGCGCATGGGCGCAGCAGGGACGCGTGATTGTGCAGACCTCGCACAATCTGCGCCCCAATGGATGAGCGCGGCGAGTCTCGAAGGAAAGGAAGCGCAAGTTGAAGCTTCAGATCACGATTAACGGAAATGCGTACGCTGTCGATGTTGAGATTGTGGAAGACGAGGAGAGCGCGTCGGAACCGGGCGCCGTGCCGCGCCGCACGGCGCACGCGTCTGGCGGCTCGCATCCACAGAGTCACGGAGGCGCGTGGGATAGCGAAGGAAAGGTATGCCGCAGCCCGCTCATGGGATTGGTAATCAAGGTGTATGTAACTCCCGGGCAAGCCGTGGAAGCGAATGAGCTGATCCTGGTTCTGGAAGCTATGAAGATGGAAACGAATGTGACGGCGCCCCGCGCGGGAACGGTGAAAAGCGTGAACGTGGCGCCGGGCGGTTCCGTGAAGCTGAACCAGGTGCTGATGGAGCTTGAGTGACAATTTGCGCGGCGGGCCGGCGCAGTGCATGGATCGAAAGGTTAAGATGGGCGATGTACAGGAGGAGTTGAGGAAGGTTCCCGGGATCAAGTTTGTCGATCACGTGGCAATCGCGGTAAAGGCGGGCGAACTGGACAGCCAGGTGAAGGCCTACGAGCTGCTGGGCTTCAGAGAGATTCATCGCGAGGAGGTGGGGGGCTCGGATCAGGTGCGCGAGGCTCTGCTCCGCATCGGCGAGGGGCCGAACCTGATCCAGTTGCTGGAGCCGCTTTCGCCGGAATCTCCGGTACAGAAGCTGATCGACAAAAACGGCGGGCGCGGCGGGTTGGCGCATGTGGCGTTCCGCGTGGACGACGCGCGGCGGGCGTTTGACGCCATGCGGGCCGAGGGATTCCACCTGATCGACGAGGCTCCGCGCAAGGGCTCCCGTGGGACGACGGTGTTTTTTGTGCACCCCAAGTCGCGGGCCGCCGCTGCATTTGGGTTTCTCATCGAGATCGTGGAAGACTCTGAGGGCAAGTGAGAGGCGATGGCGACGGAACATTTGCTTGAGGGGTTTCCCCGGGTCAGTACAGCAGCGTGGGAAGCAGCGATTGCGCGGGACCTGAAGGGCGCCGATTACGAAAAGAAGTTGATTTGGCGCAGCGACGAGGGGCTGGCGGTAAAGCCCTACTATCGCGCCAGGGATTTGAAGGATCTGGCATTCCTCAACGCGGCGCCCGGCGAGTTTCCCTACCGGCGGGGAGCGCGCGCAACCGGTGACTGGCAGATTCGCGAAGAGATTGACGCGCCGAATGCGGAGGAGGCGAATCGAGCAGCGTGCGCGGCGGCCGCGGCAGGCGCCGAGGGAATCGCGTTCAGCGGCTTTTTGGTCAAGAGCAGCGGCGAACTGAGTTTGTTGCTGGAAAACCTGGACGAAGTCCCGGTGCGCTTTGAGCGCGGCGATGAGCGGCTGATTCGCCTGCTGCTGGAACAACTCGGCAAACGGCCGCGCGCGGCTGGAATTTCAACCGGATGCGATGCTCTGGAGAGTGTGGAGTTTGCGGCGGATGCGATTCACGCCGCGCCGGACGGATTCGTGCCGTTCACCATTCATGGCGAGGCGTTTGAAGAAGCGGGAGCGACCGCTGTCGAAGAGGTGGGATTCGCCCTTGCAGCCGGCGTGGATTTTCTGGCGGCGATCGAGGAGCGCGGGGCCGCGGTGGATGGCGCGGCGGCGGCGATTGAATTCAGCTTTGCCATGGGCTCGAACTACTTCTTTCAAATTGCCAAGCTGCGCGCATTTCGCATGGTGTGGGCGCAGGCGGTGAAGAGCTTTGGGGGCACGCAAGCCGGTGCGCGGGCGCGCATCGCAGCGCGCACCTCCCGTTGGAACAAGACCGTCTACGATCCGCACGTGAACATTTTGCGCGCCACCACGGAAGCCATGGCTGCGGTGCTGGGCGGCGCGGATGCGGTAATGGTTGCTCCCTTCGATGCGTGCTACCGGCAGCCCGGTGAGGCGAGCCGCCGCCTGGCGCGGAACACGCAACTCCTGCTGAAGCACGAAGCGTGGCTGGGGCGCGTGGCCGATACAGCCGGCGGGTCCTATTACGTGGAGGCCTTGACCGATTTTCTGGCGCGCGAGAGCTGGAAGCGCATGCAGCAGATCGAAGCGCAGGGCGGCTACCGCAAGGCGCAGGCGGAGGGAGCGATCGTGCAGGCGCTGGAGCGGAGTCTGGCCGCGCGAGAGCAGGCCGTGGCGACGCGCAGACGCGGGCTCACGGGAACCAATCAGTATGCCAACCCGGCGGAACGGGCGCTGGAGCGCATCGACAGCGAGCGCGTGAGCCGGGCGAGACGCGGGGCACGGATCTACGAGGAACTGCGCCTGCGCACCGAGCGGCACGTGGCCGCGGGAGGCAAGACGCCGCGGGTTCTTCTCGCAGAGATTGGCGACGTGAAGATACGCATGGCGCGCGCCAGCTTCGCGGCGAACTTTTTTGCCTGCGCGGGATTCGAGATTGCGGCGCGGCGGTTCTGGAAGGCCGCCGACATAGCCTCTGCGAAGGGTGACCTGATCGTGCTGTGCAGCTCGGATGCGGAGTATGCCGCGCTTGCCGCGAAGCTGATGCCCAAGCTGAAAGCGCTTGACCGCTCGACGCCGGTGATCGTGGCAGGCCGGCCTGAGAATGCTGAGGAGCTGATGGCTGAGGGGGTTGCTGGCTTTGTGCACGCGCGCAGCCATCCGGTGGAAGTTTTGACCAGGTGGCAGGAACAGCTTGGCATGAAGGACTAACGATGCGTCCGGACTTTACCAGGATCGATTGGAAGCCCGCGGCCGCGGGAGCTGCGGCGCGGCAGAAGGCCGAAGAATGGCGCTCGCCGGAGCACATCGCGCTGAAAAGTTTTTACACGCGCGATGATCTGGCGGGGTTGGAACACCTGGAATACGCGGCGGGCATTCCGCCCTATCTGCGCGGGCCGTACACGACCATGTATATAACGCGGCCCTGGACGATCCGCCAGTACGCCGGTTTCTCGACGGCGGAGGAATCGAATGCGTTTTATCGCCGCAACCTGGCCGCGGGACAGCGCGGGCTTTCCGTGGCCTTCGATCTGGCCACGCACCGCGGCTACGACTCGGACCACGAGCGCGTGGCGGGTGACGTGGGCAAGGCCGGCGTGGCCATCGACTCGATCCTCGACATGAAGATTCTGTTCCGCCGCATTCCGCTGGAACAGATGTCGGTGTCGATGACCATGAACGGCGCGGTGCTGCCCATCATGGCGTTTTATATTGTCGCTGCCGAGGAGCAGGGCGTAGCGCCGGAGCTGTTGAGCGGGACCATCCAGAACGACATTCTGAAGGAGTTCATGGTCCGCAATACGTACATTTATCCGCCCCCTGGTTCGATGCGGATTATCGGCGACATCTTCCGTTACTGCGCGGCGAAAATGCCCCGGTTCAACTGCATCAGCGTAAGCGGCTATCACATGCAGGAGGCGGGCGCCACGGCGGATCTGGAACTGGCGTACACGCTTGCCGACGGCGTGGAATACCTGCGCGCGGGCGTTGGCGCCGGACTCGACGTGGATGAGTTCGCGCCCCGGATCTCATTCTTCTGGGGCGTGGGCATGAACCATTTCATGGAGATTGCCAAGATGCGGGCCGCGCGCATGCTGTGGGCCAGGCTGGTGAAAGGCTTTGGCGCGAAGAACCCCAAATCGCTGGCGCTGCGGGCGCACTCACAGACCTCGGGATGGAGCCTGACTGCGCAGGACCCCTACAACAACGTGGTGCGGACGTGCGTGGAAGCGCTGGCCGCGGTCTTCGGGCACACGCAATCTCTGCACACCAATGCTCTGGACGAGGCGTTGGCGCTGCCTACGGATTTTTCGGCGCGCATCGCGCGCAACACCCAGATTTACCTGCATGATGAGACGGGAATCGCGCGCGTCGTCGATCCCTGGGCAGGATCGTACTACGTGGAGCGGCTGACCCATGAGCTGATGCACGCCGCGTGGGCGCTGATCCAGGAGATTGAGAACCTGGGCGGAATGGCCAAAGCCATTGAGACCGGTCTGCCAAAGATGCGGATTGAAGAGGCGTCGGCGCGCCGCCAGGCGGAAATCGATTCGGGGCGCGACGTGATTGTAGGCGTGAATGCTTATCCCGCGCCCAATGAGCCGGAGATTCCCGTGCTCAATATCGACAATGACGCTGTACGCCGCGCGCAGGTCAAGCGCCTCGAAGAGTTGAAGCTCGAGCGGGATGAAAACGCGGTGCGCGAAACGCTGGAGCGGCTGGAACGGTGCGCGGCAAAGGGCGAGGGGAATCTGCTGGAATGCGCGGTGGAGGCGGCGCGGAAGCGCGCCACCCTGGGCGAGATTTCCATGGCTCTCGAAAAGGTCTGGGGGCGGTACGAAGCCACGACGCGCACCATCGCCGGCGTCTACTCGGCGGCGAGCGCGGACGGTGAAGAATTCAAAAAAGCGCGGCGGATGGTGCGGGAATTCGAGCGCGATGAGGGACGGCGGCCGCGAATTCTGGTGGCCAAGATGGGGCAGGATGGCCACGACCGCGGGGCCAAGGTAATCGCGACAGCCTTTGCGGATATCGGATTCGACGTAGATATCGGCCCGCTGTTCCAGACACCGCGCGAGGTGGCGCGCTTCGCCATGGATAGCGACGTGCACGTGGTGGGCGTGTCGAGCCTGGCCGCGGGGCACAAGACGCTGGTGCCGCAGCTGATTGAAGAACTGCTCGCGCTGGGCCGCGACGACATTCTGGTGGTCGTCGGCGGTGTGATTCCGCCGCAGGACCATAAGTTCCTGTACGACGCCGGCGTGGCGGGGATTTACGGGCCGGGCACAGTGACACCTGTAGCGGCGCAGGAGATTTTGCAGATGCTGAGCGCCGCCGTGACGGGATAGAGTAGAAGCGATGAAGAGCGCGTTGCGGGAAGTTCCTGGGTCGGGAATGCCGAAAGCTCCGCGCGTGGCCAGGAAGCGCAGGCCGCTTTCGCGCGAGGAGTACCTCGACGGAATTCTGCGCGGCGACCGCACGGTGCTGGCGCGCGCCGTTACGCTGGTCGAGAGCGGGCGCGAAGCAGACCGCGAGTTAGCCGAACAGATCGTGGAAGATTGCCTGCCGCACAGCGGCGACTCGATTCGCGTCGGCATCACGGGCGTGCCCGGCGCGGGCAAGAGCACCTTGATTGAGGCGCTGGGCGGGTATCTGATCGCGGAACACAAGCAGAAGGTCGCGGTGCTGGCGATCGATCCCAGCAGCCGGATCTCCGGCGGAAGTATCCTCGGCGACAAGACGCGCATGACCTCGCTTGCGGCCAGTGAGATGGCGTTTATCCGGCCGTCGCCTTCCCGTGGAATTGCCGGAGGGGTGGCGCAGCGGACGCGCGAAGCGATGCTGCTGTGTGAAGCGGCGGGATACCGGAACATTCTCGTGGAGACGATCGGCGTGGGTCAGTCGGAGACCGCGGTGCACGAGATGGTGGACTTCTTTCTGCTGATCGCGTTGGCCGGCGCAGGCGACGAGTTGCAGGGGATCAAGCGGGGCGTGATGGAGCTGGCCGATCTCGTGGCCGTCAACAAGGCCGATGGCGCGAACGTGGACGCCGCGGAGCGTGCGCGCGCCGAGGCGCAAAATGCGCTGCATTTCTTTCCCGCCGCGGAATCGGGATGGACTCCGCGCGCGGTTACCTGTTCGGCGCTCACCGGAGCCGGGATCGGCGATCTGTGGAAGTGCGTGCTGGAGTATGCGGCGCTCACGCAAGCCAACGGCTGGTTTGCTGCAAGCCGGCGCGAGCAGCAGCGGCGATGGCTGCACGAGATGATCGATCAGTCGCTACGCCAGCGGTTCGACGCGCATCCTTCGGTGCGCAGCCGCATGTCGGCGCTGGAGCACGATGTGGCCGAGGGCCGGACGACGTCGTTCCGCGCCGCGCGCACGCTGCTGGAGATGTTTTCGCGCGGAAGCGCCGGGTAAGTCAGGCTCGATAGCTCACGGGATGCGGGCGGCGAGTGCGGCTGCCTGCGCGGCGGCTTCCTGCGGAGTGGGTAGGTTCACATAACCGGCCAGCACGCGTCCCTTGCGCAAAATGCAAAGTCCGCCGAGATATTGCGCATGGGCCTGGAAGGCCTCGTCGCCCACCGGCGCGGATGTCGCCCCGGGAAAGCGCGCGCGCAGGGCCTTGAGCACGAGAGCCGCGGAGTCCGGCGTGTCCTCAAGGACGATGAAGGCCTGGCCCGTGGAGTAGTTGGTCACGTATCCGCGCTTGAGCTCGCGCAGGCCCAAAACGCTCTCGGGAACCATGCGAATGGGCGCGACATTGCCCGGCGGGAACCAGCGCACCTGCGCCGGCGGATCCACGCTCCCCTGTAGGCGTACCTCCACGGCGCCGGCGAAGGCGCGCATCGTAGCGGAGTCGTCCGCATCGGAGTTGGCCGCGGTTTCCACGATCTCGACGTAGTATTTTCCCTTGGCGAAGCTGGCGCTCTGCGCCTGGATCTGGCCGCCCATTCCGATCTGCGTTGTGGGTTGGGTGGGGTCGAGGTTGGCAGCAAATATCCCATACGCCGCGTCGGCGCCGGTCATCTCGGAGACATCGATGGTGAGCATGTTGGCGCCTGACTTGCAGTCCATCGTGCTCATACGGACAAAACCGAAGATGAGGTAACCCTCGGCGCCGCCGTCCTTATATTCGTAGAGATTACCGGAGCCGTATTGGCGCTTTGCGCCGTCTTGTTCCCACCCAGGAACGGAATGGCAATCGAGGAACTCCTGCGCGCCGGCCGCGCCGGCGGTGAACGCGAGCGCGAGCAGCAACGCCGCGTGTTTCATGCGAAAAGTTCCTGGGCGCGGGCCATGCGCTTCGCAACGTGGACGCCGTGCGGGCAATCGACGGTGCAGGAAGCACAATCGGCGCAGCGTGCGGTTTGCGCCCGAGCGAGCTCGAGATAGCGTTCGCGCCCGAGCGCGAACTGGCCGTAGCCCTCCGCATAGGCCAGGCAGCGGAGAACATCGGCGATGGGCAGGCCCTTTTGACAGGCGCCATCGCACTGGCCGCACATGCGGCAATAAAGCGGGCGAATCTGCTCCAGGTGCGCGGCGAGGGTTTTGGCGTCGGTTTGTGAATAGGGCTCCGCCATGGCCTTGAGGTTTTCGTCGAGCTGATCCATATCGGTGATGCTGGGAATGGTGGTGGCGACGGCGGGGTTCCTGACCACCCATTTGAGCGCGGCAAGAAGCGCGCCGGGCCGGGCGAGCTTCTCGGCGAGAGGATCGCCGGGCCCATGGCTTTGGAATCCGCCGGCCATCACCTTCATGGCGACTACGCCGAGGCCTGCTTTGGCGGCGGCGGCGATGGCCTCGTCCATTGCCGCGTCCATGGAAAAGTTGTAGGCAGCGAGGACGACGTCGAAGACACGCTTCTGGATCATCCAGGGGATGAGTTGCGGCTGGCTGCCGTGCGTGCTGACGCCGATAAAGCGGACCTTGCCCTGCTGCCTGGCGAGCTGCTGGGCTTCTATGTGCTCGTCAGGGATGTCGGCCGGGCCGCTGCGGCCGTGGAGATACCAGATGTCGATGTAGTCGGTTTTGAGCTCGCGCAGACTCCGCTCAAGATGCTGCATCATGCCTGCTTTATCCGGCGCCTCCGTCTTTGTGGAAAGAACGACCTGTTTGCGCTTGGCCCCAAGAGCCGCACCCACCATGCGCTCGTTGTTGCCATTCTGGTAGCTGCGGGCGGTGTCGAAGTAATTGACGCCGAGGTCGGCGGCGCGTTGGATCACGCTGGGGTCGGAGGTGATCATGCATCCAAAACCGACGGTGGTGACTTTGAGGCCGGTGCGGCCAAGGGTCCTGTAGCTGAGCTTGACGGCGGAGCCTGTGGAAGCCTTGTCTTCAGAGGGGTTTAGGACGCCCATGACGGGCGTTGCCCCGGCGAGTGGAGCAAGCAGGCCGGCCGAGATGCTGGCCGAGAGGAAACTGCGGCGGGAGGTTTTGCTGGTCATGAAGGCGCCTCGGCTTTCAGGAAACAGGACATCCTACAGGCCGGCGAAGGCGGCGCGATAGGACGGGGATCACAAAGCATGTGGTTGCTTTCAGCCTTCAGCCTTGAGGGTTTTGAGCACTTCTTCAAGGGCGGATTCCCACAGCCGGAGCGGGACTCCGAAGCGGGCGTGGAGCTTGGCGTTGGAGAGAATGGAGTTGCGCGGGCGCACTGCCCGGGCGGGATAGTCCCTGGTGGCGACGGGGATGAGCTCGGGCGCCTTGATGTCAAGCAGCCCGGCGGCGCGGGCAAAGATAGCCTGGGCAAAACCGAACCAGGAGACGGAGCCGGCGCAGGTCATGTGGTAGAGGCCGCACCAGTCCTGCGGCGGGCCGAAGTGGCCGGCAAGGCAGCCGGTGACGATGGTGTACGTGGCGCGCGCGAGCTCAATGGAGCTGGTGGGCGCGCCAATCTGGTCGGCAACGATGGAGAGCCGGTCGCGTTCGCGCGCCAGGCGCAGAATGGTCAGCAGAAAGTTGTTGCCGTGCGGGCCATAGACCCAACTGGTGCGAAAGATGAGGTGATTGCCGCAGGTATTCTTGATCGCTTGCTCCCCCGCCAGCTTGCTGGCCCCGTAGACGTTCAGGGGATTCGGCGCGTCGCTTTCGATCCATGGGCCCGGCTTGCTGCCATCGTAGACGTAGTCGGTGGAGTAGTGTACGAGGAGGGCCTTGCGCAGAAAGGCCTCTTCGGCGAGGATGCGGGGTGCGCGCGCGTTGATGGCGTGGGCGAGGGCCGAATCCGTCTCGGCGCGGTCCACGGCTGTGTAGGCGGCGGCGTTGAGGATGATATCGGGCGCGGAGCGGCGGACGAGAGCACGGGTTTGATCGGAATCCCCGAGATCGACGGATTCGCGATCCACGGCAACGATGGTTCCGAAGCCGGTAAAGGTGCGCTCCAGCTCGCGCCCCAGTTGCCCCGCGTTGCCCACGATGAGAATGCGGGGATTCCCCGGCGAACGAGCGGACGAAGTCTCGCTTGGAATCTCAATCATATGCGGAAGATCCGCAAAATCTGGAATCTCGCTTCTCGCATTCTAACGGTTTCGGCGGCACTCGTGCAGCCCGTGAGCAGCTCGCGATGCAAGGCGATTGTCCGTACAATTCAATTAGGGAGCGATTCCCGATGCAGCGGGTGTATTGCGATGCCAACGCCACCACGCCTCTGTTGCCGGAGGTGATGGAAGCGATGCGCCCGTACTGGATGGAGGAGTTCGGTAACGCGTCGTCGATTCACCTGCAAGGGCAGTATGCGCGGAAGGCCGTGGAAGGTGCGCGCGAGATCCTGGCGCGCTTCTTCCATTGCCGCGAGGCGGAGGTGATGTTCAACTCCGGCGGCACGGAGGGGGACAACACGGCGATCTTCGGCCTGCTGCGCGCGGGCGATCGCTTCATTACCACGTCGATTGAGCACTCGGCCGTGCTGCGCGCGGCGGAACGCGTGGCGGAGCGCGGCGTGGACGTGACGTTCGTTGCGCCCCAGGCAAACGGGCTGATCGATCCCGAGGAGATTCGTCGGGCGGTGCGGCCCGAGACGCGGCTGATCAGCATGATGCTGGCCAACAACGAGACCGGTGTGCTGCAACCCGTTGAGGAGGTGGGGAAGATTGCCGCCGAGGCCGGCGCTTTCTTCCATATTGACGCGGTGCAGGGCGCGGGCAAGGTCGAGTTCGACGTGCGGCGCTTCGGGTGCCACTTGTGCACCATCAGCGCGCACAAGATGTACGGGCCCAAGGGCGTGGGCGCGATGTACGTTCGGCGGGGAACGCCGCTGGAACCCCTCGTTGTGGGCGGTAGCCACGAGCGCCGGCGGCGCGCGGGTACCGAGAATGTGCCCGGCATCGTGGGCCTCGGCAAGGCAGTCGAGCTGGCCATGAAGAGCCTGGAGGACGGAACGATGGAACGGGTCGCCCGGCTGCGCGACCGGATCGAAGCGGGAATCCTCGCGATTCCCGGCACCGGCGTGAATGGAGAGGGTGCGCCGCGCGCAGCCAATACGACGAACATCCGCTTTGAGCAGGTGGAGGGCGAGGCGCTGGTGATCGCGCTCGACCTGAAGGGCGTGGCGGTGAGCGGTGGGTCGGCGTGCCACTCGGGAGCGACCGAGCCGAGCCACGTGCTGATGGCGATGGGACTCGACAAGAATGCTGCGCGGGCGAGCCTGCGCTTCAGTTTGCTGAAGACCGCGACCGACGCGGACGCGGACCACGTGTTGCGCGTGGTTCCCGAAGCTGTGGAACATTTGCGCGCGCTTTCGCCGGAGGTCGCCGGAACACGAGGATAAAACAACCTCTAGCCACTAGCTCCTGGCTTCTAGCCACATAAGATTGAGCGTTTGTCGCGGTTGCAGGGAAAAGTTGGTCGCTAGCAGCTAGGAGCTTTCTCTTCCCTATGAAGCAAGACACAACCATCGCGGTCGCCATGTCCGGAGGGGTTGACTCCTCGACGGCAGCGGCGATCCTCGCCCGCTCCGGCGAGACCGTTGTAGGCCTTACGCTGCAGCTCTGGGATCAGACGCGCCTGGCCGGCCGGCACGGCATTCCCGATGCTCCCAAGGCTGGCCGCTGCTGCTCGCTCGACGACGTGTACGACGCGCGGCGCGTGGCCGAGCATCTGGGCATTCCCTATTACGTGGTCAATCAGGAAGAGCGCTTCGAGCGCGACGTAGTGCGGCCGTTTGTCGCCGAGTATCTCGCGGGGCGGACGCCGATTCCCTGCTCTCTTTGCAACAACCACTTGAAGTTCGATCAGCTGCTCAAGACCGCGCGCAGCATCGGGGCCGAGCGCATCGCCACGGGACACTACGCGGTGAACGAGTATGACGAGAAGCGCAGCCGGTGGATTTTGAAGCGGCCGGCTGACCTGGCTAAGGATCAGACGTATTTCTTGTTCGGCCTGACGCAGGAGCAGCTCGCGCACACAGTGTTCCCGCTTGGACACATGACCAAGCCGGAGGTGCGCGAGGCGGCGCGGCAACACGGATTGAAGCTCGCCGGGAAGCCCGATTCGCAGGAGATCTGCTTTATTCCCGGAGGCGACTACAAGCGGTTTCTGACGGCGTATCTCGAGGAGCAGGGCGAGGCGATGCCGGAGACCGCGGGCGAGCTGGTGACCGCGAACGGCGCGGTAGTCGGCCGGCACGAGGGCATCTTCAGCTTCACCGTCGGCCAGCGAAAGGGGTTGGGCGGAACGGGACGGCCTTCGGGTCCGTCGCCGCTTTACGTGCTCAATATCGACCCGGCAAGCCATCGCGTCACCGTCGGCGCGGATGCAGAGCTGGCCTCGCGCACGCTGCGCGCCCGTCAGCTCAACTGGATCGGCATCGCGGAGCTGACTGGATCCATGCGCGTGCGGGTAAAGATCCGCCATCGCCACGAGCCCGCCTGGGCCACGCTGGAGCCGGCGGGCGCGGACGAAGTCCTCGCCACCTTCGACGAGCCGCAGCGCGCGGTCACACCGGGGCAGGCCGCGGTCTTCTACGACGGCGATGAGGTCGTGGGCGGCGGTTGGATTGTGTGAGGTTGCCTACTTCGGCCTCCCAGTCATGAGTTTGTAAATGTCCTTCGCCGCGATGTGCGCAGGATCCAGCGCGCGCATTCTTCACCCTCTTTCAATCCGGCCCGGCCCCGGCCGCCGGCCCAGTGGTGTAAGCATGCCGGCCTAAATAAACATATCGTGGTCGCCGGTCTCCCGGTCCCCGGCCGAGCGCGGCGCAGGCTCGTACTGGCGCAGCGATTCAATCGCCGCTTTTACCGAGGCCAGGATGGCGGAAAGCTGCCGAAGCGGCTTGTTGACGGCATCGGCCAGGACCCCGCCGGTGCGCTCAACTGCGTCGAGAACATTGGACAACAGGCCGTCGATCCGGCTGGCCTGGGCCCGTGCGCGCGCGATGATCTCGTTGGCCGCGTACTGCACATCGGTGGTCTGCACGCGCAGGGAATGGGCGAGCGCGGCCACGTCGTCGGCGGTCGATTCGATCTTTGGCGACAGCCGCGTGACCAGCTCGCGGGTTCTCTCTACAAGCGGCATCACCGCGGAGCGGATTTCCTCGAGCTTGTCGTTAATGGAGTGCGCCGCTTTGCGCATGGCGACAAAGGCCGCCAGAAGCACGATTGCCTGGACCAGCATGGCCAGCGCGACCAGGGCGATCAAGGCGAGTTGAAGGGTCTGATTGTCGATCTTCATGGTGATCATCCCGCGCAGAAACTCTGCGGACTTGCAGCTGACCGGTGAAACATGCTCCTCGGTTGGAGGGAGCGCCATGGGCCCCGTAGCCGGCGCGGGAACTCCATTCGATCGCCCATGCGTTCAGCGCCGGAAGGGGTGAAGAGGCCCGCGCCAGGCACAGGTCTGGTGGGAACAGCCGGCTCTCAATACTCGTGGGTTTCGGGTTCGGGGGGCTCGGGCGCGCCGGTGGCGGAACTATACGCCTGACGGCCGGCTTCAACAGCCGCGGAAACACGGCTGGTCTGGTCGGCGACGAGATTCTTGCCCCGCTCCACAAACTCTTCCCACTGCGCGCGCCCACGATCGACGTATCCGCCCACCTGCTCCTTGCTCTTGTCGACGAAGGCGCTTACATGCTCCTTGCCCTTGTCGACGATCGTGCTCACGTTCTCCGCAGCTTCGCGGGTGCGGTCGCGGAGATACCCGGCGCCCTCGCGTGCTCCGGCGGCGATGTCCTCGCGCGTCTCACGGCCGCTTTTGGGAGCGTAGAGAATGCCGACAAGAGCTCCAACACCTAATCCGGCCAGAAACCAGGCCAAGCCGTAGGACTTGCTTTCCTCTGCCATGATGAAACCTCCTCTTGGTACTGCGCTTGAAGGATGCCTGAGACTACCAAACCTGTCCAGTTTACCGCAACTGGCCTATGGCTGCGGTTTGGTTGCGCTGCCGTGGCGGCGCTGGTCATCCACCTCACCCCGGCTGGAGGCCAGATCTTCCGCGGTTGGCCGCTCCCGGCCGGGCCGTCTTCAAAGAAGCGCGCATAGCACCCAGCTCCACTGCCTGCCCAGCGAACATCTCTCGCAAGAAACGGCCGAACCCGGTATGGGGCTTCCTAGGAGGTATTTGCGCCGATGCGGCGATAAAACTTAAGATCCACGAACTCATCCTTATACTCATCCACCAGCTCATATTTCCGCAGCATCCGCGGCGGAGGGTTGTAGTTTTGGTCAAAAACCAGGGTTCCGAAATATCCTTCGGCGGCTAGGTTCTCCCATCCGCCGTCTTCTACAGGAACTCCGGCTTTCCGGTCATAGTAGTAGGTATCGGCCACCACAAAGTGAGGCGCAGCCGGCTGCACCCAGGGCATATTGGCGTAGGGCTCTATGGCAAAGGCCGGAGCCGGCAAGTGGCGCAGCTTTTCCGTCACGATCGTGGCGACGTTGTACGTGAAATCCTGAGACCGGAAATCGTAATAGAAGGTGTATCCCGTGGGGCTGAGGGCGATCGCGCCGGTCATCAACCAGGAGCAGACGGCAAGGCCCTCCGCAACCCACCGCGAATGCATTCGTTCCGCCGCCAGCGCGAATGCAAGCATTGCGGACCACGCGGCGGGAATGTAGTAGTTGTCGTTCGCGCCCACTTTGCACGACGTGACCAGGGCAAAGCAGAGAGAAAACAGAACCACTACCGTGACGGCCGCTTCGGCTGGCCGGGACGCAAGGGTGCGGAAGTTTCTCCACGACAAGGAAAGGACTGCAACGATGCACAACCACAGGAAGGGATTCTTGCATTCCGCCCGCAACGCATTCGTCAGTCCGAGTGAAACCTGCATGGGAAGGTGTAGTTGCGAAAAGAGAACATTCTCCCGATACACAGGCCCGCCCGCAAACAGCGTGACCATGACCAAAAGCCACCAGATGGAGCTCAGGGTAAGAAACGCCCGCCAACGCTTGAGCAAAATGAGAGCCAGGGCCGATCCTGCGAGCAGGGTGACGGAAGACTGCTTGAAAGCCCATGCGGCATAGAACAGCAGCGCCGCCAAGAAGATGAGGCGATCGTCCTGTTTCCGCAGGCAGCGCAAAATCGCATACAGGCCGGCAGCTTCGAAGGCCAGGGCGCCGGCATCGGGGCGGACCGTGAACGACCAGTAGCCGGCGAGCGGGCTCAAGGTGGCGATGAGAATCCACGCCCAGGCAACGCGCGGATTCGCAAACAAGCCCGCCTTCCGGAAATCCCGCCAGATCAGCCAAAAGATGCCGCCGGTAATCAGCGTGAAAATAAGGCTGATGAGCCGCCCGATGGTTGCAATCGATACGGCGTCCAGATGCAGCAGATGCAGCCAGGCGTTGGCGACCGATCCATAGAAATAGTAGAAGGCCCAGTTGTAAGAGCTCACGGCAAACGGGATGCGATGAGGGTCGGCGTACACCGCCTGATGCTGAGTAAATTTCCAGATGGAAAATAGGTCTTCCCACTCATAGCCGGTTGTCGCCAGCAGATAGGGCGTGGCGGCGGAGACCACATTATAGATACGGACTAGCCAAAGAATCAGGCTGGCGGCTGCGGCCAAAAGAAGCGAGACCTCGGCGGTTCTGCGCAGATTCTGTTCAGCCCGTTCGGACATGTAACGCAAGGATAGCATCGTGCGGACTGGGCCGCGATCGCTCGATAAAGCGGCGGTTCCCGGCCTGCCGGGGCGCGATAGCAACCGGTTGCAAACGAAGAAGTGGGCGCGGCGAAGCGTGAGCGTGTTTGCGCTCCTCAGGCCTTTGCGGCCTTCAGCGCGACGGCCACTCTTCCACCACAACGCCGAGGTCGTTGAGCTGCTGGATGACGGCTTCGACGTTGCGGCGGACCTTGGGCCGGTCCTTGGGCGCGGCGGAGGGCGATTCGGCTACGGCGATCACGCGGCCGTAGCGCCATGCGCCGGCGGGAATGGCGACGATGGCCTGATCGAGGTCCGCAGGGCGTAACTGCAACTCCTGGCGGCGTGCGGCCTCAGGCCGAAGCATGGTTCCCTGCCCCACCGGGCTGGGATTGGCATCGGGCAGCAGGATGCGCAGCGCGAGCGTATCGGCGCCGACTGAGAGAAACGGATTCGTCCACTCGGTGGGGTCGTGGATATCGGTGTAGAGGCTCTTGGTAGGCAACGGAATCTGTTCGAGCTGGGCGCGTTCCTGGTCGCGCTCCGTGGCCTGCGCCTGCGCCTGGTGCTCGGCTTTTTCGGCATTCTTGGCTACGCCCTCGACGGCCTGCTCTTCCTTGTGGCAGGCGGCCAGCGAGAAGGCCAGAAGCAGGGCCATCGCCAAAATGCTTCTGGACCTGGGAAGGGAAATCACAGAATCAAGGATAGCAAAATCGGCTTTGCGAGGCGGATTCAAAAGCCTTGCGGATGCGGCGTAATTCCCCGTGTGCTGCGTCACGGCGCGGCGCGCCGGCGCCGGGTTAATCTGCGCCTGTCAACGGCAGGAGGCGCAAATGAGCGCGCGGGTGGTGGCGATTGTTGGCAGTTACCGCGAAAGCGGGGCGACGGAGTTAGCCGTGGCAGCGGTCCTGGAGGGCGCACGAGCCAAGGGCGCAACGACGCAAACCATTCGTCTGAGCGAATGCCCCATCGAATTCTGCGCCAATTGCCGCCAGTGTACACAGGCACCGGGCGGAGAGCGGGGCAGGTGCAGGCAGCACGACGGCCTGGAGCAGATTCTGGCCGCGGTGGAGTCGGCGGACGCGATCGTGCTGGCTTCGCCGGTGAATTACTACAACGTGACGGCGCTCTTTCGCCGCTTCCTCGAGCGGCTACTGGGCTATGTCTATTGGCCGTGGGGACAGAACGGCCCCACCTTGCGCTGCAAGCTGCAACCGCGCAAGGCGGTGCTGGTGGCGTCGGCGGGGATGCCCGGATTTCTCATCCCCTTGGCGACTGGAGCGGCTCGCGCGCTGCGCCTGGCAGCGCGGATGCTGGGCGCAAAGCCGGTGGGCCAGTTGTGGATCGGGCTCGCGGCGGGCAAGCCTCAACCCACGCTCCCCGCACGGACACTGAAGCGGGCGCGACGGCTGGGGATGATGCTGGCGTAGGGCGACGAACCCAGTTATTTCGCGATTACGCTCCGCGCAATGGAATCCAGGACGCCGTTGAGGAAGTTGATGGACTCGGGAGCGCAGTAGCGGCGGCCGATCTCGAGCGCTTCGTTGATGACCACGGGAAAAGGCGTGGATTGGAACCCGACCAGTTCCGCCACGGCCATGCGCAGCAGATTGCGGTCGACGGCAGGCATGCGGCCCAGTCGCCAGTGCGTGGAGTGCTCGGCGATCAGCGCGTCGATCTTCTCCTGCTCGGCCAGGGCCACGCGGAAAAGGTCTTCGGCAAATGCGCTGACTTCGGGTTCGACGGGATCGCCGGCCTTCCAGAACGTGGCGCGAACCTCTTCCGGGGTCTGCCGTCCAACATCGGCCTGGAAGAGCATCTGCATGGCGAGTTCGCGGGACTTGCGTCGATGCCTGCTGGTCAAGCGGAACCGCCTTGCTGCAGTTTGCGGCGCAGGCTGGCCATCTCGATGGCGGCCGCTGCGGCCTCGCAGCCTTTGTTGCCGGCTTTGATGCCGGCGCGGTTCATGGCCTGCTCCAGAGTGTCGCAGGTGAGCACGCCGAAGCTGTGAGGAACGCCGGTCTCCTGCTGCGACTGGCCGATGCCGCGGGCCGCTTCGTTATAAATGACCTCGAAGTGTTCGGTTTCGCCGCGCAGCAGGCAGCCCAGTGTGACCACCGCATCCACGCGGCCGCCGGCTGCGCAGGCGCGAGCGGCGGCGGGAATCTCCCATGCCCCGGGAACGCGGACAATTTCGATGTCCGAGCGGTCAGCGCCGCTGCGCAGCAATACGTCGAGAGCGCCATCGAGCAGGCGGTCGGTGACAACGGCGTTGAAGCGCGATACGACAATGGCGAACTTCATGCCGGCGGCGGAGAGATCGCCTTCGAGGGCCGCCGGCTTGCCTTTAACGGGATCGGACCAGGCCCAAAAACTGAAGCGGAAGCCGGGTTCGGGCTCGACCGTGAACAGGCGCGAGCGCCAGTGCGTTTCAGCGATCGGCGACAGGCAGGAGACGGCCCCGGCGCCTCCCTGCGCGCGCAGCCAGGCTTCTGCCGCCTGATGAATGGAGTCGAGCGATGTAACTTCGATAAGGACGTCGGCTGTGGACGGGAACTTGCCATCGACAAATTCGAGATTCCCGAGCGGAGCCAGGAACGATGCGCCCCGCGATCCCTCTTCCTGCCACCCTTTGCCGGGCGCGAATCCCAGCGCGGCAAAAAAGCCGGCCAGCCGGCCGTACGCTGCCGCGCTGCCCGCAGGACGCAGAAACGAGATGCCCTTAATCATGAGTCGATTCTATCCTGCGGGGGCCAGACAAAATGCTGCGCCGCTCGCCAAGCTCAGGCAATCCGGCCTGTGGTTTCTTTCACCCGGCCGCCGTGAGGAGGCGGAGAATCGCGGCCTTCGGCCCCTGCGATCTCTATCCGCACCCCGAGCTTCGACATGCGGCCGAGCCGTAGCTCGATCCGCAATGCTTCAAAAACTGTTCTGTGAATGTTTATTCCGTCGGTTTCGCTCAAATCCATAGACCTGCAGGTCAGATTTTCCCGCGTTTCCTGCACCTGCAGGTCGATTTATTCAAGAGCTCGCAATGCGACGATTTTTCGTCAACGCTCAGAAACACACATCCTCCACGGAATGTGGAGGATTTCGCGTGCGTTTGACACCTGCAGGTGTACGGTTTCCAGTTTCGGCACCCGTATTTCTGTGCCCTGTGCGGCTTATGTCACGGAGCGCGGCGTGACGGCGATGGCCGTTGCGGGAACCACCGTGTTCGCGCCCGGCGCCGTGGGATAGAGGCAGCCTGCGTCGTTGCCGCCCTCAGAGACCGGCGTGCAGGCCGGCAGATTGGGGCTGTATTGCGGATGCTGCTGGATGTTCTCGGTTGGAGGCGCCGCTGTGCTCAAGTTGGTGGGAATGCCGATGAAGTGGATCTCGTTGTCGCCCGCGGTAGAAACGAAAAAGATGGAGTGATCGGGCGAGAAAGCGCCGGCTAGCGGCGCCGTGGGCGGCGTGGCCGACGTGCTGTCGGCGAAGGTGACGTAACCCACGGGACCAGTGACGCCCGGGGTCGACTGCGGCAGATAGTAAGGGAGCGTGGCTGCCGTCGTAGAAGTGCTCGGCGTGTTGTAGGTGACGAATGCGATGGGGGGGGCCGTGGTGACTGAGGCTGTGGTCGGCGCAGTGCCGGTGACGATCTGGTTGATGGCCGCTGCGTTGGTCACGCCGGTCAGGTTCACCGACCCGTTGAGTGAGGGGTTGGTGGAGAGCGGCGCCATGGTTTGCACCTGATTGGGAGGCGCGCCTGTTGTGGTCTCAGGGCATTCGGCCGCGGGAAATTGAGCCGTCGGGGGAATGCTCACGCCGATGTCGTTGAGCGTGATGCTCGTGCCGCTGAGCGACGCGCCCAGAACATGGCCCCCGTCCGACGTGGCGCCCAGAACGCTGGTCGGAATGTTGAACGAATCGGTCACCGGCTGCGGATAGAACTGAACGGTTGCGTTATTGCCGACCGTGCCGCTGGGGCACCAGGTGTGGGCGACGGTTGCTAGATCGCCGGCGAGATAGGCGCCTATGCCGGGAACGGTGATCGCCAGATTCCGCGCGCCGCCGGAAGCGTTCAGACTATAGGTGCTCCAGCCTGTGGCGTTGTTGTAGACGTAGAGCGTATTGGTGTGATTGCCGCCCAGCGCGGCGCTGTCGACGATATACAGGGTATTCGAATCCTGGGTCCAGGCGGCGGCGGCTCCCATGCCTGCAAACGAGGAGGTTGGGCCGGAAATGCTGTTGTACAGGTAGAACAGGCCGCGTATCTGGTCGTTGATGACGACTTCGGTGCCATTGGGAGCGGCGGCCAGCACTACTCCGGGAGCGGAAGCGTCCTGCCTGGTGAGGATGTTGCCGCTCGGCGAGTAAATCATCAGCTCGCGGGGCGAGCCAAAGAAAAGATGATTTCCCGTCTGATCCATGACCATCGAGTTGGGTACGTAGGGCAGGCGCACCGTGGAACCGGGCGCGCCGGTGAGCAGCTCCATCGAGGCAAAGTATTGCGACTGGCCGGGCGCCGCGAACCAGGCAAAGTCGCTGGTGGCGCCGGGGACGATGATGTCGACGGGGTTGGAAGCGATCGACAGGCCAGTTCCGTTCAAGCCGAACTCGTTGATGGGTGCGAAATTGCACGTCGGCGGCTCGCAAATCGCGGTTACCGTTGCTACGCCGGGGAAAAGAGGGGTGATGTAACCGGTGCCGGTGGCCGTGATGTCGATGGGGTTGGTGGATTGATAAAGGAGCGCAAGGCCGGTAATCGGGTTGCCCTGCGAATCGATGACAGTGGTCGTCAGATTCTGCGAGACGCCTTGCGTCACCACGCCCTTGGTGCTCCCGTTGGCGAGAGTGACATTGATCGATTGGGGCGGGCATGTGGAGAAATATCCGGCCGAAGAAGCCGATTGCGCGATGGTTGCGGTGATGACCGTGGTGCCGGGCTGTTCCGCGGTAATGACGTTGGTGGTGGCGTTGATGGAGGCCACCGAGGATGCACCCACCGAGAAGTTGAGCGTGCCGATGGAAGAAATGCACTCTGGAACCGAGGTAGCGCCGGGAGCCAGCCCGCCCGGACATGCGTAGTTTGCAGCCGTCACGGAAGATGGCGCGCAGAGTTCGTACTGCGTGCCATTGCTCACATAGCAAGCCTGGGCATCGAGCTGCGCCTGCTGGTTCTGTGAGTAGCAACCCTGAGAGGAAGATCCGGAGCTGGGAGTGGTGACGAGGCTGACGCTGGAAATCGGAGCATGCACGTAGACTGTGACCGGGTTGGAGGTGACCGAGGAGGCAGTGGCCGTAAGATACGCGATACCGTAAGGCAACCCGCCGTTCGACGGTAGGGGATTGGGGTAGTAGCAATACGTATAGTCGGCAATTCCGCCGCCCGTGTTCCGGTTCCAGGTGCCGGCGCAGAGACTTCCGGTGGGAGAGATGTCGGCCAACTGATTGTTGGTGGTGCCGTAGCTAAGCGTCCCGGAAGCGATTCCGGTTGCGGTGCCCTTGCAGGTAGTGGCGATCGGCGCTTGAACCTGGGTCGTTTGTCCGTAGGCCAGGGAAATGCCGGCGATCTGCGGCTGCAGCGTGAGGTTGGCTACGTCGGTGTCCTTCAAACCGTAGCCCAGGCCGTTGCAGTAGTTTCCTGCCGGATTGCGCGTACAACCAGAGATGGAAATCCCGGCCGGAACGGCCAGGCCAAGCAAACAAACAAGCGTCAAGAACCGCCGCATGAATCCTCCCCGTCCCGCGCCGTCGAGATGCGGAACGGTCGCAAAAACCACACAAAGAAGAATGAACTATAGCCGCTGTTGCACATGACCGGGTTTGGCCCGCGTCCGGTGAGTTGCACCAAGGCCGCAAGCTTCCCGCAGCACGCTGCCGCATGCGGCCGGAGGAGCAAAACGCACACTGAAAACTCCAAGAAAAAGTGTATCAGGACGGGCCCGCCTCTGGCAGCGAACGGGCCTTGAACCAATCTCTGCTGAATAGACTGAGGCGGAGCCGGATGGCGAGCAAAAACCAGCCTCAGGAGCCAGGCGGCAAGTAACGGGCGAACCAGTCGACTGCGCGTTGGACCACGTCGCGGCGGTCTATAGGATCGGTGAATCCGTGGCCCTCGTTGGGGTAGACGACCAACTGCGTGGGAATATGGAGATCGCGCAGTGCGTGCCAGAACTCGAAGGACTGCGGCGAGGGGCATTCGCCATCGCGGTCGCCAACGACAATGAGGGTTGGAGTTTCAACCTGTTTGACGAACGTGATGGCGGAGCTGCGAGCGTAGACCTGCGGGTCGTCATAAACCGAGGCGCCGAAGTACGGAACCATCCACCTGTCGATGGAGTTTTCGCCATAGTAGGACAGCCAGTCGGAAATGCCCGCTCCGGCCACCGCCGCGCGGAAGCGATGGGTTTGAGTGACGGCGAACATGGTCATGAAACCGCCGTAGCTCCAGCCGAAGATGCCGATGCGGTTGGGATCTACAGGGTACCGGGCGAGGACGGTATCGACGCCCGCCAGTATGTCCTGGAGGTCGCCGTAGCCGAAGTCCCTGCGATTGGCCTGGGTGAAGGCTTCGCCCTGGCCAAAGCTGCCGCGTGGATTGGGCATGAGGACGAAGTAATCGAGGGCGGAAAATGCCGTGGCGCTGAAACCGCCCGCGCCGCCGTTCCAGCGCGATGTGACCGAAGAAGCAGGACCACCATGGACCTCGACAAGGAGCGGATATTTCTTAGCCGGATCGTAGTGCGCGGGGAGCAGGAGCCAGCCCTGGACCTGGAAGTTGCCATTCTTCCAGGAGAGGGAAACGGAATCGCCCCAGGAGGGCTTGAGGCCATCGTTGAAGTGGGAGAGCTGGAAGAGGCGCGCGGTGTCTGCCGAGTGGACGGACGGATCCTGCTTGGCGCGCGCGGCAAAGATTTCGGGCGGCGTATTGAATGAACTGGCCTGAAAGACGAAGAGCGAACGATCTGAAGAGGCGGAGAGGGCGGGATCGTATGGGCTGGAGCCCATATCGCCGGGAATGGTGAAGACGGGTTCACTAAAAGCGGTTGCGGCGCCTGCGGCTGCGGCCATTTGCAGACGAATCAAACGTTCGTCGCCTCCGGAAAGTTCGCTGACGTAGAGGGACTGACTGTCGTCCCATGCGAGCCATTGGGCGGAGGCAGGACGGCCGGGCGTGAGGTCGCGAGGCCAGCCGCCATGCGAAGAGACGACCCAAACGTCGCCGCCGGTGACGCCCTGGTCGCTCATGAGGCCGCCGATCAAAGCGATGGATTGGCCGTCGGGCGACCAGCGGGGCACGGCGATCTGCAAGCCGTGGAGCGGGCCGGAGACGTCGGCGGGGGAGAGGATGGCGGTGGGGCTGGAGTTCTTGGTATCCCGGGTCTCAGAAGCGAGATCTCCACCCCCCGGACGAAGACCTGTCCGTGGGGACCCCGGACCTGGGGCACCCGAGGTTGTGGTGGATGGGGCAACCGCAGTTGTAGTGGATGTGGGCGCCGCGCTATCCCCGGTCCCCAAAGGCGAGGGACCGGGGGCACCCATTTCCTGTGATGTGTGGAGACCGCGAAGAGCAAAAGCAGGTCCCTCGGCTCCGCTGAAAAGCGCTTCGCTCGGGATGACAATTC